>CALKWO010000134.1 GCA_938003875.1 uncultured bacterium
TTAATCGTTATCTTTATCGTCTAAATGGGGAACTTATTTAATTCCGATTCCTTACAAGTAAAATCTCATGCAAAAGTGTAAAGATTTTTCACCGCAGAGACGCGGAGAACGCAGAGAAGAATAAAAAATATAAAAATTTTTCTCTGCGACCTCTGTGCCTCTGCGGTAAATTTTTTTCTTTCTGATTACGGTTTATCCGTGTTAGGTTGATGTAATCTGCTTATGTGTCTCTGGTAGTTGTGCTTTGATGTCTTCTAGCACGGGGGGGAAGGAAGTTCTGATTTTGCTATTGGCAAATCGTGGGAAAATATGAAAGTGTACATGGGGCACTTCTTGCCCTGCTATGACTCCATTGTTGCTATAAATATTATATCCATCGCTCTGGAGTTTGGATTTCAGATGTTGTATCACTTTGCTGAGTGACTGAGAAAAGGCCATAGAATCTTCTGGTGTCATGAGATCAAACGTCTCATAGTGCTTTTTAGGTATAACAAGGGTATGGCCTTTGGCTCTGGGAAAAATATCCAAAAAAGCTATATTTTTTTCGTCTTCATAGATTTTATAGGCTGGTATTTCACCCTGAACAATTTTACAAAAAATGCACATTTTTTCTCTCCTGGGATGGCCAGCAAAATGCTGGCTATCATAAGTCTATTTTATTTCCTGGGTTAAAGAAGCAATAAAGTCCTCTGGTAAGAGTATTTTTTGGGTTACATTCTTTTCACCAATGCCCATCTCGACTTCTAAATATTTGACGATGCCATTCTCTGGATACAAATAGACTTTGGCGTTCATTCCCGATGGTACATAGGATAGGGAATCGGAGTAAAGGAATTTTTCCTTTTTTTCTTTCCAATCCGAGCATTGCTGATTCATATAATAGCGGTTGATGGTGACCATATCGGAGCCTGAACCAGAATAGCGATAGTATCGTTGCAAAGAAATCGTTGGATTTAGAACGCTATTGATCGTATATTCAGGAATATAGTTGATTCTATAGATAGAGGTTTCTCCTGGATAGTCTGGATCGGACATAGACCATTTTACCAGCTCATTTTTAGAATATATATAAGGCTCTACTTCCAGTTTAGCAAAATGTTTGCGTTTCGAGATCGTACTTCTGTGTACTTTTCCATATTGATCGTAAATATCCAGGCAAAGTACCAGATTTTCCCAATCTTTTTCCGTAGGATTTCCCTGGAATTCATAGACATAGGGATATTTTCCATCTTTTCCGCTCAATTTGAAATAGGTATGTCCCTGGATCAATACAGGAAAGGGATTATATTTGGGCTTAGAAGTATCCCATCTGCTGTAATCAATGAATTTTCCTTCGATCCATTCTTTCCCTATTTTAGCATACAGCTTCATTTCCAAAATCGAATTGGGAAGCTCGCTCAAGTTGATTACAAATAAATCCATAGGCATCTGAATATCAAAATACCCATAATCTTTATTATGAGAAATGTTCAATGGTTTAAAATTATGAGCCTGAAGCCGAGGCCGTCTGGAATTCATGGCAAAAAGCCATTGGTACAAGGTAAAAGCAAACGTAGCGACAGAAATAAAAATCGCTAAATAATCACCCATTCTTATACTCCTTGTTGTCAAAAGATATCGTACACACCTTATGCAATATTTTTATATTGCAACAAATCATTTTGGACCGATGCCATTTATGGAACCAATCTAGGGCATCGCCTTGTCACTTGCCTGAGCATATCTTCTGGTATGCCCTGTATTTTTTGTATTTTACGCGTCTGGCATAGCTGATCTACTGTCAGATGCAAAGCTTCACCAAAAGAATCGGAGGCAAAAGCAGTACAGGTCAGGTCAGCCAGGCTCATATTCGCACCTCTTAAATCTGCTCCTCCTAAATTCGCATTGCTTAAATCAGCATCTTGTAGATTGGCATCCAGAATCAAAGCACCTCTCATATCTGCTTTGGCCAGAAGTGCTTTTTGAAAATAGGTTTTATTCATGCAGGCCTTTTTGAAGCTGGCTCCCTGGCATTTAGCTTCCTGAAATTGAGCTTCGTGGAGGTTGGCTTCCTGAAAGTTGGTTTCAGGAAATTTTCCCCATTGGGCTTTCACCCCTTGTAAATTCGCTTTTATAAGATTCGATTGATAGAAAGAAGCCCTTTGTAAATTGGCTCTTTCCAGATTGCATCCTTGCAAATTCGATCCATGAACCTTTGCCCCCTGCAGATTGATTCCCTGGAGATTGGCTTCTTGCAAATTGGCATTCAGCCATTCGCTTCCTCTTGCATCCGCAGCACATAGATTGGCCTGTGTCAAATTTGCGCCTTCAAAATTCGCACTGCTTAAATCTGCTACATTTAAGTTGGCCTGTGTCATGTCTGCATTTTTAAAAATAGCTACATTTAAGGCAGCGCGGCAAAGATTTACCTTTATCATCCTGCAATAGCTAAAATCTGCACCAGCCATTTTACTGGCACTAAAATCACACTCTCTTAAAGAAGCCTGGCTCATTTTAGCACCTCGCAAAATTGCACCACGAAAGCTCGCCGCGCTTAACCTTGCGCCTGTAAGGTCTGCCTGGCTCAAATCTGCTTTATTCAGTAGCGATTTAAAAAGAGATGCTTTATGTAGATTAGCACCTTGTAATTTGATTCCCTCTAAGTTTGCTTCCTGAAGATTCGCTCCCTGCAAATCCATGCCAGAGAGGTCCGCTTCCTGGAGAGCAATTTTTTCGTAAGGATTTTCCTCTCTCCATTGATTCCATGCCTTACAGCGATTGTTCTGGGCTATGGAATTTTTCAAGATATCAAGCTGTTTTTGATTTGCCATAATTACCTCCCCTTATTCTTTAGATATTTTGGGTATGCTTCCAGGATCTCTTAAAAGCTCTGCAAGCAAGGTATAGCGACTGCGCGCCCGTATTTTTTTTATGGCAATCTGCAAGGCTCGCCAGTTGCCTAAGAGAACCACAAGCTTTTTACCTCTTGTAATTGCGGTATACACAAGATTGCGCTCCAGCATGATGTAATGTTCATTGAAAAGAGGAATCACCACAGCAGGGTATTCGCTCCCTTGAGACTTATGGATGCTGATAGCATAGGCCCTCACTACTTCATCTAGCTCGGATTCCTGGTATGTAATCCCTCTATTGTCAAAACGGATTGTAAGAGTTTTATCCACTTTGTTAAAAGATTCTATAATCCCAATATCGCCATTGTAAATATCTTTTTCATAATTATTTACAATCTGCATTACCTTATCACCTTCCCTGAATTCCTTATTATCCAAAGCTCGGCCTTCTTTATTCAAGGCATCGGCAAGAAGGCGATTCAAATTATCAGCACCTACGTCTCCCCTGTACATAGGAGTTAAAATCTGGATTTCCCGCAAAGGGCAAAAGCCATATCTTTTGGGAAGACGTTGGCTCAAAAGTTCGACAATCGTATTGGCACCCTTTTCAGCATCTTCTTCTTGTAAAAAAAATATATCCGATTCAGGATGGTTGTTGATAACAGGGATTTCCCCTGAATTGATTTTATGCGCAACATGGACAATGGAAGAGCCTTCTGCCTGGCGAAAAATTTTTGTCAATCTGACAACCTGGCAGAACTCACTGGAAATCATATCTGCAAGAAAGTTGCCCGGACCTACAGAAGGAAGCTGGTCAGCATCTCCGACAAAGGTGATCCCAGCTCCTTTTGGCAAGGCGGACAAAAGATAATAAGCAAGGCTGATATCCACCATAGATGTCTCATCTATAATTACGTGATCCACCTCAAGAGGGCTGTTACTATTTTGTTCAAATTTTCCTTTATGCGGATTGAATTTCAAAAGACGATGGATTGTGCTTGCCGAAGAATCCGTTGCTTCAGACAATCTTTTTGCAGCTCTTCCCGTAGGTGCAGCCAGGGCGATTCTAAGCTGTCTTTTATTTAAAATATGGACAAGTGCTCTGATTATAGTCGTTTTTCCTACTCCAGGGCCGCCTGTTATGATACAAATTTTATCTTTGAGAGAATCCCGTACAGCCCGCCTTTGTTCTCCTTCAAAATGGATTCTCATTTCCTTTTCTACATCGTCTATGGTGATTTCCACATCGGGAAAAATACGATTGGTACTATTGTATGCGATTCTCGTAAGAAGCTCAGCGACCTTGTTCTCATAAAAATACATATTTTTAGTGTAGACAGGCTTTTCTTTTTGATCCAGGCGATAGATGGACGCTTTTTCTACCATATCGGAAAGGACTGGTTCAATTTTTTCTATAGATAAACGAAGGAGTTCCTGGGTATTCTGCAATAGCCTGGCCTCAGGAAGATAGCAGTGGCCTTGAAGATGGCTCTCTTTGAGTACATGCACAAGTGCGGCTTCCATTCTTTCAGGATCATCTTCAGGAAGCCCTACTTTTCTTGCTATCTGGTCTGCAATGGTAAAGCCGATCCCATCGATGTCCAGAGCAAGCCTGTAAGGATGATTTTTCAGGACGGAAATTACATTTCCGCTGTAATAATCGCAGATCTTGGCAGCTCTGACCCCTCGTATACCATGCTGAGAAAGAAAAAGCATCGCCTCATGAATTCCTCTTTGCGATTTCCAGGAATTCAGGATCATAATTTTTTTTTTCTTTCCAATACCAGGGATTTCCATGATCTTTTCAGGTTCTTTGTCTAAAATGGTAAAGGTATCTTCCCCAAAATGCTTTACAATTTTATCCGCAAGCGATTCTCCTATGCCTTTAACAATCCCAGAGGCAAGATAATCCCTTATTGCTTCTTTTCCTGTTGGCAAAACCACATAAAACGCCTGCACACTTAGTTGCTTCCCATATTTAGGATGGTTGACCCAATAGCCTGACACCCTCACTCTTTCGCCCTGGTTTGTTGCCATAATAGTCCCGACAATGGTAATGCAAGGACTATCTTCATTCTCTCTGAGTCGGGCTACCGTGAAATGCGTTTCTTCGGATGTGTATATGATCGTTTCCAGAACACCTTCACAGGCAAATAGCGACTTGGGATCCGATTGTTCCATTCTCTTTCCTTATTAAGCAAATTTTTTGCAACTCTATGAATCTGATATAAATAATAAATTCTTATTTGTATTTTAATGCCTTGAGAAGAAAAATCAAACAAAAATTTTAAGATTTTGTTTTACCCAGATTTTTTTTGTTGTCTTGACACGCTTTTCAATATCGGCTAAAATATTTTCTTATTTGTAAATATGGCCTTTACAAAATTTTTGTAAAACGAGAAAGGATTCAGTATGCCCGAACATTGGTTATCTTTTGTATATCAATATGTTGTCGGCGGATTTTTCTTTTTTTTCATTATTTTTGCTGCAATCCGTACAAAAGTACTTGTGCTTCAGTCCAAAGAAGGAAAGCGTACTTTTATAATGCTTATCGGTGGTTTTCTTTATTTTTTCATTGGACATGCTTTATGGATTTATTTTGTTACAAAATAAGGAAAGGGATATAGCGTGAATATCAATGTACATTTTGCTGATTATATTGTGATTGCAATATATTTTATCGGAATTGTTGCCTGTGGTTTGTGGTTTGGCCGCAACACAAAATCCACTCACGAATTTTTTTTTAGCAGCCAGCGTTTTTCCTGGTGGCTTGTCGCTATTTCCTGTGTCGCTACCTTGATAGGCTCTTATAGCTTTATCATGTATTCGGAAATAGGATACCAGGCTGGAATTAGCTCGATCATGTGCTATACCAATGATTGGTATATTATCCCTCTCTTTATCCTCGTATGGCTTCCTATCATCTACTATTCGCGTGTTGCTTCCATTCCTGAATATTTTGCCAGAAGATTCGACGAAAAAACAAGAACAGCCGTCTTATGTATTATTTTAGTTTACCTTATAGGCTATATTGGCCAAAACCTTTACACTATGGGGGTTGCGGTAAGAGGCATTCTGGGCGTGGATCTTTATATATGCGTTGTAGTTGTTGCTATTGTTTCTCTGCTTTATATGTACCATGGAGGCCAGACCTCCGTCATTATGGCAGATTTTGGTCAGGGTTTGATTTTGGTGGGAGCGGGTTTGACTATCTTTGTTTTTGGTGTGATCAAGTTAGGGGGATTGGATGTTTTCTGGAACAATTTGCCCGTCAGTCACAAATTGCCCTTTGCTGGTTTCAATTCTCCTTCCGAATATCATACAGTAGGGACTTTCTGGTCCGATGCCATCACAGGAAGCATTGCTTTCTATTGCATGAACCAGGCCATGCTCATGAGATTCATGTCTGCTAAAAGCGTAAGAGAAGGGAAAAAATCAATAACCATCGTTGTCTTGCTTCTCATGCCCATAGCAGCTATTGCCGTTAGCAGTGCTGGATGGATTTACAAAGCCATGATGCCTGTTGCCGATCTATCCATAGCTAAGAACATCGAGCCAAAGAATATTTTTGTCACTCTTTCCAACTTCGTTTGCCCTCCTGGTGTTTTTGGATTTGTGATAGCTGCTTTGATTGCTGCCCTCATGTCTACAGTAGATGCATTAATCAACGCTGTTTCCGCTGTGGCTGTGAATGATATATGGCGAGCTAAGATCAGACCAGGAAAACCCGATGAATACTATCTGAAAATAGCAAGAAATTTTGCAATCGTAGCTACTGTTTTAGGCATTATGCTTGTCCCTATGTTCGCACAATTCAAGAATATTTTCCAGGGATTTAGCCACTTTACTTCTGTTGTCACCCCGCCTATGGTCGTTGTTATTGCATTGGGCGCGATATGGAAAAGATTTACTCCCTGCGCTGCCTTCTATACCCTCGTGGTTGGCTTTAGTTTGAGCTGTCTGTCTCTATGGTTTCCTGCTCTTGTCAGACCTCTGGCTCATGGAGAACAAGGCAGTGAATTCAGCTACATGAGATCGTTGTTTGGCTTCGTTGTCTCTCTTACCATTGCCGTTGTAGTATCCCTTTTCACAAAACCCAAAGAAGAAAAAGAAATCTCTGGGCTTGTTCTGGCAACGATTCCTGAAGCCCAAAAAGCTTTCAAAGGCTCTGAGCCTAGCGAAGAAGGTATCGGAATAAAAATCCAGGCACAATTGGAAATCACGGATATGGAGTTAAATATCATTTCTATCAGCGAAGAGATGGCCAGGACACTCTATGCAAAAGAAGGCGATTTGATGTATGTTTCTGATGCCCGCGCATGGACAGGTGGATTGAAATCTATCCATGTAAAAGCTGGCAAGATTCACAACAAGCCAGGAATTGTAATGATGTCGCAAAAAACCCTGGAATCAGGAAATCTGGATTTAGAAAAACCCGTTACCTTAGAAAAAATTATGTAAAGAAGGCTTCTATCGATTTTTGTACCGATGCCTCAATATACACGAAGAAAAGCCTGTGCAGGCTAAAACTTACCAGGGGCGTTGCCCCTGGCTATTATATTTCGCCCCTTCAGGGCTAAGATTTGGAATATAGCTTAAAGTGCATTTATCACTAATAACTATAATTTCCTATGCATGAACTTATTTAATTCTTATTCCTTACTTCTATTTTTTTATGGCCGTTCGCAATATAAACTAACAGATGCTTTTAGATCAGAAGCTTTTTGGAGTTGCTATGATCTCAAAAGAAATATTAAACAGATTTTTCAGCAAATATAAATACGACAACCAGATCTTTCAAGACCTTATGCCCTTTCGGGTACGAGAGATCCTATTGGTGGCTACTATTTACAATGCCTATATTCTGGAGCAGGAAGATCTCCTTACAGAAAAATTGTTCGGAGAGTATTCTCAGTTGAATCTTTCCAATGCGCCCAGAATTACGAGCGTTACATGCAGTGAGGATGCGATTGCGAAGATCCAGGAAAGCGATTACCAGATGATCATCCTCACCATGCAGATAGAACAAAGCAATCCTTTTGAGCTGAGTCGGAAGATCAAAGCGATTCGGCCAAACATCCCCATTCTTCTTTTATTCAATCAAAATTCTGATTTGCTTTGTCTGAACCAGGAAGATAAGCTTCGAACGATTGATGGAGTTTTCGTATGGAATAGCGATCCCAAAATTTTTGTAGCCATGACGAAGTACATAGAAGATAAGTATAATGTCGACCACGACACTCAGATAGGAATGGTCAGAGTCGTTTTGCTGATCGAGGATTCCATTCGCTATTACTCTCGTTACCTTCCGATTCTCTATGGACAGATCATTGAGCAAATAAAGAATCTCATTTCTCAGGAATACGATGATACGCAAAAATTATTGCGGATGAGGGCGAGGCCTAAAGTCCTTCTCGCAAGAACCTATGAAGAAGCGGTCGTCCTGTTCAATCGATATAAAAATTATCTTTTGTGCGTTATCTCCGATGTTTGTTTTCCTAAAGAGGGTAAACAGGATGAAGAAGCGGGATATAAATTTATCCGCCATATTCAATCCGAGACATTAGATATGCCAGCCCTTTTGCAATCTTTTGAAAGTGGGACAGCCTCCAAAGCTCAGGAACTTAAGGCTCATTTTATTAATAAAAGCTCTGAAACTTTGGCGCAAGATATTCAGCGATTCATTGTGAAAAATCTAGGATTCGGGGATTTTGATTTCCGCGACCACAATGGTGATCTGATCATGTCCGCAAGAAATTTAAAGGAGTTTGAAGGATGTCTTAACCGTGTTCCTGAAGATTCTCTGATTTAT
Source organism: uncultured bacterium (assembly GCA_938003875.1). GTDB lineage: Bacteria > Planctomycetota > Uabimicrobiia > Uabimicrobiales > JABWCH01 > JABWCH01. Next base: position 8,644 of record CALKWO010000134.1, read on the forward strand.
CATGCTTCCCGCAATCATTTTTCTGCATGGCTGATGGCTCGCGGAGAAATCCAAATAGCAAAGAAAGTACGGGTTCGCACGGTGAAAGACTTTCCTATAACGGAAGACTTACGGCAATATTTAATCGGTGTCTGCAAAGAAGTTTATTATCACAATACGCGTGGCAGAGTAATGTCTTACGATTCTAACCTTCTCAAAAGATCAGGTCCGATTATAAAGCTTGCAGAAGGTGCTCTTGGAGGGAAAGGCCGTGGAATTGCCTTCTTGAATATGCTCCTTCATAATATGGATATGAAAAATATCGTAGAAGATATTGATATCAAGATTCCTCAAACCGTCATCATTGGTACCCTAGAATTTGAAAGCTTCTTGAATCGCAATGGGCTTGTGAATATTCTGCAGAAAACGCAGGATTATAAGGAAATCCAGCGACGGTTCTTGAGAGGCAATCTGTCCAATGACTTGATGAAAAAGTTGACTACCTATCTCCAACAATTTACAAGCCCTCTGGCAGTAAGGTCTTCAGGATTATTTGAAGACTCCATTTCACAACCCTTTTCTGGCATCTATGATACCTTCCTTTTGCCCAACAACCACCCCGATTTTTATGTCCGTCTCTTGCAACTCAGCGATGCTATCAAGCTTATTTTCGCCTGCATGTATTCCCCTTCCGCTCAGGCATACTTTGAATCCATCCAATATAGTCTGGAAGAAGAAAAAATGGCCATCGTTGTTCAGGAAGTAGTAGGACAGCAAATCAAAGATCGCTTTTATCCTCATATATCAGGTGTAGCCCAGTCTTATAACTACTATCCTTATTCTTCTCTGGAGCCAGAAGATGGGATTACCGCAATCGCTCTAGGTTTAGGGCAATATGTGGTGGAAGGTGCAAAATCTTATATTTTTTGCCCACGCCGACCCAATATGGATATCTACAGTGCGCAGGAACTTTTGAAAAATTCTCAGACTTCTTTTTATGCCCTCGATATGTCGAAACAGCAAATACAACTCATCGATGGAGAAGATGCGACTTTGAAAAAATTTTCCCTAAACCAGGCAGAGGAAGACGGTACCTTAGAACATCTCGCATCGGTTTGGGATATAGAAAATCAAAGAACTCGGCCTGGTCTGCATACCATCGGTCCCAGAATCCTCAATTTCGAATATATCTTGAAATATGATTATTTCCCTCTGGCAAAAATTTTACAAAATCTTCTCGAAATTATCAGCATGGCAATGGGGACTCCTGTAGAAATGGAATTTGCTGTAGATCTCAGTCGTAAAGAAAATAAAAAAGACACATTCTACCTTTTACAGATCAAACATCTATTGCAAAGTTCCCAGGAAGATCAAAACAAATCCTATAATCTCGATTTTAGCAATTTGCTCATCAGCTCCAGACATAGCATAGGAAATAAAAATATCGAGAACATCTACGACATGGTCTATGTTCCCCCTGAAAAATTCGACCGTGCATTGACACAAGAAATGGCCCAGGAAGTCGGACAACTGAATAGTGAACTGAGAAAAGAAAATCGCAAGTATATACTATTGGGCCATGGACGATGGGGTAGTAAAGATCGCTGGCTTGGTATCCCTGTCAGATGGGAGCAGATATGCAACTCTCAAGTCATTATAGAATATGGACTTCCCAACTTTCAGGTAGATGCCTCTATGGGATCTCATTTCTTTCATAATATGACTTCCTCTAGTATTGCCTATTTTTATATTCCTTTTGGAGAGAAAGATAGTTTTGTGGATTGGGAATGGCTCAAGAAACAGCAGGTCATAAATGCTACCGAACATTTTTATCATATTCGATTGGAGAAACCACTTACAGTGATTATGGATGGCAGAAAAAGAACAGGTGCTATTTTGAAAAATAACACTGTAGAAGAAAAATAGTATATATAACTGATTCTAACAGAATCTGTAGTATGTATAGTCTATAAAAAAATAAGGCTGAATACCGCCTGCTGGAGCAGATGCTATTATCATAGCACTGCTCATCTGGCACAGGAAAAATTTACTAAGAGCAGGCTTTGTTATTTATATAGGTCTACGAGTTATATTACCAGAAGCTTTAATCTTTGGACTGAAAGGCCTATATATACTAGCAACGCCCTAGGAAATGGAAGAAAGGGGTCGTTTATTATGGATAGAATTATCCGAGACGAAAAATTTGATATTTTGATGAGGGATTTACAAGAACGAGCAAAAGAGCTGAATTGTCTTTATCAAATCGAGGAGTTACTTGGTTCAACGGATATACCTATCGAAGGATTGTTTTATAAAATCTTGGAAGTCGTACCCTGTGGCTGGCAATTTCCAGAGATTTGTCGGGCTAAAATAGTGTATGAAAACCAGGTTTATAAATTTTCCGAGTTTGAAGAAAGTATCTGGTCACAAAGTGCGGAAATCAAAATCCAGGATAAAGTCGCTGGGACAATATCTGTTTTTTATTTGCAAGAAGTGCCTAGAAGTGATCACGGTCCTTTCTTGAAAGAAGAAACAAAGCTGATCAATACTATTGCAGAGCGCATCGGCCATACTGTTTTGTATAAAAGATTGCGTAAATTATTCCATGAAATGGATAAAGATAAAGACCAAATGCAGGAATGGGAGAGAATTGCGCAACTGCTCAGGAGCATGGATCAAAAATTGTATCTGTATATATCTCAAAAAATGATTCATTATCTTGCCTTGAATGGTATTAAAGATGCAGAAGCTTTATTGCAGCAATTCAATATCAATCGTACATCAGGAGTGCAGGCTTTTGGTGAGAGCAATCAACCCAGTCAGAAACAGCCTATGACAGACATCCTGAAACTGAGCAGCGAAGTCTTTCGCATTGCATCTGAAAATTTGAGTGGAGACCGCATTATTTCCTTGATTCAGAAATGGATTCGAGAAGATAAATCCCGTTTTTGGATAAAAGCCATCAACCAACCATCTTCTTCTCTATCCGACATAATCGAAGCTGTGACTCGCTATAGCTATATGGAATCAGAGGGCTTCAGGTTCTCTGCGCCCATTGAAAAAGGAATACAGGTATCTTTGATTCGGCGTTTTTTTTCCGATCATCTCAAATTCATCAATATCGCATCCCAATTTATCGAAGTCAGAGACTTTAGCGATCTTGCCCAGCACATTGTCTATCCTGCTAAAAGCCATGGTCATTTAGGCGGGAAGAGTGCTGGTCTGTTTCTAGCATCCAAAATCGCCAGAAAAGCCAACCAATATTCAGAATTGTTTGACAATCTCCGTGTTCCTAAAAGCTGGTATATAACTTCCGATGGCCTTATGAGCTTCATTGACTATAACAATCTGGAAGATGTGCTAGAGCAAAAATATAAAAATATTAACGAAATACAACTGGATTACCCACATATCGTGCAAATTTTCAAAAATTCCCATTTTCCCCCCGAAATGGTAAAAGGTCTTTCTTTAGCTATTGATGATATGGGCGATAGCCCGATTATCGTAAGAAGCTCCAGCCTTTTGGAAGATCGTCTTGGATCTACCTTTTCTGGCAAATATAAAAGTCTCTTTCTTGCTAACCAGGGGAAAAAGGAAGAAAAACTGGCAGCCTTGATGGATGCTATTGCTGAAGTATATGCCTCTACCTTCGGCCCTGATCCTATCGAATATAGAATGGAACGTGAGCTTCTGGATTTCAATGAAGAGATGGGAATTATCATCCAGCAGGTGGTTGGAAACAAGATAGATAAATATTTTTTCCCTTCTTTTGCAGGCGTAGCTTTTAGCAGCAATGAATTTCGATGGTCTCCTCGTATTTCGAGAGAAGATGGCTTGATCCGAATGGTTCCTGGTCTTGGAACGCGTGCTGTAGATCGTACGTCCGATGATTATCCTGTACTGGTTTCTCCTGGGCAGCCAGACATGAGGCTCAATCTGTCTCAGGAAGACATGATCCGTTATAGCATCAGAAATCTGGATGTCATCAATCTGGAGACGAATCGTTTTGAAACGATTGAAATTTCAAGCCTTTTAAAGAAATATGGAGACAGGATTCCTGGTATAGAACAGATGGTGTCCATCGAGAAAGAAGATTGTATGGAAGTTCCCTCCTCTATCTTCAGAATTCATTTCCAAAAAGATTCTTTGATTGTAAACTTTGAAGGGCTTTTCCGAAGAGGCAAATTTGTCAAACAAATCGGAGCTTTGCTCAAACTTATCCAGGAAAAGATGGAAAACCCTGTAGATATTGAATTTGCTCACGATGGACAATATCTATATCTATTACAATGCAGGCCTCAATGCTATTCCAGTGAGCTTTTGCCTTCTCCAATACCTGACAATATCCCTTCACAAAAGATTCTATTTTCCGCCAACCAGAATATTTCTAATGGCCTTGTTCCTGATATTACCCATGTTGTCTATGTAGATCCTGAGTCCTATAACAATTTAAGCGATCTGGAGCATCTCAAAAGCGTAGGAAAGGCTGTAGGGAAGTTGAACCAGCTATTGCCTAAACGCCAATTCATTCTCATGGGGCCAGGACGATGGGGCAGCCGAGGGGATATCAAGCTTGGAGTCAACGTTACTTACTCGGATATCAGCAGAACGGCTATGCTTATAGAAATTGCCAGAAAAAAAGGAAATTATGTGCCTGAGCTTTCCTTTGGGACTCATTTTTTCCAGGATTTAGTGGAATCTTCGATTCGATATCTGCCTTTATACCCAGACACGGAAAACGTAATTTTTCAGGAGGCATTTTTTAAAGCCTCTCCGAATATCTTAGGGAAAATATTGCCTGAATATGCCTTTTTGTCTGACACCATTCATGTTATCGATATTTCTACCATAACCAATGGTATGATCTTGCGTATCTTGATGAACGGCGATTTAAACAGAGCTGTGGCATTTTTCAGCGATCCAGCTTTGAAACCTCAGAACTATGTCGAAAAAGCAGAAAATATAGAAAGACATGGAGATGATTTCTGGCGTTGGAGATCCTACATCGCAGAAAAAATCGCAGGCTCTTTGGATGGAAGTCGTTTTGGAGTCAAGGGGCTTTATATATTCGGCAGCAGTAAAAATGCCTCCGCAGGCCCATGCAGCGATATTGATCTTCTGGTGCATTTCATCGGCACAGAAGAACAAAAGGAAAAATTGATGCTATGGCTCGAAGGATGGGGGCTATCCCTCGCCGATAGAAATTATCTTCGTACAGGATGCAAAAACGAGAACCTTCTCGATGTCTACTTCGTAAGCGATGAAGATATCGCAAACCAGATCGGCTATGCGGTAAAGATAAATGCTGTTACCGATGCTGCCAGAAGACTTCCTTTGAAAAACGAAAAATCATAGTGTTTACTCTTTCTCTTATCCAATTTTTAAAAGATGTTTTATGTCTATAGTTAAGATTGTAGCCGCAGGGTTGCGCCGAAAAAGTCATGCCTGCTCAAAAGTCTGACACCAGCGCAATCCCTGCGTCTTTTGTCAATAACAAGTCGTTAATGTTTATTTTTTTTATCCAATTTTTAGGAGATGTTTTATGTCTATAGTCATTGATAAAGTCATTGCCAAAGCAAAGCAAAAAGATCATGATCAGCCAGAATTCATCCAGGCCGTTATTGAGGTTATGGAAACCTTAAAACCTACGGTAGACAAGCATCCTGAATATGTAAAAGCTGGTATTTACGAAAGAATCATTGAACCAGACAGAATGATCATTTTCCGCGTACCCTGGTTAGATGATAATGGAAAAGTGCAGATCAATCGAGGATTCAGGGTACAGTTCAACAATGCCATTGGACCTTATAAAGGCGGACTTCGCTTCCATCCTTCTGTCAATTTAGGTATCATTAAATTCCTGGGCTTTGAGCAAATTTTTAAAAATTCTCTCACTACCCTTCCTATGGGCGGAGCGAAAGGCGGTTCTGATTTCGATCCCAAAGGAAAATCGGACAATGATGTCATGAAGTTCTGCCAGGCGTTCATGAGAGAACTCTATCGCCATATTGGTGCTGATGTCGATGTTCCTGCTGGCGATATCGGAGTTGGGGGAAGAGAAATAGGATTTCTGTATGGATATTATAAAAAAATACGAAACGAGCATACAGGAGTATTGACTGGCAAGGGTCTGGAATATGGTGGAAGCCTGATACGTCCAGAAGCTACAGGATATGGTGCTACCTATTTTGCAGCCGAGATGCTCGCCACTCGTAGTTTGGATTTAAAAGGAAAAGTATGTGTCGTAAGTGGTTCTGGTAATGTTGCTCAGTATACAGTAGAAAAAGTAAACCAAATGGGAGGAAAAGTCATTACTCTGGGCGATTCCGATGGCGCAATTTTAGATGAGTCAGGAATCGATAGCAGTAAGCTCGCTTTTATCATGGATCTAAAAAACCTGAGAAGAGGGAGAATTAAAGAGTATAGCGACAAGTACAATGTTCCTTTTTATAGCCAAAAGAGTGTTTGGGATGTAGTGAAAGAGCAAGGTATAAAATTAGATTGTGCCTTCCCCTCAGCTACTCAAAATGAAGTTTCCAAAGAACACGCTGAGGCTCTCGTGAAAAATGGCTGTTTCTGTGTTTCCGAAGGTGCCAACATGCCCTCCACTCCAGAAGCCATCAATATATATCTGGATCATAATGTTCTATATGGCCCTGGAAAAGCTGCGAATGCAGGCGGAGTAGCGACTTCTGGTCTGGAAATGAGTCAAAACAGTCTGCGCTACAGATGGGGTAGAGAAGAAGTGGATGCTCGTTTAAGGGAGATTATGAAAAATATCCACAAATCCTGTCTGGATGCTGCTGAATACTATGGCAAAAAAGGCAACTATGTTATGGGTGCCAATATTGCAGGATTTACCAAAGTAGCGAACGCCATGCTGGCTTATGGTATTGTATAAAATATGTAGTTTTTTATTTTAAAGGATAGAAAATTATAAAGCTTAAGACATTGGTTTAAGCAATAATCGCTTATTTTGCAATGAGTTGTAGCCGCAGGATTGCGCCGAAAATGGCTATCTATTCACAAAAGACGACCTTCAGCGCAATCCCTGCGTCTTTTGCCAATAGAGACTAACGGAATCGAATCTTTTTAAATGATCTAGTAAAAGGGTATTGACCAAAGACGCAGGGATTGTGCTGGCGTTAGACTTTTGAGCAGATATGGCTTTTTCGGCACAACCCTGCGGCCACAATTTTTTATAAGACAAAATTCTAAAAAATTAGCACGAAGGAAAATCTTTTGAAAATAGACCTTCACAATCATACACTTTCCCAGAATCTAGCACCTAAAAAAACCCGCGAAATCATTCTGGAAACTCTTCATATTTATGGATTGGATGCTATAGCCATTACCAATTTGCATAGCATACAAGATGCTTTAAGGCTGGAGCAAGAATGTCCTGGCTGCATTGTACCTGGTGCAGAATACAAAGTAGGAGGAGAAGAAGGTAGCAGCGTACAGATTGTCGTTATTGGGCTGAATGAGCAATTGCATGAGTTGCTTATGAAAGCAAGAAGGAGAGGCATAGCCTATTTTACAGGCATCCTGAAAGAAAAAAATCTTCCTTATTTTCTTTCTCACATAGGGATGGGTATTCCCACGGAACACCAGGCTGCTCCCGAATTTTTAGAAAACTACCTTAATTTCTTTAATGCTATTGCTGTTTTAGATTGCCTATCCTCGCAGAGTAATTCCTTTGCTATGGGTCTATCTTATTATTATGGACTCTCCCCTGTGGGCGGTTCAGGCTCTCTCATCCTGCAAGGAAAAAAGAGAGCCTACACAGAAGCTCCAGGCTCAGAAAATATTACAGAATTTTTTACTGCATTCTTACAAAAAAGAATTAAAGCGGGAATTGCCAGCACGAATTCAGAAAGTAAGATAGGAACATCTCTCTGGCAGATCAGCCAGGACTTCTATCAGAAAGAAATGAAAAGAATCTGGCAATCGGAATTAGGCCTTTCCATGCAATCTACCAAAGGAAATGTACTCCAGGGAATCTTGGAATCGCTGGTATCTCCCGCACTGGATACTGCACAGCAAGTCTTCTACCTTCAACATACAAAAGCCCTGGAAAAAAAATTAGGCTCTTTTCAGGAAAAATTTATAGACTATCTCAAAAGCAAAGAAACAAAACGTATTTTTTCTCTTTCTCTGGAAATAGAAGAAAAGAAAAAACACTGGTTGGATGCCATAGCCAAGGTACATGAAGCTTTTTTGTAATATTTTTCATTTGACAAGATAGATCTAAATAAAGTATATTGAATTTAAGAATTTTTAATTTTTTTGAGCTTGTTAAAATCATATCAGGCAGATTTCAATAGAAAGGAGCAATGCCTATGAAAAAATTTTTTTTTCTGTTATGCCTTTTGTCAATGCTCCAGATCCATGCTGATGTAATCACGAATGAAAATTTTGAATCGGGAGCAGCAGGCTGGAACAACACGACAAGAGAATATGTGAATGGGACATATTTTTTGGGAAGATTCGCTGGCACAGGTGGAGCGCAGGGCATTTATAAAAGCTACTCTTTGAATGCTGGACTTAAAAGCATTAGAATCCAATTCGATTTTTATGAATTTGATTCCTGGGATGGAGAGTCTTTCTATATTTACATCAACGACTCTTTATACCAGAGCAACCCTTTTTGGACAAACTCTCATTACAGCAATGAAGATAAGCCTGCTAATGCTATAAACTTGACTCCAGGAACAACCAACATTGGGTTTGGTACGTGGGCAGATGAATTTTTTCGCTATACAATAGATCTTACCAACACAAGCATTACCACTTTGAAACTAGGTTTTGGATGTTCATTGGATCAAGATATATCGGACGAATCCTGGGGTGTGGATAATGTTTTCATTGAAGCCACCTATGCCGTTCCTGAGCCAGCCACATTCGTCTTAGGATTCCTGAGCATTTTATCCCTGATTTTTTTTGTCAGATGCCGCTAAGTTTAGTCCTACGCTTTTAGTGTGGGAGTTTAATAATTTTGAGTATCTCACTGTATAGGAAATTATAGCTTTAGTGCTAAATACACTTTAATCTATATTGTAATCTTAGCCCCGAAGGGGCGAAATATAATAGCCAGGGGCATTGCCCCTGGTAATCCTTATGATTTCTTCCTTATAGAAAATTTTTGTCGAGTAAAACAGAAAAATACGCTCGCAATGCTCAGAAATAAAAAGGAAGATGATTCTGGGACTAAATATGCCGTCAAATTGTATGTATAGATATTTCCAGCCATTCCTAACGCTGCATTTGCATCTGTAACAATTGTCAATACTGCATCTCTTCTTTCTACTATATGATCATTATTTGTAACTCGAATAAGCATATCCAGTGTGCCATTCTTAACTAATATAGTGCCTGGAGTGAAGTTTTCTATGCTATAATAAGATGAATCAAGACCAGATATAGTAGCACTCAATATGGTTAAGTTTGTCAGATTGCCAAGGTTAGCATCAGGTGTAAGGTTTTGGATACTCAAAGTTCTTGTTGCGGTGGAATTTTTATCTACTATGCCAAAATCAATCGTACTGCCAGATGAAATAGAACTAGAATAGACAGGGCTGACACCTGTTCCTGTCAATGTTGCAGTAGTATTTGTAGCATTGCTATTGATGCTAATAGTCGTAGAATCTGCACCTCTTGCTGAAGGAGTATACGTGAAAGTGCGGCTATTGGATGCATTTTGTCCAAGAGAGAAGCTTTGTGTTCCAGACGTAGGAGAGAATTCACTGCCAGAAGCTGCTCCAATCGTCCCCGTTAAAGTAGAACCAGAAGCTCCACTGTTAGTTACAGTGACACTAGCAGTTACACTTGTCCCTACACGAACATTGCCAAAATTTGTATTGCTTGTAGACAGAGCTGGGGTAGGTGTAGTACCATTTACTACGCCATCGTATATCTGAATATAATCCACAGCACCTGCTGCTGCTTCACTACCATCATCAACAAAAAAACGTAAATAATTAGAATTAGAAATGCCATAATTATTGCTATCTATTCCAGTCCAATCCAAACTTCCATTTCTATATATCTTTAATTCTTTTGTTGCTCCATCTCTTGTTAAAAGAAGCTCCACATCAGTACCAGCAGTGAAAACTTTAGTACTATCCCCTCCGTAGGGATAAAAATTGAAATAGTTGCTGAGAGTATACATACCATAATCAACATTATTGTAATTAATAATTCTTTGCCAGACACCAAGAGTATTAAAACGAAATTTTATACGAATCGAATATGTGGCTGTGTTTGCTAATCCACCGCTCAGGCTTAGTCCTTGATTGGCTGCAAAATGATAGTAACCTCCACTTAAACTGCCTCCGCCTAAAACTCCAAGAGAAGGCCCGCCTAAGCTATCTGCCAAACTATTCGTAAATTGGTAGTCATGGATCAAGGTAGCGGCCCAAAGCTCAGAACATAAAAAATAACATAGAGCAAAAAATAACAAACGTATTTTTATCATAAATATTATCCCCTTTCAAAATTCATTTTACACAGGATTATTTTGACTAACACAACTATTTTCCCTCCTACTCTTCTGCGTGGAAAATAGTTTATTCTTCCAAAAACTCTTCCATCTTTTCCAGGATTTTTTTATAACGGCGTAGTAAAAATTCTCCTGTAGGAGTATTGTTCTGGATTTCTTCGAGGATTTGTTGCTTATTTAAGAGACCTGTCTTCAGGGAACGAATTCCTAGTTGGTAGGAATCATCCAGGTTTTCATAACGGTAGAGGCAAAGTTCCTTGAACTCTTCTGAACTCAAAGTGCTGTAGTTTTTGATCCCAGCGCGTTTTGCCAGGCGTTCTTTTGTATATTCTGTAAAGTTTAGAGGCGTGTTTCCTGATTTTGCAGCGTATATTTTATTCAAGATTGCCTGGGATGGTTTGGAAAATTTACGCACAGATGGTTTTACAGATCGAGTGCTGGATTCTCCAGGGACAAGACGAGCCGTCTGGCTGCCAAAAAGAGCAATGCAGTTTGCATTGTGCATCAGAGTTTCATATTCTTCCGCATTCCCCTCTTCACTGGCCTGGTTGGCAAATTCAATAAATTTGTTTTTAGCTTTTATATAAGCATTTTCTGCTGTAGCATTTTCTTGCAGCAAAGCACGGTCGAATTCAGCATCAGCAAGGGCATTGAGGTCGTTGTATTTGCTGGAATTGCTGAAATTGAATGTCTCTGTATAAGCAAGAACCGCAAGCGCACCGCCTTGATCCACCATTTTGGGCGCAAGGTGCTGCCCGTTGAGACAGGCCAAAAGATGGACGATTTTACCTTCCATCGGCCCTAAATGTTTGGGATATGTGCTTGTCCATATAGCAGACCAATCATTGCAATCATAGAAGGTATATTTGTCACCGTGACTGGAGCCTATCACCAGCCTGATTTCTGATGTTATCAGGCTATCGGATATTTTTTGGTTGGGGAAACTTTTTTCTGTGACAGCATAACCAGCCTGTCTGATCATGTCCAGAATCCCTGCTCCGAAAATCCTTTGTTGCCTGGCAGCTTCCAGATCATCCCATGTACAATAGATAGAGACAACCTGAGAAAATACTATAACAGGCAGAAAGATCATTATAAAAATCAGCCAATATTTTTTGTTCATGATTTTACCTCCCCTTCTGTGGGATATATCTTTAAAGACAAACGCAATATTTTGTATTTTTGTACTTCCAGGATTTCCATTACCAGATTTTGGTATTTTACTATATCCCCCTTTTTAGGAAAACGCTGTAAAAGAAAAATGACGAATCCTGCTATTGTATCCCCGCTATATTCCAACTCATCTACTCTAAAAGATTCTTTCCATTCTTTTATAGAAAGGCTTCCAGAAAGATAATAGCAGTTTTCTTTCTTTTCATCTTTTTGTATCATAGGAATGGAAACCTCATATTCGTTTTCCATTTCCCCGACAAGCTCCTCAATCAGTTCTTCTATAGTGATCAATCCTTCGATTCCCCCATATTCATCCACTACAAAAGCAGCGTTGCTATTTTGCTGGCAAAGAAATTTCAGAAGCTTTTCTACATTGATGGTTTCAAAAACAAAAGGGATTTTTTTTATATGACTCTTTATGTCTTGCGATGGATTTAAAAAAAAGTCTTTTGCATAAAGAATCCCGAAAACATCGTCTTCATGAGCACCATAGATGACTATCTTTCTTACTTTTTTTTGGCGGAATAATTCACGTATATGCTTTTCAGAAGAAGAGATGGATGCTTTTATCATATCCACGCGGGGAATCATCAATTCTTTGACTTTTATATTGCTGATGTCCATGAGATCTAAAAGCATCTCCTGCTCTCTCGAAAGAATCCATCCCTTTTTGACACTCAGAGAAAGTATTTCTTTAAGCTCTTCTGGTGTCATATAGCGATCCTTTTTATCTGCATGAAATAAAGAAGAGATGCTTCGTGTAATCGTCTCCAATATTTTGATAAAAGGTGTCAATATTTTTACAAGAAAAGCTATGGGGAAGCAAACATAACGAGAAAGAAAAAGCGTTTTTTTGACGGCAATTGCCTTGGGTATGACTTCTCCAAACAAAATAACGCAGGCTACACTAAAAAAACCGCCCAATATAAAACTAGACTTTCCATAATGTTTTTCCAGGGTAAAACTGATTGCAGTCGAGAGGCTAAAAAAACAAATATTGACCAGTGTATTCCCAAAAAGTATTACAATTAAAATCTTCCTGGGATTTTGCATAAGAGAGCGAATCAGTTGCCCTGCTTTTTCTTTCTTTTCTACCATGCTCATGATTTGTATCTCAGAAAGCGAGAAAAGTGCTGCCTCAGAAGCAGAAAAAAAAGCAGAAAAGCATAGGAGAATAAGCAAAAAAAGGAAAGAGAGCAGTAAGGTGATTGTCATATTATATCAATCATGGCATGGTTACGAAATGGATTATGTCTTGTGCCAATTTTAAAAATTTAATTTTTAGCCTGGAAGGCTTATATATACTACCCCAGGGCAACGCCCTGGGAAGTTTTTAACCAATTTTTTGAACAAGGGTAATCAAGGGCAAGAACAAGGCGATTACGATGAAACCAATGATCAAACCCATGAAGATAATCAACATAGGTTCCATCAAGCTTACCATGGAGGCAACGACAACGTCTACTTCTTCATCGTAGTTGTTGGCGATTTTAATCAACATTTTATCTAGTTCGCCTGTTTCTTCCCCTACGTCAATCATGTTGACAACGATATCATCGAACTCTCCACTTTGTGCAAGAGGCTCTGCGATGCTTTCCCCTTCCCTGATACTTTCATGTACAGCACCAATCGCATTTCCAATAACCTGGTTGCTGATAGCACTCTTGACAATCGCCAGGGCTTCCAAGATAGGCACACCTGAGCTTATCAGCGTTCCTAGCGTTCTGGTAAAGCGGCTAATAGAAGATTTACGAATGATTTCTCCAAAAAGAGGCATGGAGATAAAGATTCTATCCATTATGGCTTTACCTGCTTTGTTACTTGTAAACAGCTTATAGCCCATAATCAAAAGAATAATGAGTGCAGGAGCCAGCCACCATAAGTTTACTACGTTGTTACTTGCGGCAATCAGCATTTCTGTAATTGCAGGCAAGGGAACTTTCATGTCGGCAAAGATTTTTTTGAATTGAGGCACAACCCAAACCAGAATACCAGCAAGGATGATACCTGCAACACTTAATACTGCAACAGGATACACTGCTGCACCAACGATTCTTTTTTTCAGTTTTTGAGATTTTTCCATGAATTCTGCCAGACGGCGCAAAATGGTATCCAAAACACCACCCATTTCGCCTGCTTTAACCATATTGACAAACAAGCGATCAAAAATTTTAGGATGTTTGGAGAGTGCTTCTGAAAAAGTAGAACCGCTTTCTACGTCTTCGCCTACGCTAATCAAGGTATTTTTTAATGTTCCTGCTTTCATCTGGCCTTGCAAAATTTTTAAGCTACGCACAATAGGAAGACCTGCATCTTGCAATGTAGACAACTGTGTAGTAAAAGTGGTTAGCTGTTTAAAACTAACCCTTCCGCCAAAACCAAACAGGGTTTTTCCTGCTTTTGCCATATCATTCTCCTTCACTAGTTACCAGGGGCAACGCCCCTGCTATTATATTTTGCCCCTTTGGGACATAGCAGCCTGAGAACTACTGGGAATATTAGAACAATGTTTCCCTGACAACTTCTTCAATAGTGGTGATACCATCAAAAATAGCCAACAGCCCACTTTCTCTCAAAGTACGCATCCCTTGCTCTCTGGCAAGTTCACGTACTTTATCCGTAGAAGCTCTATCCAGAATAGCCTGACGAATTGGATCTGTGCCTATCATGATTTCAAACAAAGCAGTTCTGCCACGATATCCTGTTTTATTGCAGTTATTGCATCCTTTTCCGTATGCAAATCGTTTGCCTCCGAGATCTTCGGGCTGTAATCCTAGCTCTAAAACTTCTTCTAATTGGGGGCTATACTCGATTTTGCAGTTGTTGCAAATTCTTCTTACAAGACGTTGAGCGATAACACCTTCTAAAGTTGCAGAAATCAAAAATGGTTCTACGCCCATATCTACAAGACGAGCGATAGAACCAGGAGCATCATTGGTATGAAGGGTTGAAAAAACCAAGTGTCCTGTTAAGGCTGCTTCAATAGCGATACCTGCTGTTTCTTTATCACGAATTTCCCCTACGAGAATTTTATTAGGGTCTTGACGCAAGATACTACGGAGTGCTGCTGCATAAGTTAGTCCTACAGCCTGGTTCACCTGGCACTGCATGATTCCCTGAATATCATATTCTACAGGGTCTTCTGTGGTAATAATTTTGATTTCAACTCTATTCGCTTCATTCAAGGCAGAATAGAGGGTCGTTGTTTTTCCAGAACCTGTTGGGCCTGTGACCAGGACAATACCATTGGGTTTGGCGATGAATCTGCGCATGTTCTCTAAATCTCTCTCTCTCAAGCCCACGCTTTCCAGATCCAGGTTTACGACAGTTCTATCCAAGATACGCATTACACAACTTTCCCCGAACATCGTAGGTAGTGTAGAAACACGTAAATCAACAGGTCTGCCGCCAATGGTAAGCTCGATTCTTCCATCCTGAGGAAGACGAGTCTCTGAAATATCCAGGTTGCTCATAACCTTGATACGGGAAATCAATGCCATGGCAAGATGCAAAGGAGGAGGCATCATTTCATACAAGACACCATCCACTCGGTACCGTATTTTGAAATCCCGCTCGAAAGGTTCAAAGTGAATATCGGAGCCTTTATCTTTAATGGCTTGCATTAAAATTAAGTTGAGAAGTTTGATTACAGGAGGAGATTCTGCCATTCTGCTTGCGTCGTCTAAATTATAGCCTTCCTTTTGTTCCTGGATTTCAGCAAGTCCTTCATCCGCAAGGTCAACAAGCAAGCTGTCTATCGTTTCTTTAGCATCAGAATAGTATTTTTCTATGGCTCTTTGTATCTGTTCCTCATTGGAAACAGCACCTTTGACTTCGCAGTGCAGCATCAGTCTAAGATCATCCAATACCTGAATATTCATAGGGTCTGCCATAGCAATCGTCAAAACATCATCTTTGAAGCTAACAGGGATGACCCTATAGATATTTGCCATAGCTACCGGGACTTTTTGTATCATATCTGGCTGAATATCCAAAGCATCGAGATTGACAATCTCCATCCCAAATTGTTCGCCCAAAGCACATAAAACTTCTTCGTCTGTAATCCATCCCATATCTACAAAAATCTTACCGATAGCACCACCCTTATCTCTTTGCATGGTAAGTGCCTGGCGAATTTGGGATTCATCAATTAAGTTTTTATCTTTAAGGATTTGACCTAACAGTCTATGTGGCCTATCCATTGAAACTCCTTTGCTTTTGACGCTCTTTTGTGGTTTCAGCTCCATCTTTTTGAAAGCCTGTGCCGTATTGTCAGCACAGGTCATTCTTCAATATATACTAAAACCCAATAGCTGTCAAGAAGTTATTTTTGGCTATAAATTCTTTTTCAGAAATTCTGTCATTAAAGAAAAAAGATGGTAATTTAGCTTAGGATGGCTTATCCCATGCCTGGACCTGGGGTATGCCATCAGTTGAAATTGCTTTCCAGCTTCTTGTAGGGCATAGGCAAATTGAACAGAGTTTTGGAAATGGACATTATCGTCAGTAATTCCATGTATCAGAAGAAGTTGGCCATGCAAATCTTGTGCTTTTTTCAAGACAGAGCTGGCATCATAGCCTGAAGGGTTTTTTTCAGGGAGAGACATATATCTTTCTGTATATACAGTATCGTAGTTTCTCCAATCGGTGACAGGAGCGACTGCAATTCCTGCTTTAAAATTTTTGCTATGGGTCAGGGCATAGCAGGTAAGATAACCGCCAAAACTCCATCCCCATAGGGCGATCCTTTGCGGATTTACATAGGGAAGAGCTTTAAGCCATGCTACGCCATCTTCCAGATCTTCCATTTCTTGTTTCCCTAAATTTTTATAGGATTTCCATGCGGAAATGGCTCCTTTGCCGCTAGCCAGACGGTTGTCCATGATAAATACGATGTATCCCTTTTGGGCGAGCATCTGGTGCCATAGATATGTATTTCTACCCCATTGATTTTTTACTTTAGGGGTTTGAGGGCCTCCATAAATATGGAAAAGGACAGGGTATTTCTTTTGGGGATTAAAATTGTCAGGATACAATACCATTGCTTCCATGACAAAGCGATCTCGTGCTTCGACCTGTAAAAAATGGGGCATTTTCAGTTTTCGTATTTTCAGCCCAGAAGGATGGTTTTGGTAAACGCTTCGTACCCTTTTTCCATCCTGTTCATATAAATCAATTTGTGTTGGGCCAAATACATCGCTTGCATAATCGAGAAACAGGCTGTAATCCTTCGAGAATCTGGCGTTATGTGTGCCAGGTTTCTGACTGAGCTGTTTTATTTGCTTTGTTTGCCAGGAACATTCATAAATATGCTCTTGCGTGGTATTCGCCTGTGTAGAAGAAAAATATAGCTTTTGGGAGCTTTCTTTCGCTCCGTAAAATTCTCTGATTTCCCAATCTCCCGAAGTGATCTGTATGCTCTTTTTTTCTTCTGGCAAATACTGATATATATGCTTCCAGCCATCTCTTTCACTCAGATAGAAAAAGCTGTTATCTTGCAACCAGAAGGGAGAGCCATGGAAGTTCACCCAGGCGGGAGTTGTTTCACGAAACAAGGTTTGTATCTTTCCCTGAGAAATATCCACAAGGGAAAAATCAAGCCATGTCTGCTCTCGATTTTGCCATTGTGCCAGTAGCATATCTCCTTGTCTGTTCCACGATACATCCACTAAAAGCAAATCTTCCTTCTCGCCATAAGTAGAAGTATCTGCCCAAACCGTTGTCTTTGGATTCCTATGAAATATGCCTAATTGCACTTTAGGATTAGGGGTGCCTGCTTTGGGATAGGATAGGATCTCTTTCGTTTGCTCAAAAGGAACATCGTCTACGAGAGTGAAGGTTTTAACCTGGCTGCAATCCAGTTTCAAAAATGCAATCTTCTGGGAATCTGAACTCCACCAATAGCCTCGGAAGTTTCCTCTGCCAAAAATTTCTTCCTGATAGACCCAGTCTAAAATACCATTATAGATTTTTTCATTGCCATCCTGCGTGATTCTTGTTTTTTCGAGCGTATTGACATCCATGAGATACAAATCATTCTTCACAACAAAGGCAATGCATTTCCCATCAGGGCTAAAGCTAATTTCTGTTTTGCTTTCGCCATCTTTAGTAAGCTGCACAGCTTTATTGCTTTCGATGCTATAGTAGTACAGATCGCTATCGTGTTCTATGACAAAAGCAGTATAAAAAGGATTCCAGGAAAAAATTTCTCCTTGTTCTGCTATGGCTCTAGCCTTGTCAGGCAGGAGCAAAGAAAAGGCTTTCTCTATTTTTTCTTGGGAATACACAGGACTACTCGATCCGCTCACTGCATCTATTTTAAGCCAGACCTGCCTTTCGTTGCAGAAAACAACATAGAATTTGCTTTCTTTCAGCCATGAAATCTCTTCAGTCACACCATAAAAATCCAGCTTTTCTTCTGGATGAAAAATATCTTTAAGACTAAGATTCTTCTTAGGCTCAGCCAATATTTCCCAAGAGGAAAAAACAATTAAACACCAAAAAAGACCAAATATCGTTTTCATAGTAATTTCCTGATTCAAAAAAGACAAATTATAGTTTATTGCAGACAAGGGGGAATTGTTTTTGGAATTCCTGAAGAGCCCTTGCTCTATGGCTTATAGAATTTTTAACTTGCTCGGAAAGCTCGGCAAAGGTTTGTTTATATTCGGGGATTTCAAAGAGTGGATCGTATCCAAAACCATTTTTTCCGCGAGGTTCAAAGAGAATCGTACCCTTGCATATCCCTTCACAATGCAAAAGCAAATTTTCTCCAGAAACCAGGACAACAGTGCATCGAAAGCAGGCTTTTCTTCTTTCTATTGGGACATCATGCAATTTCTTTAATAGTTTATCGTTATTTGCCTCATAGCGTCCTTCTCCTTCTATTCCAGCCCACCTGGCAGAATGGATGCCAGGCTCTCCGTTCAGAATTTCTACTTCCAGGCCTGTATCATCGGATATGCAGGGAAGGCCACTGACTTTGGAAAAATGCTTTGCTTTGATGATCGCATTTTCTAAATAGCTATGTCCATTTTCTTCGACATCAGAGCAAATATTCCAGTCTTTTAAGCTGATGATATCCAGAGGAAAATCAGAAAGAATGCCTTTAATTTCTTGTAGCTTGTGGAGGTTGTTTGTGCCAAGCAGAATTTTCTTTTTCATGGTATTTCCTATAGAACTATTTTTTGATAAGTAGAGAGGAAAAAAATGCAGATTTTTTTGAGAGACAGGAAAAACCAGAAGTTTTTCCTGTTTTTTAGCTATTCAATAAAAGGACGTTCTAGTCTTTGTAGAGCGGCTTTTAGTAATCTGACTTTATCACGGTATGGAAGGAACGCACTTTTGAAGCCATAGATGACAATGTCTTTTATTTCATCCAGGGTTAAATCATATTGCCTGGCAGCAAGAAGAAGCTCGTCTGTCATGGTTGTGTTGGACATCAGACGATTGTCAGTATTGAGAGTGACTCTCAAATTGTAATCAAGATAAAAACGGAAAGGATGGTGGTCCAGAGAATCTACGGAATTGGTTTGTAGATTAGAAGTCAAACAAACTTCCAGAGGAATTCTATGGTCATTTACATAGTTGAGTAAATCCCCATCTTCTGCCAGTCGCGTTCCATGTCCGATACGATGCGCTCCGCAATAGTGTATTGCCTGTGCGATGTTGGATGGCCCATAGGCTTCCCCAGCGTGGATAGTACAATTGATATTGTTGCTAAGCACCAGAGAAAAAGCCTCGACATGAGCCTTAGGAGGGTTGTTCATTTCTGCGCCAGCAAGATCGAAGGCGACAACACCTCTGTTTTTATAGGCAACACATAGCTCTGCAAGCATCTTAGATTCACTGGGATGTCTGTCTCTCATGGCGCAAATGATAACGCCAGTATGGATATTGTATTTTTTCCTGGCATCTTCCAGGCCTTCTAAGAGAGCATCCACGATTTCAGAATAGCGCAATTTTTTTTGAGTATGCAAAATAGGAGAAAAGCGTATTTCCAGATGCCATACATTTTCTTTGGCAGCATCTTCAGCAAGCTCAAAGGCCGCTCTTTTGATAGCGTCTTTGTCCTGGAGTACAGGAAGGGTAATTCCAAAAGCCTGTAGATATTCTTCCAGGCTGCTTACTCTCCTACCGCACAATAATAGTCTTTGTAATCCTTCTTCATCATAGCAAGGCAAGGTAACGTTGTATTCCTTAGCGAGATCTATGATGGTCTGCAACCGCATAGAGCCATCTAAATGGCAATGTAAATCTGTTTTAGGAAAATTGAACAATAACTCTCTTGTGATTTATATGGATAGGTAAGACTTTGATCTGATCTCTATCTTT
The DNA here is from genome assembly GCA_938003875.1 of uncultured bacterium. Lineage (GTDB taxonomy): Bacteria > Planctomycetota > Uabimicrobiia > Uabimicrobiales > JABWCH01 > JABWCH01. The sequence continues at coordinate 28,631 of CALKWO010000134.1, forward strand.
TCCCCCCATTCACACCGTACGGGATGCTTTCACATCATACGGCGTTCCATCAGTTCGCAAGAACTGACTATAGCCCTTCCCTCCACTGGCATTTCTCCAGCTTCACTGGTACTACGGCTTGCTGCCATAGTGCAGATTTCTTTGCAGACGATTGCTCCCTCTACACTACTTCACACGTTCCGATAGATGATTCCTTTGTTTTTTTATGCCATATTTTAGTCTATTCTGACTTTTCTGTTGTCACAGTCTTTTTTATAAAATGCCTATAAATAACAAAGCCTGCTCTTAGCAAATTTTTCCTGTGACAGATGAGCAGTGCTATGATAATAGCATCTGCTCCAGCAGGCGGTATTCAGCCTTATTTTTTTATAGACTATATTTCAGCCCTTAGGCCCCTGCTATTTCCCGCTTGCTATGATTTCTCACCTCTTGCCTTTCTCCAAGAGAGGTCACTCGACTCATGGTAAACAAGCAACCAAGCAAGATCATTCTTTATTTTATTGAAATAGAGTCTTACGAGAAGTTAGATCGCAGGTTCGTCTATGTTCTCTGGAACAAATTCTAGCCTTAGGCATCAGGAACTCCGGCTGAATGTCTCAACCGACCTCAACCTGGCTTCCAACGCTTCGAGAATCGTCTCTTCCAACGCTGGCAGGTGGTTCTTAAGTATAGGTTTCATAACGAGATGGGGTAATCATTCCCTATGATCATCTATCAGTTTTCCTAATAATAGGATCAGGCTTTCACTACGAATGATAGCTTATACCCAACGTGTCACACCCATAATGACTCTCTTTAAAAAATGGATATGTTTCCAAAAATTATGATATATATTCCATAAGTATACGCTAAAAGTGAAGATTTTTCCATATTTTTTTATAGACGACTAGACAGAAAGCTCGATAATTTTTTCCCAACTATCATCATCGGCTACTTTATTTTTTTGGATTTTTTTGCATTTTAAACAACGATGGGTAATGGTGTATCCTTTGCCTGTTTTCTCTACAGAAAAAGGCTCCATCAGAGAATGGCATTCGCTAGATCTATCTCCAGGTGTGTCTCCATCTACATGCAAACTATGCAAACAATAAGGGCAGTGATTACGGCAGGTTTTTTCTACAGGGGAAACACTCTCCCCGCAATTGAGGCAAACAAAACCTTCATTGATTTTTCTACTTTTTGTCATACAAATAAAAAAAAATAAAAATGAAAAACCCCAATGAATAGTATCTCTAGGCATTGGGGTAATAGGGGAGGTCAGAGTTTTCTTTATTATAAAGGAATTTTTTTCCTCTGTCAATAGAGTTTGTAAAAATAAAAAAAATAAAAATGTTTTTCTTTGAAATTTCACTAATAGAGCGTAGACATAGAGCATAAGGATAAAATAATTTTTTTCTGGACAAAATAAATATTGTGATGCATACTTTGCCAAAGGGCAATGGAAAGAAGCCTGGAGTAGTGAGGCCTGCTTTCTTGATGATTCGGACTTCTTGAAAAAATTTTCTCCGTCCGTGATAGAATTTTTTATCTCAGCCTGTAGTCAGGGAAAGGAGAAAGAGTCTCTTGCTGTTTTGGAAAAATCACAGGCTACACAGGCATTGGAGCCTCTTGTCGTTGCCTTAAAAATTTGCAATGGTGAGACGGTGCATGTTTCTCAGGAGATTTATGAAATTGCCACAGATATTGTAACAAAAATTAAAAAACATCGGAGACAACAACAATAAAGAATGGCAACGCATTATATCTAAATATGACCTATAAAAAGTAATAGTGTTATAAAAAAAATATATTTTTTCCTTCTCTGTGCTTATGTAGTAAAATTTTGTTGCAATGATTATTTTTTTAGCCAAAATAGAATTTATTAATGTGCTTTTTCTACTAATTAGGTGAGTAGCTAACGGTTATTCCTATGACTTTAAAAAATTATTCCCATCAGAATCTGGCAGGTACGGATTTCTCTGGTGTGGATCTCTCCGAAGCCGATCTGTCCTACAGCAATTTACAGGGAGCGAATTTTGGGATTGCGCTTCTGCAAGATGCCAATCTGGCTTATGCAGATATGACGGGAGTCAATCTGGGCGAAACCAGAGCATTCTATCGAGTCGTCATCAGCCCTGATGGACAAAGGCTCGCCTCTGTATATAGAGATGACAATTTGATCCATCTCTGGGACACAGCAAGCGGGCGAGAGATCAATGTTCTGAGAGGTCATACATCCACCATCAACGACCTAGCCTTTAGTCCAAAGGGGGATTTATTAGCCTCGGCAAGCAATGATGGTTCTGTACGACTATGGGAAATGAGTAGTGGCCATGAAGTGCATGTTTTGACTCACCAAGCCCCTGTCCAATGCGTTGCGTTTAGCTCTGAGGATGGAATTCTAGCATCAGGAGGCTATGCCTGGGTTGGCGAAAAGCCCACAGTCTGGCTTTGGGATGGGAAGCGCGGAAAAAAAATTCGCCCCCCTAGAAGACATTCTCAACAAGTTTCGGCTGTGGCTTTTTCTCCTGATGGCCGACTTCTGGCATCAGGAGGCGAAGATGGATCTGTGCGTCTCTGTGAAGCAAAAAGCGGAAAAAAAGTCTGGACAAAAACAAATTTTCCTGAAGCAATTCGATCTCTGGCATTTGATTTCTATGGACAGCAGATTTGGGCACTTTCTACGAATCTGATTGTTTTGGATGTTACAACAGGAGAGATGACATTGGCTTTGCAAGGACAGCCTCAACCGACTGCACTAGCTGTACTGAATCAAGATCAAGTAGCAATTGCAGTAGAGAAAGGCGTGGTGGAGGTATGGAAATTTGGCAATCTTAAAAAGGTTCTTGGTACAAAAATACATAAAGACACCATTCATCACCTGTCTTTCCAAGCAACCTCTTCTCTTTTAGCCAGTGCAAGCGAAGATAAAGCCATTGGCCTTCTCCATATTGAGACAGGAGAGAGCCGTTTGATCAAGCAGGAACTTCACTGCCTTAGAGCCAACATTTTTGGCATGCGTGGCATGAGAGAAGACCAGAAAGCTTGGATGATGCGTAAGGGCGCAATCGAGATAGATCCCCAGGAATTGGCTCAGAAACAACAGAAAAGCCTTCGGGAAATCCTTAGACGCAAACGAGTCCAGGCACTAGCTAAAAAAATAAAAGAAAGTCAAAAGAGGGAGCAGGCTTCCGTTGTTTTAATTCTTGGCCCTTGCACATTTCTGCCTTCGCTAGAAACGATAGAAAGGGAAGATAATGATGAATTATTGAGATTATTGAGATTTGTGTTTCCAAGATTTTTTCAGGAGGAAGAAAGGTGGAATTTGAGAGAAACATGGCAGAGCATTAATGAATTATATGAAGAGATGTCACCCAATTTTATTTCTCGTTTCTCTCCCAAAAAAGACCGCTCCCCATTCCTGGTGGAACAATACAATGCTTTGGTTTCGCTAATCAACAAAGGCTTTTTCCGCATTGTCTTGGATCTCGATATTTTTTCTCCTCTGGAAAAAGAAATGTTCTCTTCGATGTCTGATATCCGATATACAGATACGGAAAGTATGATGGCATTTTCCATCTCGCAATCTTTTAGCAAAGAATGGCGTTACGTAGAAAAAGGGAAAACTTGGTTTGTAAAGTTTTTTGGGGAAGAAGGGAGGCTGAGCTTCAAAAAATATGGCGAGAGATTTCCTTTTGGATTTGAGAGATTGCTAGACTCCATATTTTATGAGATGAAAGAAGATACTCTCACCCTATGGACAGGCTTCCCTCTTTCGAGAAGACCCCTTTTTTTTAGATTTCCTGAAAGAAAAGGAGTAGAAAAGTTTTACTGGGTAATGGATGAATCCATCCGTGAAGAAGAGGGAGGCCAACGCTCTGTTACCTGTCTTGACTATCCGTTAGAAAGACTTACGGATGTTTTTCATGATCTGTATACAGAACTCTATGAAGGTAGTTTCTCGGAGGATTATAATACTACCCAACTCTATCGCATGGCCTACAGCGAAAACATAGAAGAACGCAGTCGGGCTGCCAGGGAATTAGTAAATCTCATGGTAAGCAGAAAAAGCAACTCTCAAGACTTGCTGAATTCCGTAAAAATACTAGGAAGTGATACTGTTCTTAAGGTACGCCAGTCTGCTGTTCTATCGTTCCTGGAAAATTTTTCAAAGCTTCCTTCAGAACTTTCCCAAAAAATTCCTGATTTTGCTCATGATTCTGAAGACACTATCAGGGCGGACGTGGCAAAATGGATCATCATCCAATATGATGAAGTCGGCAAAGATTATGATTCTCTTCTCTTGGAACTTATGCAGGATAAAAGCTCTTTTGTGCGGCAGGTAATTGTTGATAATGTCAAAGAAAGGTTTGAACGCCTGCCTTCTCACATACGAACAAGACTATCTCAGCTTGTAGGCGGACAGATCGAAGTGCAGATGATGAAAGGGGGAGGGATGCTGGTAGGGACGTTTAGCGACCTGGCTTTGAGAGTGACCAACCATGCGGAAAGCCTTATGAGCAATGTGGAGATTGACATACAGCCTTCAGCAGAATACGAAGTAGAAAACCGCAGAGTCTCTATGGCTTCTCTTGTGCCTGAGAAGCCTGAGGAAGTTACATTTCGCTTGAAAATGAAGGTGGGAAAACAAGTTGCTGTCAATTACAGCGTGAATGGTGAATTGAAGGAACCTCCTCTTTATATTAATGCTATCCAGGACAATCCTTATGTTTACGGCAATGCCATCCAGTTGGATAGCGGTTTTTTCGGCAGAAAAGCCGAGCTGGAACAAATTATCCAGGCTGTTACCAAGCCGATCAAACAAGATATTCTCATCGTCGGCGAGCGTCGTACGGGGAAAACCAGCCTGATATACCAATTGAAAAACCGACTCCAACGGCCTTTTATCCCTGTGTATGTGGTTTTGAACACAGCAGAGCCTCAAACAGAAAAAATTTTAGAACTGGTTCACCATAATATTCTAAGCTCCTTGGTCGAGCAAAATTTGCTTTCGGCAGATTGGATAGGGCATAGCTTCTCTTGTTCGTATTTTGAAGAGAACATCAGGGAAATTTTGAAAGCAGCAAAAACGAACCTCGTGGATTTGCGCCTTGTGCTTTTTCTGGACGAAGCAGATTTTTTGTTGAAGCCAGAGGTAATGACTCCCCGCGGAAGCCAGATGGATGAACGTGTGCAAAACATTCTTCGTGCTGCCCTTCAGTCCAGCAAAGTGGGGTCGGATTTGAGAGCGGTGGTTGCAGGAACCTATTCGCTTTCCCGCTATATCTCTCAAAGTAATTCGCCTTTTTTCAACCATTTTCGCTTTGTGCCTCTAAAGCCTTTTAGCAAGGAAGAGATCCGCGATTTGATTGTAAAGCCTGCTTCTTTCTTAGGCTATACGTATTTATCAGAGGCAATTACCCGAATTATCGAATTGAGTGGAGGGTATCCATACTATTGTCAGGCAATTTGCTATGAGGCCTTTGGCAATGCCCTCAAAGAAGGACGGCCTTTAATCAAAATAGAGGACGTGAATTTAGCCGAAGAAAAAAGAACAGAAGATATGTTCGATTCTTATCTCTCGTATTTTTGGAATAGAACAGACGAGACAGAAAAGCTCTTTCTCTGTGAACTGAGCAATGGCCATTCCACGAACGCATTTGCAAAATCGCAAATCAACCGCCTTGTGGATTGGGGAATCGTCCTGGAAAGAGAAGGAAAATACCACCTGGCTGGTGGTTTGATAGCAAAATGGACACAAATGGCTTCTAAGAAAGGGTAGCGTATGCAAAATCTTTACACAATTTCTACGGTAGACAGTCCTGAATACAAACAACTCATCTGCGGTCGCACAGGCGATCTTAGAGTACTACTCGATCAACATATCTCTTGTGGGCACAGCGTGGCTTTGTTTGGAGAAAGACGCATAGGAAAAACCTCTCTGCTATATATTGTTCGGGATATAATAAGCAGAGAAATGAATGCGTATCGAGATAGGCTTATAGATAAGGAGCTTCAGCCTGCTATTCCTGAATTCATGGAAAAAACAATCGGACGATCTACCGTATATGTAGATTGCTTAGGTCTGGAAGAAAAAAATTTAGCGTCGCTGGCATCTCGGCTTTCCAGGGAATTCGGCATAGAAGCAAACACGTTTGACGATATTTTTAGAAGCCTGAACCAGGCACAAACCAAAAGCGTTGTTTTATTAGATGAAATAGACGTTTTTCTTGGTAAAGAAGAGGGCGAACAAGTTTTCCAATCTTTACGTTCTGTGATCCAGTCTTTCCCTAATATCTCTTTTGTTCTAGCAGGGGGAGAAGGATGGTATAAACAGATAAAAGACAAAGTCTCTCCTCTTACCAACAATGTATTTTCTTTTTACCTCAAAGCAGCAGAATGGATGCCGATAGAAAAATATTTGATTCGAGGACTGTTGGCAGAATCGCTGGATAAGGATTTGGATAAAGTCACGGACACCATACGCGAATGGACTCAAGGAAAACCCTGGTATGTTCAGGCTGTATGCTATGAGCTTGTTGAATTATGGAATAAAAAGAGCAAGCTGGAAGACAACTGGAAAGAGGCACTGCAAAAAAATGTTGAAGATTCAGTTAATAATACATTAAGAGCATTCTTTGAAACTCAAAATCTGGAAAGCGAATCGCAGAAAATTCTCAACTTGCTTGCTCATAAGCCTGGATTAAGCAAAAAACAAATCATAAAATTTTTAGGATTATCCGGCGAAGTAGTCCACAGCCAATTAGAGGATTTGCTGCGATTGGATAAGGTACGCGAGCAGAAAAAACATTATAGAATCTCCAATTCCCTGCTAGAAAAATGGGGCAAAGAAAATAAAGAATTGCCTGCTCTAAGACCATTTTTGCAGCGAGAAAAAGGCAAGATCATAGGGGGAGCAACGGCAGCATTGTTTTTATTGCTTTATAGAATATATATTTTTTTCTTTGTGAGCCAGGCATTTCTTCTGGAAGACTGGAATTTCTCTGTAGAAAAAGAATTGTTTTATGAACCAAAAGATTTATACTATGAAAAAGAGACATCCTTCCGTTTGGTAAGAGAGGAGTCCCTTGCTATTGTCATTCCCCATAATCAGGTATCGGAAATTTTTTTATATAAAATCGAGCAATGCCTGGACAATAGTGTGAGCTACCAAAAAATTCGGAATACTCTATTGCTTTCTTTTAGAGACAAGAATGCCCGACCCTCTATTTTAGAAAAGTTGGCTAAAATAGAAGAGATTGCCTATATTTTACCTGCCTATAAGATAGGCTCTTCGTTGTTTTTTTTCACAGGTCGTATTCGAATCGTATTCAAAGATGCTGCCACAAAAGAAGAGAAGGAACAGCTTATTCAGCAGTATGCCATGGAAGTAGAATCCAGCTATGACTATGTATTTTTTGTTACTCTGCCAAAGAGAGACAGACCCATATTTGACATTCTCCAGAAAATTTCCAGGAATAATATTGTAGAAAGTGCCAATCTGGATTTTTCCAGGCTTCCTGAGTCCATTCCTCTTACAAACGATAGATATGTCAGACATCAATGGTACATAGATGCTTGTGGCTTTCATTATTTATTAAAAAGGCATAAAGAATTTTCCAAACAGCAGGTTTCTATAGCCCTTATAGATTACGGGAGTGCAGATACAACCCATGAAGATTTAAAAGAAGTAAATTTTGCGAAAAAGGAATATCTTATAAACACGCCGCAGCAAAGAAAGGATTATGGGAAATCTGCTACAGCAATCGCTGGCCTTGTAGGTGCCATCAAGGATAACCAAAAGGGCATTTGTGGATTAGGGCCAGATGGTATAAAATTATACCTGTTTGACCTGGGGGAAATGCCCATTGAAAAATGTATTCAAGATGCCACAAACAAAGGGGTACAGATTATACACATTGCTGTTCCTCTCAAGGAAGGGAAGGGAAAGGAATTCTTCGATGCCTTAAGATATGCCTTAAGCAAGAATATCAGTATTATCGTTCCTGCCGAAATGTTAATAAGAAACAAGCAAGAGAAAGAGAATTTATGGAATCTTCTTATTCGGGATGATGATTTTAAAAATATCCTTGTTGTTGGGGCAATTTCAAAAGATAAAGATATTGTAAGAGGAAGTGCTTATTCTGAGCTGGATTGGGAAAGCGACACGAAAAATGTTACAATATATGCCGGAGGCTTGAATGTATTGACATGCAGCGAGTATTTAAAAGAAAAAGAAGGAACAGAGGATTGGATTGGTGATAAAAAAAAGGGAGAGACAGAAGAAGAGTATAATAGGCAAAGATATATATATCGCTTTTTTAATGGAACGCCGCTTGCTTCCTCTATGGTAGCCGCTGCTGTAGCGTGGATGAAGGAGGCATACCCAGAGGCTACTCCAAAAGAGGTAAAAGAGATTTTAGTGAAATCCGCAGACATCTATAATGAAACCCGTATATTGAATGCTGGCAAAAGTTTCCTGGAAGCGCAAGAAGCTCAAAATCGTGCCATACTCCATGCTCTAAAAAAAGAGGATTCCAAGACAGACTAAAGCCTTTGATAATTGGCTTTCCCTGGGGGTTTGAATCCCCAGGAAAAGCCTCATCTATGCAACTAACAAGGTTTATCGGGGCCTGCTTTTGGCTTTTTCTTTCGCCATTTCCACGCTTTTATAGGCATTCAAGATTTTAATGCCATCGAAGAAATCTGCCGAATTGACCAGAATTTCTTTGATTTCCTTTGGTGTGGCACCAGGATACACCCGTGCAATCCAGGCAATGGCCGCAGTAACCATGGGGGCAGCAAAAGAGGTTCCATCATAAAAAGCATAAATTTGCTTTTGGCGTTCATAGTATTTGTCTGCCTCGTCTTGTTTTTTAGGCACAACCCATGTAATTCCTTTGCGAGATTCTTTTATACTTATGCGATCACAGGTAAGAACATCCATTGCACCAGCATAAATATCAACATTGTCTCTTTCTGTAGACCATTCGGTAGTTTTTACCCCATTTTTATTTCCGTCAATTCCTCCTACAACAATGATATCTTCCAAACCATCTTCTTTTAGGCTTAAATAATTCATTTTGCCTTCCGTACTCCTATCTCTATTTCCAGCAGCTATAACAACGCATATATTTTTCTCTAATGCTTTTCGTAAAGCTTTTTTAATATTGCCGTATACTATTTTTCTTTTCTCATCTAAATTTTTATCGTAGAGCTGGTAGCTAATATTGATAATTTTTACGGGTTTCGTGATTGACTCAAGAATACATTGTTCTAAAGAGTTCTCCAGAACCATAGAATAGGGTACGTCTTGGCTGGTAAAAGTTTCCAAATGTAATTTTAAGGAATATAGAGTACTATGATCTGTACCTAGCCCTAAGCCACAAATGCCTTTTTCATTACTATCTGCAAAAATAAGCCCAGCACAGGCGGTACCATGCGATTCCTTTTCATTTGGACATGCCTCTGTAGCTTCCCAATCCTTTACTTTTGCACTGTAACAATTTTCTAAAAGTATCTTCAAATCTTCATGTTGTGTCTCTATACCATCATCTATTATCGCAATCCCTATTTTATCCTGGGATGGGTAATCTTGTAAAAATTTTGCCTTTCCTTTCAGTAAATCAGAGAAACCACATATATCTATATACCATTGAAATTCAATATATCTATCCATTTGTGTAGGGGCAACTACGGAAGGATAGTTTTTTGATGGTAATGCCGAGCCATGAATCGTAGCCGAAGGCATAAGACGACTAATTTTCCATATATTCTTATCAGCCGATGATAACCAGATATTTGTACCTAGCCTTTTGGTAGAAAAGTTTTCTATTCTAGGATCTAACGTGCTTTTAGGATTGAAAATAAGGATATTGTCACCCTTTTCAATATATGTTTTACTTTCACTACATGCAACAAGCCCTCCTTGTATCGCCACTACCTCTTCTCTAGGAATTGATTCTTTGGCTTTCCCTAATGATGTTAAGATTACGAGTTCTGAAATGATCTTTTCGTATATTGCTTCAATCTCTTTTTTTTCTTGATCAGAAAAAGAACCATACAGCAGCCTGTCTTGAAATTCTTTGAACTTAGGATGGCGTTGGGCCATCTTTTCTTTATCCGTAAATTCCAGATTTCGCAATAGATCGCGTACCCATTTCATATTTTTTACTCGTTCCTCAAAATAAGGAATGGTATCTCTTGCTATTGTGGATAAAATGCCTTGTTCCATGAAATCCTGGTATTTATCCCTATCCTGGAAGGCTGTCAGCATTTCTTCAGAATAAGTGCTTGTTCCGATAAGCTCTATGGCACTAAGATAGTTTGAAATAGCAGAAAGAATATGTGCATCACGGGAAGAAAGTTGAAACCTTGTATCAATACTCTGGATATCCGGGATTTTGATTCCATGAGACTCTAGCTCCAAGACCAACAAAGGCAAAAAATAATTTTGTGCTTCTTTTATTGTCTTTTCGATACGAAGTACTTGCTGTATATAGATTTTTTTATTTTTTGCCTGTTGCAGATCAGCCTGTTTAACATGGAGTTGTGCCTCTATTTCCTTTTGTATTATTTGCAAAGAATTTTGTATAGAAGTCTGTATCGCTTCTAAAGAACCTTGTATAGCAGCTTGTATTAATTGTAACTTTTCTAAATCAGATTTATTCTCTTTCTTCTTTTCCTCTATTTCTCTATCTACTGCCTCTATTTTCTTTTTTATTTCTTTTCTTTGATTCTCTATTGTTTTTTGTATTGGGCGTATATCAAAACGGTTTACCAAAATTTGCTCTTTTATTTCTGTTTCCCAGGCTTTGAACAAATTTTCATCTGGCTTCTTTTGGGCTTCCTCTACCTTCTTTTTCCAGATTTGTAGTTGGCTTAAATTCCCTTCATCACGAGCGATTTGCAGCACCATTTTATCTTGCAAATCTTGCAGATAACGAATACGAAAGTCTCTCATGCCTAAGAGATTATCTTTATGTTTAAAGAAACGAGAATAGCTAATCCTGATAAGCTGAGGTGAAAAATTTTTGTCCACCATCACCCGTTCCTGTAGGTGTTGGGATTTTTTTTCTACTACTTCCAGGGAAGCTTTTAATGGTTCAAAAGTAGCTTCAAGTCCTTTTAAATCAGCGTCTTCATCAATGGGCTTTTCTCCATCTATCATGAGTAAAATGACACGGTCTATTCCCTCCACTTCTTCTTTTTGGTATTTACCAGATATAAGTTGCAAAAGGGTATTCAGTCCAAAATTGTCATAAACACCACCATCTGTGATTCTCCAGACGTAGGGAGTGGAACCGATTTCTGTGTCAATGGTAGGCAAAAAACTGGGGAAACGAAGCGGATCAAAGCCTACAGGAAAGGCAGCAGAAGAAGCTACACCAAGAGCCAAAGGGAATTTTTTTCTATCATATCCCAGCGTGTCTAGGCCGATGATTCTGCTTGGGCTATGCTGTTCCACTTTGCCTGGCCGTTCCTCAAAATATCGTTGTAGACTAAGATCAAGCCAGTTGCTCTTTGTGCCAAATTCATCAAATGCGTAACTAGGATATTCAGAAAAAACCATCTTTTTTTTATTGTTCAGGACAGTAGCATTTAAAAGCAGAATGGGAATTTTTTTCCCACTTTTTCTTAATTCATACAAATCATGAATGCTATAAGGCTGACCATCTTTTTTAGGGCCGAGAAGTTTATCTAAAACCTCAGCCAGAAGGTGAGTTCGTGTCTTACCAGTCAATGCAATTTCTCCCCATTCACACGGAGATAAAAGCCTGCCCCAAATCTGGGATTCAATGTCTTCTTTCATCCTGTTTTTGAATTCTTGGAAAAATTTTTCCATTTCTTTTTCTTTAAAATTTTCTGGAGAATGAAGGCAATAGTAGCTCCCTGCAACACTACCCCCTGAAACCGTGCTCAGATATTCCAAATCTTCTAAAATGCTTCTTTTTTCGCTGCCTAGTTTATAATATTTATATAGATTGTGTAGAGTTGCTGCTGCAAAGTAGGCTGATCGGCTTCCTCCACCAGAAATACACATCATGACAATCTGTTTTGGCTCGGAAGATTTTGCCAGGGATGATTTTTCATAATCCTGAATGGATGTATAAAAACTATTTTTTTCCAGGCTTTTTTGGATATCGTGAAATCCGCTTCCAATGTTAGGATTGTATTGGGAGTATGCTCTGGCTATTTCTGTTTGTCCATAGTTCATTCTATGCTCATTGATTTTTTCATACCAGCTTTGCCAATCCTTGTCTTTTTGAGCGGGACTATGGATTCCCAATTGATTAAAAATTTCGTGGTACCTATAATTGCTGTCCCATGTATGATAAAAATAAACTATGATAAAGGCGAGCATAAATATTGATATAATATGGAATATATAACACTGAAATATTTTTTTTGTAAGAATTATAGCTAAAAAAGAATATATGCCAAGAACAATTATATTCCTGATAAAATAAGAACCGGGAGATACCTCTCCTATTAAGCCGTTGCTGCATATCAGCATTGCAAATAATATCCATGAAAAAATAGATATAGGTATCAAAAATTTTTTGATAGGCAGCTTTTTTTTAACTATCAGAAATAACAACGACCCAAATGCGATAAGAATAGCAGGTATAAAGAAAAAATTATATAAAAAAGCGACAACACCAATCAGGCTTGTTACAATATGCGGAAAAAACATCAAACACGAAGGTACAATAAGGGCTAAAGCTGCAAAAATAAAAAAAATAGAAAAAATTTTCTCTAGTATTTTTTTGGACATTTACTTTCCCTTTCCATCTATATACAAAGTAACTATTTTTTCCCTATTTTACCACTATGGTATGACTTGATAGGCTTTGAGGCATTCTTTCCCGATACTTTCTTTTCTTTATACGAGTATAAGCTGAATGCTAGCATTGTGATCCCAATAATGATGCACAAAACCCTAATTGGCGGAGCTACTTTGGGTATTTCCACTCCCATTATCTTGCCACTCCCAATAAGGCCTATAAATAATCCGATTCCACCTATGATTGCAAAAATAGATATAGGATCCATGGTTTGAATAACTCCTCTTGAAAAAATGGAAATTAAAAAATTTTTAATAAGAAACTAAATTTTAATTACCGATTAAGCCAACATCGGTTATGCGCGGCTTTGCCAAGATTACAATTTTTATAAGTCATTATCAACTTAGCGAACGGCACGTAATTAAGCATAGATAAAAATAATAGAAACGCTTACCTATCCATCATAGCAAGATTTCAGTCTATAAGTTTTTTTCACATTGTCAAGAATTTTTATGAATTATCACTGCCTAAAAATGAAAGATATATCCTACGTTTCACACCTTGTATGTATAATGGTTGATGGCGTTGCTCTTTCATAGTGTAAGAAGCTTAATGTCATCGACTTCAAGACGTTATTACTTTGTCACATACGTGGTAGGATTTTTACACAAGCGTTAGTATTGTCAAATTACACAAGCATTAAAATTTCATTGGACAAAATGGTAATTTTGTTGTATACTTTGTCAACAAATCTGTTGGCAATAAATTTGTTGACAATAAATCTATTGGAGGTTTATCATGGAAAAATTGATGAAAGCTCATGGAAATTGGGTTGAAAAAGATCGTTTTTGGGATCGGGAGCCAGAAATCAGGCTTTTCACACAGCTTCTTGACGAAGGCGCACACATTCTTTTGACAGCGCAGCGCAGAATGGGCAAAACCAGTCTGATGCGGGAAGTCGGAAGGCGCATCCAAGAGCGATATTTGTGCATTTTTGTAGATTTAGAGAAATGTGAAGGCTCTCCTGATGCTGTGGCAGAATTGAGTACAGCCACAATTCCCTATGCTAACCTGTGGGAAAAAACCAAAAACTTGTTCAGCAACATTTTTGGTAGAGTGGAGGCTATAGACATTAAAGATATTGCTATAAAGCTCAGGAGTGGTATCACTGCAGGAGATTGGAAGTCAAAAGGCGACCAATTGCTTGCCATGATTGCCGATTATGGGAAACCAATTGTGATTTTTATGGACGAAGTTCCTATTCTCGTTAATCGTCTGCTGAAAGGTAGCGATTACAAAATTACAGAAGATAGGCGCAGGGAAGCGGATATGTTCATGTCATGGCTAAGAGATAACGCACTCCGCCACAAGGATAAAATCCGCTTTGTCATCACAGGGTCTATTGGCTTGGAACCAGTCCTGCATCAGGCCAACCTGAGTTCTACCCTTGCTGGTTTTAAGCCTTTTGATTTAAAACCCTGGAGTGAGGATATTGCTGCAAGTTGCATTCAGGCCCTTGCTAACCAATACCAGATAGTCTTTCAGCCAGGAGTTTGCGATGCGATGGTCAAGAAGCTAGGTTGTTGCATACCACACCATGTCCAAATGTTTTTTGACCATATCCATGATGAATCCAGACTACGAAACATTTCCGAAATTTCTTTTGAGTTTGTGAACGATGTTTACGAAAAAAACATGTTCAGTTCTCGTGGACATGCAGAACTGAGCCATTTTGAAGAACGCCTTAAGACAGTTCTGGGAGAGGAGTACTTTCCTCTGGCAATAGATTTGCTTACCGAGGCTGCTGTTAATGGATTTCTATCGCCCGAAGTGGCAACCATGATATCCAAAAGGTATTCTTTTGGTAGCGACCATGTACTACGGGAAATTATAGGAATCCTGGAGCATGATGGCTATTTCCTCCAAAAGGAAAGATACTATAGATTCGTTTCTAATCTTTTGAAAGACTGGTGGAAAGCGCGGTTTGCATTTACATATCGCCCTGCCAAAACAAAACGGTAAATAAACTATGTCTGTATGTACAAAAAAATACAATCCTGGCTTTTGTAGTGACGAAGAGCTGATCCAATCTTTTGTCGTGAGAGATATTTATCTTAAGCTCATTTTAGAAACTCTGGAAGAGAATACCTCCCGCAGCAACCAGCATCTTCTTGTAATAGGTTCGCGCGGGATGGGAAAGACCACCCTGGTACTTCGGGTCGCAGCCGAAATCAGGACAAAAGAGGAATTTTCCCCAAAATGGTATCCTGTTTTGTTTGGGGAAGAAAGCTACGAAGTCTGTTCTGCAGGCCAGTTCTGGCTGGAAGCACTATTTCATCTCTATCAACAAACAAAAGAGCAAAGATGGCTGGATACTTACAACGATCTGAAGCGCAATGAAAAAGATGAAAAACGCCTGTATGAGCGCGCTCTGGCACAACTGATGGATTTCAGCGATAGCATTGGCAAACGTCTTCTTCTTGTCGTTGAAAATCTCAATATGATTCTGGGAGAGCAGATCAGCCAGGAAGACGGATGGTCTCTTCGCCACACTTTGCTCCAGGAACCTCGTGTGATGATTCTGGCTACAGCTACCTCTCGTTTTGAAGAGATCGGAAACATCCATCATGCGTGGTATGAGCTTTTCAAGATACAGGAACTCAAACCCCTCAACAATGCCGAATGCATTCGGATGTGGGAGAGCATTGCCAGGAAAGAGATCGCGAGCTATCGCATCCGTCCGATCCAGATTCTCACAGGGGGAAATCCACGGCTTTTAGCCATCCTTTGCAGCTTTGCTGCCAAAATGTCTTTCCAAGAGCTTATGGAAAGTCTGACCGACTTGGTAGACAGCCATACGGAATATTTCAAGAGCCATCTGGACAGCCTGCCTCCTCTCGAACGAAAAGTATTCATAACGCTCCTGGAAAAATGGGATCCAGTGACAGCACGCGAAATCTCCCAGGATTCACGCATTGACATCAACAAGGCTAGTGCCCTACTCCAACGCCTGGTGAGCAAAGGAGCAGTAGAAATCATGGATAAATCCGGCAGCAAAAATTGGTACCAGGCCACAGAACGCCTGTACAACATCTACTATCTGATGCGCAGATGTGGCCAGCCTTCCAGCCGTGTCTACGCCATCGTACAATTCATGGTGAATTTCTACGAGGGAGAAGAGCTGATACAGATCACCAGCACGCTGGCCAGCCAATGCGCTAATCTTCCGTCCCAGATCAAAAAAGACCTGTACCAGGCCTATTTAAACATCCTGGAAAACAAGCCAGATTTAAAGCAGGCTATCATAAAACAAACACCGTCAGTATTCTTCTGCTCCCCTGATGCTCCTTCTTCTATCAAAGAGCTTGGGAATCAACGGGTACAACAACTAGAAGAGGAAGCAAAACGTCTAGAAGAAGAAATAGATCGTTCTGATGTTCTTATTGATAGCCTTTCGTTAGTGAACGACATCCTATTGCATCAAAAGGAAGAAAAGTATGAAGCGGTGGAACAGCATTTACGCACAATCATTGAACTTTATCCTGACTTTGCTGATGCTTGGTGGGTATTAGGCTATGTTTTGTACAAAGTTAAGAAAACCGAAGAAGCGGAACATTCTGTTCTCAAGGCAATCCAACTCAATTGCAAGAAGGTTGTTCCCTGGCTAATTTTAATAGAACTCAGGCTTCTACAAAAAAAAGATACAGATGCTGCATTAAAAACAGCAGAGCAATATCTGGAGCAGGAAAAAAGGTCTGGCGAAAGCTTGAATCGTATGGCACAGGCACTTTGGAAGCATGGAGTATCCAATTTTCTGGAACAGGCCGAATCCTGGGCACAGGAAGCTGTGCAAAAAAAGCCTTGTTCAGATTTTCAGTATACGCTTGCCTGTATTTTGGCAACCAGGGGAAAATGGAAGGAAGCCTGGGAGAGTGCGGATCGCTTTCTTGGAGATTTCAATTTTTTGGAAAAATTTTCTCAGGATACGATAGAATTTTTTATTTCGGCCTGCAGCAGGGGACAGGAGAAAGAAGCTCTTGGTATCCTTGAAAAATCAACGGCGGCACAGGCTTTGGAGCCTCTTGTAGTTGCCTTGAAAATTTGCAATGGCGAAACGGTGCGCGTTGCTCAGGAAATTTATGAGGTTGCCACAGATATTGTAGCCACAATTGAAAATCGCAGGAAGTCATTATAATAAATTCATTCAGCCCATTTATGTACCAAAGACAAACTTATGGCTGAGAAGCGTGAGGCAAAGGCAGGTAAGGCAAATGAAAAAAATAAATATCATAGTTTTCCCGTGTCCAAGATATAAGCTTGTACACGGGATATGGCATGGAATAGCAATCGAATATAAAGGTGAGAAAATTAGAATTTCTTCGTGTTTTACTCCATTGCCTTCGTGGTAAATTTTTATCTTCGTTTCATCCAGAAAAAAAAGCCAAGGCATAGCAATAAACAAGATGCGGGTTCAGGAACAGAGTTGCTTAGAAGGCCTGTGATTTCTGTAGAGCTTAGTGCATGGTTGTAAATTTTAATTTCGTCCAATGTACCCTGGAATCTTGTAAAATCGTAATTAGAGTTAATTCCAATAGATAGAAAAGCATTAGAAATGTTGATTCCATTAGCATCAGAATAAGCTGTACTGGCAACTAAATTGCCATCTTGATAATTTCTGATCGTTGTTCCATCCCATGTAGTGGTCAATAGAGTCCATGTATTGGCAACTACATTACCACTGCTACGATAGTTGGCATCCCAGCCTGACCCGGCATTCGATAAAAGTGTACCAAAACCATTATAAAAAACACCAAACCAATAAGATAGATTGCTGCCATACTCTTTTGCCAGAATGGGTGCGTCTCGATTAGGATTGCTAGAATTGACCCAGGCACTGAAAGAAATAGCATTTGTGATTTCAATGCTGGAACTCGTAAGAATTTTTACATAAGCGGCTGTGTTGCCATCAAAATAAAGACCACTTCCCCATTTACCAGTAGACCAGGTATTGGCCTGGGCTCTCTCCAAAGTACCATTGTTATTATAGCCAGATTTATCTGCTATAGCTGTTCCGCTACCTTCTTCAAAATCCCAATAGCCAACAAGGGCAGCTTGCAAACAGGCTGTAGTTAAGAGGAATAAAAGAAAAATTAAAGCTTTCATTGCTTTGCTCCTTAAAAAGGGAAAAAATCTATTCTAATGTTTTGCATGTTCATAGTATAGCTAAGGTAGCATCGATTCAAAATTATATATGGTTCGATTGATAGTTACACGATAACACAAAAAAAGATTAGTTTATTCTCCATTTTTTTGAATTTTTTTCTACTATTTTTTTGAAATTTTTTTAAAAATCGAGAATATTTATGAAAGCCCTCTTTCTTCAATCTGTGTAATCTATATAATCTGTGGATTTTTTATATTTTGGGAGTCCATTTTGTTTTTTGGTCCGATTTTATTGATTTTGAGACAATGCTGCTTTCTATTATGTCCCAGAGACAAATCTGTGGCTGGCAATCGTGAGAGAAAAGCAGGCTATTGCTAGCAGGGCGGAAATATTTGCTCCAAGTGTGTGTAGCAAAAGGGCATCCCAAAGGCTTATCCCTGCAATCATGCAGTCAATATAGAAGGCTATTTTGCCTTGTCTTCTTATGATTCCCTGGCTACAATATAGGGTATATCCCAGGAAGATAAGGCAAAATAGAATAGATGGGGAAAGCATAGGTAGGGAAAGAAGGATATAAATTGGTGGAAGGAATAGGAAAAAGAGGGGCCATCTGTATAGAATTCGGGAGCATGTTTCCTGGCGGGCGAGATAGCTGATTCCCAGGATATAGCTGGCTAGCATCAGGGCGGGGAAACAGATAGAATCGGAAGCTTTGCCTTGTAACATGGAGGCAGAGACGGGGTATATCATGAAGCGACAGAATGCCATCAGCACAGGACTATAGATATTTTTTTTATGGAAGCGGTTGTATAAAAATATGCTTGCACTCAGGGCTGCGATATAGAAAAAAAAGGCATAGGAGAAAGTGCCATAGAGCATATTTCCGCATATTGAGAGGAGATTGGCAAAAAAGAGCATACCCCATCCAGCTATAAACGCGGTTTCTTGTGCTATGATGCCTTGTGGTATAGGGCGTTCGGGGCGGTTTTGTTCATCCCAGTTTTTATCGAAAGCATCGTTGAGGAACATACCTGCTATATAATAGCAAGACAGAGCAGACAGGCAAAGAAAGTATAGGGGATAGCTCTCGCAAGTTCCAGCGAAGACGATTCCTATAAGGCAGTTGCTCCAGACCGTGGGAAGGTTGGAAAAACGGCTCATCTTGAGGAAGGCAATCAGTCTGTCTTTTGGAGAAAATTTTTTTTCTTTCACAGGATTTTTTCCTTTGCCCATTGGAGTTCTTTTGCAATGGCATTTACCATATCGCTCTCGCGGAATCGATCAGGAAGGACTTCCCATGTATAGGTTTCTACTTCGAAATGATGACAGACAGGGCTTTTTTTGCATAGAGGGAGCAGTTCCAGGATGTGTTCCTGGGTTGTTTTTATATCCCCTAAATTTTGCAGAAAAATGGGAACATGGAAGTGGATACGCCATTCCAGCAGAGGATTGTCCAAGCGTTTCTGTAGACTTTGTAGTGCCAGGGGAAGGTCGGGGAAAAAGGCGAGGGATTCTCCTTGCTTTTCTATAACCTGGTGGAGGTATCTGCTTTCTATGAAAGGAGACAAGACATGCTGAACCTTGTTATCTTTAGCATAAAACTGCATTTTCAAAGCAGAGCTAATCTGGATTTTAGAAACGAATACCCCTGCTTTTTGCAACAGAGAAAGGGCTTCTGATGGCTTTTCATGGAAGATCGCAATATGGCAGGTATCATAGCAGATGCCCAGGTGCCTTCTGACTATCTCCTGGCAAGAGGAGATGCCTGATATTTTTTTAAGATGATCCATGTTCTTTTGGGAAAGCAATTCTTTTTGAAAGAAATCAGCAGTCTGGGACGCTGTTTCTAAGATGCACCCTGGTTCAGGCTCCAGGGCAAGGCTGACGATTTTTCCTGTTTCCTGGTATAGACGATCCAGGTATGCAGCCTGTTCTAAAAGCAGGCATACAGCCTTTTGCATGTCGTCTTGGGTTCTAAAGTTTTCTTTCCAGCCAACAGGTACAGTGCTGATGCTTCCTGGGCTATTTTCGGGAATGAGTTTGCAGAGCAGACGGGCTAAAATGCTTGTATAATCGAGCCTTCTTGTATCTCTCCAATCAGGAGAATATACAGTTTCCTTGACGCTGCCTTTATGAAAATTATCGTATATAAAACCATTGATCGTAAAAACGTAAAGATCGTATTCCTGGCAAAGTGCCTGGAGCTTTTGTATTTTGTCCTGAGTTTCGAATTCTCTGGCAGCTTGAAAAGAAAGCCTCAGCCCTATCCCAAAGGCCTGGTGAGGCGATAGAATTTTTTTTACAGGAATGACATAACCCAGGATATTCTGTATGACTTCCTCTGCTGTTTCTCCTGGGTGTACATTCATAGAATAGGTCAGATGAACCTGCTGGTTTTGACACAATATTTTCATAATTTTGAACAGATATAGTATTTTAAGTAGTATCATCAGGCTGGATAAAGAAACGATAAAATTGAAAAAATTATTACAAAAAATTATTTGTGTTCATCTGTGTTTATCCGTGGTTCAAAAGCTAAAAACTCTCTGTGTTCTCTGTGGTTAATTCTATTTTTTAGTAGAAGATTTCAAGCGAAAAATTCCCCAAAATATAGCTGCTATGCTCAATACGATGAATGAAGAAGGTTCAGGGACAAGATAGGCTTGCAACTGATAGGTATAGACATTCCCTGCTGTCCCTATAGGAGCATTTTCATCTGTGACGATAGTCAATGTCGCATACCTCATGCCAACAAGATGATCGAAATTGTTGACTCGAAGGAGCAGGCTTGCCAGATTATTTTTGGAAAGTATGGTTCCTGGTGTAAAATTTTCCAGCGAAAAATAGGACTGGTCTGGGCCAGATATGGTAGCACTGAGCAAAGTCAGATTGGTCAGATCTCCGAGGTCTGCATCTTGTGTAGTGTTTTGTATTGTCAAAGATCTGGTTAAGCTCTGGTCTTTATCTACTGTTCCAAAATCGATTGCGCTGCCAGGAGAAATAGAGCTGGAATAGACAGGGCTTACTCCTGTTCCATTCAAAGAAGCACTGGTCTGGCCAATGTTACTGGAAATGGTAACGTTCGTACTATCGGCTCCTCTGGAAGAAGGAGTATATTGGAAGGTTCTGGATGTGCTTTGGCCGCTGCCCAAAGAAAAATTTTGGGTTCCTGTAGTTGGAGAAAAATCCCCACTAGCGGCGGAGATATTCCCTGTTAATGTACTGCCAGAAGCTCCAGTATTGGTAACACTGATGCTACTAGAGGCAGTGGTGCCAACGCGCACATTCCCAAAGCTAGCATTGGTTACAGAAACAGCAGGATCTGTAACTACATTCACTGTAGTCAAAGACACAGAAGTCTGGGTGTAAGAGTAGTTTACTTTTTCAATATGCGTCAGCCCTGTATTGTTTCTTGAGCTGATGTTAGTAGAATAGCTATAGGAATTTGTACCCCATATATCAATAAAATAGGGTATCCTGCTTTCTACGGAGCCTGCCCAGATCTTGATTTTATTTACGTCTTTTATACTGCCCAGGTCTACTGCGAATCTTGCCCAATGCCCTGCATTAGCACTAGAAGAGCATATAAAAATCGCAGTACTACTGGCACCAGTGCTGTTGTTGACATAGTAAGTATCTCCATCGTTTAGCTGAGTTTTTCCCCAAATGCTACTATTCCAATAGCTTGGAGCACCACCAGTTGTAGTTTCATAAACACTAGGCAAACTATACGATAAAACAGTATTCGAGCTATTGAGGATTTGGAGCTCGGTTAACGTGGCACCATTGCCAGCATAATGGTCATAGACTTCAAATACCAGGTATTGAAAATTGGCTCCATATAGCAATGCACTACAAAATATTACTGCAAATAAAAATATTATAAGTTTTTTTTGCATTTTTTACCTCCTATTAGGATATTATTTCTGTCTTCCAAAATTTCCTTTTTCTAAAAAAATTATAACTGGCAAAAAAAATATTGCAATGAAAAAACACTTTCTTTGTCCTTTTTCCACTTTTAAGCAAACTTTTTTCTGGTAAAATTCTTTTACATCAGTTATTCTTTCCATTATCTGCTCTTCATTGCTTACACTATTTCACAATAAGTTATAAGGAATAAAAGATTTGACACTAAAAATTCTCTATGATGATGAAAATTTTATCGTTGTTGATAAAGACAAAGATATTCCTGTTCACGGGGGCGACGAAATCGATGAAAAGAAGACGCTAATCTTTCAGATGAAAGAATACCTTTCTATAAAAGAGGGAAAGATACCAGAATTTATCCATCCTGCACACCGACTGGATGTGAACACCCAGGGGCCAGTCATTTTTATAAAAAATCGAATTTCTGCTACAGTTATAAGACGCGCCTTTTCTTCTGGCGAAGTTTTAAAAACCTATCTCGCTCTTCTGGAGGGACGATTGGAATCTCCTCTTTTTATTGAAGCCGATATCATAAAAAATTCTCATAAAAAAGCTATTGTAAAAAATATATCTATTCTGACAGAAAATTTTCCTTCTCGAAAAGAATGGCTTTCTAAAAAAGACAAGCATTCACGAGAACTATCCGCTACATTGGTATTTCCCTTAAAAATGAACCAGGATAGCACTCTTTGCAGGGTAGAAACCTGGACAGGAAAATACCATCAGATAAGGGCTGTTTGTGAGGCGATTGGGCATCAGATTTGTGGGGACGCTAAGTACAACCACAATCCGAGAAATCATTATCATCGAAAAACAGATGAAAAATATCCACAAGGGCAAATGCTCCTCTGTAAAAAGATTGAAATTCCCAGTATAGGAATTTCTGTGACCAGCGGGTTTGATTTAGATTTTTGAATCTTGATTAAAACAATAGCTATTCGGAGGAAAAATCTTGAAGTTAAAATATATGTTGAATTATAGCTGGAAAGCTGTGGAAAATCGACAGGATCGTGTATTTACCTTTCTGAATATTGCATCCGTTACAGCCACTATGCTGATTTTGATTTCTTTAAGTGGACTCTTATATTCTTTCAAAAATTATAGCGAGGCGATCTTGAATAAGCTTCCTTTGCGTATAGAAATCTTTAAGCCTAAAGAAGCTTTGATACAAGATTTAAGCGAAATCGAGAAAAATATACTCTCTGTTGCTGGAATAAAAGACTTCTATAAAAGAGTCCCCAGTTCGATTGCTTTCTCTGGCTCTGGAAAAACGACAGGAATGACTTCAAGTGGTATTCAGGGCTGTACAATCCCTGTAAATGAACCCTATAGTATGATAGATATTTATGGAAATCCTGTCAGGTTTATGACTAAGGAAGAGATGCAGTCTCCTTTTTCTGAGGTAGGTTTTGTGATTTCCTTTGAACTTTTAAAAAAGCTAGGGTATCTTGAGAGCAATGCCTATTTTGAAAAAAAAGAAACCTGGAAAGAAAAAAAACTCCCAAGCCATCTTATGATTCAGGTAAGTGAAATCATAGATGAAGAAAACCAGATTACTATGGAATTTCCAGCACCCATCATAGGAATATTGCCTTCTCTGGAAAGAGGAGACTATATGCTCACAGAAGACTTTTATAATCTTCTGCTTTGCTGGAAGCATTCTTTTCGATATATGCTAAAAGATAGAAAAGGACAATATCTCGTCCCTCCTGAACCTGAAATCACAAAGGCTTTTTTCGTTTTGACTGACGAAGAGAATATATGGGTTGAAGAAAATCTAAATCTTGTAAGCCAATATGCACAACAAATGAAAATATATATAGATTTTCTTGAAAATCCCGATGGAAGCTTCCAGAACAGGCTTATGATCGTTCCGCTTACATCAGAGCAAAAATTAGATTTTGCAAAACTGAGCCAACTTGAATTTACTCTTCGCTCACACAGTGCTCTAAAAAATCTTCCCCATTTTCAAAAAGAGGAGAAAAAATTGGAAATAGAAAAATGGGAAAGGTTTCTGCCTATAGAATATAAGCACCAATATATATTTGGTTCAGTTTATCTCCATGATAGAAAATTCATTCAGGAATCTCTTGAAGGACTTAGAGCCATGGGATTATTCGCGTCTTCCCCCTTAGAGAGATACCTGAAAACTTTTAAACAACAAGAAAAATTTTTCACAGGGGCGACTCTTGTCATTTTTTTTCTAGTTCTATTTCTATCCAGTGTAGTTTTATTTAGTACATTTTATAGTAGTATATTGCGAAAAAGAAAAGAAATAGGCATTTTTAAAGCTTATGGAGCTTCTTCTTTTCTTATTCTGATTCTGTTTTATATTCAGACGACCTTGATCGTTTCTATTGGCTGTCTATCAGGGATTGTTTTGGGCTTACAGACAGGATTTTTTTTAGGGAAGTGGCTCAACAATTTTGCTCATCTTGGCCAGGGAGGTCTGGAATTTTCTTTGCCAATAACCTATATATTTGCGCTGGCATCCGTAATGCTTTTTACAAGCTGGGTTGCGGTCTTCATTCCTGCACGCATCGCCATTTCTGTAGATCCAGCAGAGGTTGTCAGAGGATAGTCTTTGCATAAAAATATGTAATAGAACTGCTTCAGCCTGAGATAAAAAACTAACTTTTTTTATTGTACTTATTATCTTTATCATCGAAATAGATCAGTTATTTAATCCTGATTTCTAACACAAAAAAACGAAAGTTCTTATACCTTTTAGGTTGACAAGTTGTTGACAATAACTTAAACTATTGGATGTACATTGAAAAGGCATAAAACCAAATTTGCAAAAGCATCCTAAAGGAGGGATTCCATGTCCAAAGATAAAAAAAATTTATTTTTTGTAAGTCTTTTTGTTCTATTGTTTATGGTAGGCTGTCACCGTTATGAATGCTGCAAGATTTCTAAAGGCCCACAAATTGATTTTCCCGCTCCTCCCAAAGAAAAAGCACCAGCTATTTTGGATCAACCGATAAAATCAGTAGAGCCTGGGGTAAACAATACACCGCTACAGCCAATAGAAGAACCAAAGACTAAAGTAGTAGAAGAAGAGCATATCTTCCCCGCAGAGATCAAAACAGAAGAAAACAGACTTGCCCTTCCATTAAGCTTGCAATCGGAACCAAAAGGAAGATTAGGGAGTCCGCATACATTGAAAGCTTCTGTAGTAAACCAGGGCAAGAAAAGCGTTGAAAAGTATCAATTAAAAATTACATTGCCTGACGGTCTTAGTTTTGAAGAGCAGTTGGAAAAGATGGTTAGGATTTCTGATCTTTCTAATTTAAAGCCATCGGAAACATACTCAGAAGACTGTAAAATCGTTGCCAACAGAGAAGGCAGATATACTGTCAAAGGCGAAATTTTACATACAGGCGATATTGTTTCTACTAGCAATATAGATTTGGTTTTTGAGCCTAATGCTGAAATCTCGGTTGTATTGGATGGCCCTCTTCAGGTAAATTTGGAAAGCCAGTTTGAGTATAATATTACTGTTGTCAATAAAGGCCAGATTGCATTAACGGGCATTTTAGTACAACATACTTTAGAATCAGGCCTTATTTATATAACATCCACTCCAGAAGGTTCCTATCAAAATGAAAAAAGCAGAATTTCCTGGAAGATTGGAGATTTACTGCCTAGAGAGCAAAAAGTCCTTAAGGTAAAAGTAACTGCCAGCAAGCGAGGCGAAGTTTCCTGTGAAGCTCGTGCTAAAGATGAAAAAAATCTCGCAAAAAACAGCATGAAAATCAAAACAGAAGTCGTTTCCGCTATTGCCTTGCAAATTCAGCTTTTTGATACCAACGACCCTGTTGAATTAGGGGAAAAGACCATTTATGTTGTAGAAATTGCCAACCAAAAAAGTAAAGAGGTTAGCAACATCCAGATAGCAAACACAATCCCACTAGAGTCTTCCTTTGTTACAGCACAGGTAGAAGGCATTCCTAATGTCAACTATACCGTGAATGGACAAAAAATTCAGTTTGATACTATCAAAGAGCTTAGACCCAAAGAAAAAGTAACCTTGAAAATCACAGTAAAGGTAGAGCAGGTTGGCGATCTTTTGAATACAATTGAAGTTCGTTCTGATGAATTTGAAAAACCCATCATTAAACAGGAAGCGACAAAGTCTTTCAAGAAATAAAGAAAAATAGGGCGTATGCAGCATACATACGCCCTATTTTTTTGAGGAAATAGTATGAATGTCCAACAGATTTTTCAATCTTCTAAAACAACAATAAGCTTTGAATTCTTTCCTCCCAAAAATGAAAATGCCTCACGCTCTCTTTTTGAGACGATAAAAAGCCTGATCCAGATACAACCTGCCTATGTCAGTGTAACTTATGGTGCAGGGGGTTCTACAAGGCATCTGACCCATGATCTGGTAGTGCGCATACAAAAAGAAACCAACCTTACTGTTGTCTCCCATCTCACTTGTGTTGGAGCCACTAAAGAAGATATCCACTCTATCCTCCAAAAATATTATGATAGTGGTATCCGCAATATTATGGCTTTACGAGGCGATCCCCCAAAAGGAGAAAGTACATTTTCTCCTTTAGAAAATGGCTTTCAACATGCCTCTGAGCTGGTTGCTTTTATCAAAAAGCATTTTCCTGATATGGGAATTGGGATTGCTGGATTTCCAGAAGGACATCCAGAATCCATCAATCGTCTTACAGAAATTGAGCATTTGAAGCAAAAAGTGGATGCTGGTGCAGATTATATTTGTACCCAACTTTTCCTGGACAACAAAGATTTCTATGATTTTTGTGAAAGATGCGAACTGGCGGGGATTCATGTACCTATTATTGCAGGAATCATGCCTATCGTATCCTTAAAAAGCATGAA
The DNA here is from genome assembly GCA_938003875.1 of uncultured bacterium. GTDB lineage: Bacteria > Planctomycetota > Uabimicrobiia > Uabimicrobiales > JABWCH01 > JABWCH01. The sequence goes on from CALKWO010000134.1 coordinate 55,346, forward strand.
TCGTATGGCCGAGCTATCCGCAAGATCCCGTTTCCCCGCACGCCTACTGAGAATGCTATATCGAGCAGAAACAGAAGAAAATGTTGAAAGAGCAGGACTGCACTGGGCTGCAGAACAAGTCCGTGATCTTTTAGACCACAAGATAAAAGGCATCCATTTCTACACTTTGAATCGCTCTGAGCAAATACATAAAATTTTGGAAGCCATCGGAATAAAAAATTCTTTACAGATTCAGTAAGTTACAAGAGCAGCTTATTGAACAAAGACGCGGGGATTGCGCTGGCGTTGGGCTTTTGAGCAGACACAACTTTTTTCGGCGCAACCCTGCTGCTACAACATATTGCAAGAAAAAATTTTAAAACTTAAAATGCCCCTGGCAATTTAGGATGTTTCTTTACTATGAAATCAGAGAGTTCTTTTTTCCAAAAGATTGTTCCTTTGATGGCGAAATCCCTTGCTCTGTCTTCTGGTTTATTTTTATTTGCAATCACTATACTTTTAGCTGCCAACTATTTTCAGCTAAAAACACATGATCCTTTGAACCATCCTGTTTTACAAGAGTGGATGCAGAAATACAGCGAAAATCCAAAAGATGAGGCAATCAAAGAAAAAGTCAGAGCTTTGGATTTATTAGCAAGAAAAGCTTATTTCACAAGCGTTTATCAAATAAAGACAGGGCTTTTTCTAGCTTTTTTTTTGCTAGTTATTTTTTTGCTATCTCTTAAATTTTTACGTTCTTTTCCCAAAAACATTCCGTGTCCACCTACTTCTTGCGATGATCCTTCTGATCTTGGAATAGCGATAAAAACAAGAAAGCTAATTTTTTCTTTGGGCATTTTTCTTATATCTGCTTCTATAATTTTTGCCTGGCTTTCTCATACCGAATTGAACGAAGGCCTTATTTTATCAGAAGCTCCCAAAGATTCATCCACAAAAGAACAAGCAATTCCGTCCGATAAAACCATCTCTATAAAACAACAGAAAGTTTTTACAAAAGAATCCATCCAGGAGAACTGGCCTTGCTTCCGAGGTGCATATAGTCATGGAATCGCCTTTCAGCAAAAACCCCCGATAGAGTGGGATGGCGGGACTGGCAAAAACATTTTATGGAAAATCCCTGTGCCTCTGCCAGGCTATAATTCTCCTATTGTATGGGGGAAACAAATATTTTTTTCTGGCTCTGATGGGAAAATACAGGAAATATATTCCCTGGATGCACAAACGGGAAACATCCTATGGCGCAAAGAAATACAAGGCATTCCTGGCTCGCCACCCAAAGCACCCAAAGTAACACAGGACACTGGCTATGCAGCATCTAGCATGTGTACAGATGGAGAAAGAGTTTATGCCATTTTTACAACAGGTGACATAGCGTGTTTAACACTGGGGGGAGAAATTCTCTGGGCTCGCAATCTAGGCGTTCCTAAAAACCACTATGGGCATTCCTCTTCGCTGCTATTCTGGGATGAGCTTGTCTTCGTACAGTATGATCATGATGGTGGGCCTCACATCCTAGCATTAAAAGCAAAAACAGGAGAGACAGCATGGAAGACAGAAAGAGATGTTGAAACATCCTGGGCTTCTCCTATCCTTGTATCCAAAGAAGATACAACCCAGATTATCCTCAGTTCAAGCCCATTGGCAGTAGCATACGATACCAAAACAGGAAAAGAACTCTGGCAACAAAAATGCCTGAGCGGTGAGGTAGGGCCTTCTCCTGCCTACTCACAAGACATGGTTTTTATAACCAACGTAGGATCAGGATTTACCGCTATCAACATCCAAAATGGTGAAATGGTATGGGAAAAAATAGAGGGAGAATTCCCTGAAGCCTCCAGCCCTGTAGCATACCAGGAATACATTTTTCTGACATCCAGCCATGGAGAACTACTCTGCCTGGAAAGCACAACAGGAAATGCGTTCTGGGAAAAGGAAATCGATACAGGCTTTTATTCCTCTCCTATTGTGGCAGACGGTAAAGTCTATCTTTCCAGCAGAGCAGGAGTAACCTATATATTCCATCTATCCAAAGAGTATTCCCTGATCGCCAGTCCTTCCTTAGGCGAAGCCATCGTGACAACCCCTGCCTTTTGCCATAACAGGATCTACATACGAGGAGAAAAACATCTTTTTGCAATAGGACATTAACAGATTTTCATGGGCATATTAAATTGTGGGGAAACTGTCCAAACTTTGTATGCTTTCTTTGAGTTTGGCTATTTCAAAATGGAATAAAGCAGTGTTCACGAATTTAAAATGCAGTTATTCTTGACTTCTTTATCTATGAAATTTATAATAGGTCTGGATATATTACCATTATTACCATTATACTGATTTACTAATACAGCATTTCTCGTTCGATATTAGCTGTATCGTAAAATGTTGCATTCATTTTAATCTTTATTTACAATAGCAAGGTGTGTTATGGATGGAATTTTAGAAATCAAAGATTTTAACCGTTTCCAGCTTATTCGTAAAATTGCAAGTGGTGGTATGGGAACAGTTTATGAAGCTGTGCAATTGGGTGCAGAAGGCTTTAAAAAAACAATGGCCATCAAAACATTGATTGACGATGCTGCTGTAGACAGGGAATTTGTGGAGATGTTTATTGGAGAAGCCAAGCTGGTCGCTGATCTTGTGCATGAAAACATAGCCCAGGTATACCAGCTTGGTAAACATCAGAATAGCTTTTATATTGCTATGGAGTATATCCATGGGGTCAATCTTCAGGAATTCCATGATCGCCATATTTATAAAAGCATTTCCATTCCCATTGATCTGGGATGTTTTATTATCAGCCGTGTGTGCAGAGCGTTAGCCTATGCTCATAGCAAAAGAGATAAAAATGGTCAGCTTTTAGGCATAGTACACAGAGATGTATCTCCTAAAAATATCATGCTTTCTTTTGAAGGCGTTGTCAAGCTTACAGACTTTGGAATTGCAAAAGCAAGAAATCTCATGAATAAAGAAGGTGACGTTCTGTATGGTAAAGTGCCCTACATGTCTCCAGAACAGGCGGCATTTCAGGAAACAGATGCTCGGTCGGATATATTCTCTCTGGGAATCTGCTTTTACGAGCTACTAACAGGCGATATGCTCTTTGGAGATGAAGAAACAATCATCACCATGCACAAAATTACCAAAGAAGATGTTCCTTCTATCCGCAAAAAACGTCCTGATGTGCCTGGCAAAGTAGAAGAGATTTTGAAAAAAGCCTTATATCGTGATAAAAATCTGCGCTATCAAAAGGCTCAAGATATGATATTTGATCTGGAGCATTTTATGTATGATAAAGGGTATGGGCCTACCAATCTGATGCTACAGGAATATTTAAAAAGCCTCTTCCCTGAAAAACTTCGCTATTGATATTTTTTTATATTTCTCAAGAGCAAAAGAAAGACGCAGATTGCGTCTTTCTTTTTTAAGAAAGGATAAAATATGCTGATTCGGATTTTGTTGCTGGCATTCCTGATATCAGGATTATGTATCTATGCGCAAAGTAATATGGAAAAAGAAATCTCTGATCTTTTGCTCCAAATGACATTGGAAGAAAAAATCGGCCAGTTGAATCTCTGCACAGGAGATTTTGGAGAGCAAGGCCCCTTTCTCAGAGAAGAATATAAAAAAGGCATAGTGGAAGGAAAAATAGGAGCCTTCCTGAATGCCTTTACCGCAGAATTTACATACGAGCTTCAAAAAATGGCAGTTGAAAAATCCAGGCTGAAAATCCCTCTTTTGTTTGGTTTTGATGTTATTCATGGATTTCGTACTATTTTCCCCCTTCCTATTGGGGAAGCTGCAAGCTGGGATCTGAAGGCAATTGAAACGACTGCTCGAATTTCTGCTATAGAAGCTACAGCAGCAGGTTTGCACTGGACTTTTGCTCCTATGGTAGACGTTGCCCGTGACCCACGATGGGGAAGAATTGCAGAAGGCTCTGGAGAAGATACATATTTAGGCTCTCTGATCGCCAAGGCAAGAGTCAGAGGGTTCCAGGGCAATGATCTTGCTGCCCATGACACAATGCTTGCCTGCGCAAAGCACTTTGCAGCATACGGAGCAGCCCAGGCAGGAAGGGACTATAACATAGCGGACATTTCCCCCAGAACATTGTGGGAAGTATATCTGCCACCTTTCAAGGCAACCGTGGATGCTGGAGTAGAAACCTTCATGACAGCATTCAATGAAATCAATGGAGTTCCATGCACTGCAAGCCCTTATTTATTTAACGAAGTTCTCCGCAACCAGTGGGGATTCCAGGGATTTGTAGTATCAGACTATACTGCGATCAATGAGTTAATACCTCATGGAGTTGCTGCTAATGGAAAAGAAGCTGCCTGTCTTGCCCTGAAAGCAGGCGTAGATATGGATATGGAAGGCCATTTGTTTATCAACCAGCTAAGCACGCTGGTAAAAGAGGAAAAAATCTCTATTAAAGAAATAGATGAAGCTGTCAAAAGAATCCTGCGATTGAAATACCGCCTGGGACTTTTCCAAAACCCTTATGCCTATAGCGATGTACAAAGACAGAAAGAAAAAATCCTGACAAAAGAGCATCTGGCTGCCGCACTGGATATGGCAAAGAAAAGCATTGTTCTTTTAAAGAATGAAAGTGTTCTTCCCCTATCCAAAGAAATCAAAACACTAGCCGTTTTAGGGCCACTGGCAGACAGCCAGAAAGACTTATTGGGATGTTGGTGCGGAGCAGGGGACTATAAAGATGTAGTCACCCTTTTAGCAGGAATTCGTTCCAAAGTTTGTCCTGAAACAAAGATTCTATATGCTAAAGGCTGCAATGTCCTGGATTCTAATGAAGAAGAGGAAAAAAAGGCCATAGAAATTGCCCAACAGGCAGATGCTGTAATCGTCGCACTGGGAGAAGAAGCCTGGATGAGCGGAGAGGCTGCCAGCCGTTCCTCTATTTCTATTCCTGGAAAGCAAGAAGAATTCCTCAAGGCACTCATGAAAATCAACAAACCTGTTGTTTTGGTACTCATGAGTGGCAGACCTCTCGCAATTCCCTGGCCAGCACAGAATGTCCCTGCTATCCTGCAATGCTTTTTCTTAGGAACACAAGGCGGAAACGCTATGGCAGAAGTGATCTTTGGAGACTATAATCCTTCTGGAAAACTGCCCGTTACTTTCCCTAGATCCTTAGGCCAAATTCCTCTGTATTACAATTACAAAAACACAGGAAGACCTGTTGGCCCTGATAAATATACATCCAAATATTTGGATATAGAAAATACCCCTCTATATCCTTTTGGCTTTGGGCTTAGCTATACTCAATTCCAGTATTCTTCCCTGAAATTGGAAAAAGATTTCCTGAAGAAAGGGGAAAGTCTGAAAGTGACTGTAGAGGTTAAAAATATTGGCAAGAGAGAAGGAACAGAGACTGTCCAGCTTTATCTTAGAGACAATGTTGCCAGCATCACCCGCCCATTAAAAGAACTTAAGGGCTTTGAAAAAATCTATCTGGAAAATGGGGAATCCCGACAAGTTTCCTTTTTCCTAACACCTGAAGATATGTCTTTCTATGATAAAAATATGAAATGGACTCTGGAGCCTGGCATTTTTACCGTCATGCTCGGTGGCGATTCCCAAAATGTTCTCCAGGCACAATTTGAAGTGGTAGAGTAGCTATATAGCGTAGGTTTTATAATAATTCTTTTTTTGAGGAGAAAACTATGCAATGTGCTTCTAAATTTTTAATATTGGCCATTATGGCCTTGTTGTTGTTCAATATGCAAATCATGGCTGTTCCCTATACTTATCTTAGCGGATCGAATGGCTATCCTGATTCTACAGGAAATGAATTGCAAGATGGATATTTTCCTCTTGCGTATTCGAACAACGTAGATCAATGGGTAGGTATCGGGCCATACGTACACATGATTCCTGTTTTTAACTTTGGACAGGCAACGACATTGAATTCCCTAAGCGTTTTTGTCCATTCTGGAAACGCGGGGATCGGGATGCCTGCAGGAATAGCCGTTTCTTTTAGTAATGATGGAGTGAATTTCAGCAATACACAAACATATACCACTCCGTCTTCTTACATTGCAGACCAATGTTTCCCTAACAGCTCATTAACGGGTAGCCTTGATTTTACTTTGTCAGGCGATGTTTCTACAAGAACAGCCCAGTATATCAAGGTAGATATTTCTAATTCTATTTATTATTGGATATTCATAGGAGAAGTTAGCTTCAACACCAGCACGACTATTCCAGAGATGAATACCATCGCCTGTCTTATCCTGGGAAGTTTGTCCATTGCTTTTGCCAGAATGGTCAAAAAGTAAATTTATTGGTTACGGGTTTAAAATCCGTAACCAAAAGAAATGAAAGAATGAAAATGAAACAAAAATGTGAAGCAATTCTGGTGCGCAAACGAGGGGGAAAGCTTGTGGAAATCCAGCTTGTCCCTCAGGGAAAACAAGCTAATGCCTCTTTTAAGACAGACAACAGGATTGCTGGTTCGATGGAAACTATATCTTTAGAGAAGCATTGTGATTTGATAGAATGGCTGGAAAAATCTGGCAGAATCCATGAAGTCGAAAAAATGATTCTTGCTATATTTGGATAATACTTCCCGTCTGGCTTGAGGTTTTAATATCAGGAAATTTCATGGAAAATAGATCAAACGCATTTCAAGAACTAGAAGAATTATATAAAGATGTAGAAACTCGTATTAGCCAAAAAGGTGTGAATTGTCAATGCTGTGGAGAATGCTGCAATTTTCTTACGAATGGGATGAGGCTGTATATATTTCATTTAGAAAGGCTTTATCTACAGGGGAAGCTGGGAAAAAATTTGACACTGGAAGAAGGGAAATGCAGTGGACAGCAAAAAAAACTTTGTTCTATTCATGAATGGCGACCTTTAGGCTGTCGTACTCAGTTTTGTAGCAATACATTGCAAGAAATTTATGAATTTTTCGCAGACAAAATCAAAGAAATAGAATCGAGGTACGGGATAGAGTATGACTATTCTGAAGCCTTTGATTGAATGGGATCAGGAATGCAAGAAAATCTTTTTCAAAACACGCAAAGAATCATTGCAAAAGCAGCAGAAACTTGCAAGACTTTTCATAAAGGCATAGTAGAAAAAGGAGGAGTCCAGGTTTTTTGGGGCTATCTTGTTTTCATGCTGTTGCTATGCCTCACAGCTCTTTTTCTTATGATTTTAGTGCAGATGAGGCTGGAATCTTTTGAATTGGGGTATCGTATCGCAAGATTGGAAAAGCAAAGAGAAGTCCTCCGAGAAGAAATCCATACTCTTCAATATGAAATCACAGCACTGACATCCCCTGAAAAATTACTAGAAGAAAATAAGAATCTTAAGCTAGAGCTTGTTCCCCCCGAAGAATGGATGGAAGTAAAAAAATGAAATCGTTTGCTATATATCAGAAAGAAATGTTCAAAAGATCCTTATGGATATTTCTTTTGGCTTTTTTGGGAATCCTCGTTTTATTAGGAAGGCTGTTCTGGATACAGGTTTTAGAGCATGAGAAATACAAGCAACAGGCCTTCCAACAGCATTGGACACACAAAAAAATACCAGCAAGGAGAGGGGATATACTGGATCGAAATGGCGTTGCCCTGGCTATGTCTGTTCCAGCCTACTCTTGTTATTGCGACCCTAAAATGGTGAAAGACGCTGCTTATGCTGCTAAAAAGCTAAGCTCTGTTCTGGCAATAGAAGAAGAAACTCTTTTGTCTGAGATTCTAAACAGCAAAAAACGGTTTGTCTGGCTCAAAAGATACCTGGATAAAGAAACTGGCAATAAAATCCAATCGTTTAAACTCGCAGGCGTGCAAATCCTTAAAGAATCTAAAAGAGTCTATCCTCATGGAAGGCTGGCCTGTCATGTTTTAGGCTTTACAGGCAATGAGGAAAATGGGCTGGAAGGAGTCGAGGGGAATTTCCAACCAGAACTTTCAGGCGAAGATGGATTCCAATGGGAGCTAAAGGACGGAAGGCTGGCAAAGCCCAAAATCTATGCGCCCCATGCTCCTGCGAAAAAACCTATAAATGGTGCCAATATATATCTTACCATAGACATGATTATGCAAAGTATTGTAGAGAAAGAGCTACAAAATGCAGTGCAACAGTATCAAGCCAAAGGTGCCTGCGGAGTTTTGCTGGATGCCAGGACAGCACAGGTTCTTGCTCTTGCTTCTTTTCCCGATTTCGATCCCAATGCTTTCTCTTCTTTTCCTCGTGAGACATGGCGGAATAAGGCGATTACCGATGCTTACGAATTAGGCTCTGTCATGAAGCCGTTGGTTGTTGCCGCTGCCTTGAATGAAAAAATTACCACCTTGGACACAAAAATCTTTTGTCATCATGGAGCTTATAGAATTATTCCTGGCCGTACACTCCATGATACTCATGGCTATGGAGAATTGACAGTAGCGGAAGTTCTCATCAAATCCAGCAATATAGGAACAACAAAAATTGGCATGCAAATGGGTTCTCAAACTTTATGCCATTATCTGGAACTTTTAGGATTTGGAAAAAAAACAGGTATCGAGCTGCCAGGAGAATCTACAGGGCTTTTAAAACCTGCCAGCAAATGGACGAACTTTACTCTTACCTCTGTGCCTATGGGACATGAGATTGGAGCGACTTCTTTGCAAATGGCAGTCTCCTATCTACCCATTGCAGGAGATGGAATCTATCGCCCACCCACAATCATCCAAAAGATAGTCTACCCTGATGGAACAACGCTCCATCGCTATCAAAGCCCAGAAATCAAAAAACTCTATTCCCTCTCTTTAGTAAAAGAAATGCAGCAGGTTCTTCGCTCTGTGGTACAAAAAGGAACTGCTCAGAAAGCCAATATCAAAAACGTTGCGATAGCAGGCAAGACAGGTACGGCGCAAAAGCTCGACAGCTCAGGGAAATACTCTCATGAGCAGTATATTTCTGTTTTTGTGGGCTTTGCCCCTTTTGACAATCCAAGGCTATGCGCCCTCGTTATGGTGGATGAGCCTCAAGGAGCTTATTATGGAGGCACTGTATCAGCTCCCCCTGTTGCCAATATTCTAAAAAAATGCCTGTTTTATGAAAAAAATCTCGCCTTCAGGAAAGAGTAGATAGTTTCTGGCTGGACTGAGCGGGCATCGGTACAAAATGATGTAGGGTCCGATTGACAATGTAATCATCATAATCGATTCGTTATCTTTATCCTTAGGGCGTATCCAATAGTTCGGGGGGGGTATTTCACCGCAGAGGTCGCGGAGAAATCTTGAGGGCGTTGCACGATAACGCCCCAAAAGGCATCGGTCCAAAATGATGTAGGGTTCGATTGACAATGTAATCATCATAATCGATTCGTTATCTTTATCCTTATCGTTATCTTTATCAAGAGAAACACAAATAAATGCTGTTATTTCGATAATGAGAATGATAAAGATAACGATAACGAATCATACAAAATTTATCAAACGAACCTTTATCTGAATCTATAGGCTTCTATCGTTTTTTGTACCGATGCCTCGCTGGCGTTGGACTTGGGAGCAGACACGACTTTTTTGGCGCAACCCTGCGGCCACTACGAACAGGCTCGTTCCTCTAAGCGTTAAATACGTCCTCGCTTTGTTGTTCATCCATACGGCGTGCGCCTTCTAATAGAAGATATTCTATCGGTGCTCCTATGTTTTTAACAGGGGGGGCTAGCCTGGGAATGAATTGGAAATAGCCTTTTCTCCATGCCAGAAGAGAAAAGAACGCTTCCTCTCCAGAGAGATTGTCCATAGAGCTGTGGACTACCTGTCCGCTTTCTACAAAGATATATCCTTTTTGCTCCTCTTTTTGCAAAATCAGTCCGCCTGTTTTATTTTCTATGCCGAGCATTTGCAGCAGGGGAATAAGGCCAATGTAGTCGATCTGGCCTTGGAAAGAACCTGGTTCAGAGGATTTTGACTCTTTTGGCACAAAGGAAGCGTCGGAAATTCTTCTGGTTTTTTGGCTATTTTGATGGCATCCTATGATTTGCTGTACTGTATTGATGAGTACAGTAGGCTTAAAGGGCTTGGACAAAAAAGTATGTACCTGCGTTGCCAGGCGAAGTTCTGGATCATGGCGCATTCCATCTCTGTTGCTGGCAATGATGACAGGCAGTTTTGGTTTGGCTTTTTTCAGGGCCAGTATTAAAGACCTGCCATCCATGACAGGCATGGCAAGATCCGTAACTAAAAGATCGAAGTTTTGCCTTTTGATCATATCCAGAGCACTTTGTCCATTAGATGCTATGGAAACCTCATATCCTCTTGCTGTCAGAATATGGTCATAGAATTTCTGCATATCAGGGTCATCGTCTGCTACCAGGATTTTCCCTTCGCTTTTAGCAATAGGAACGACTTTGGTTTCCGACGCAGCAGGTACGGGTCTCCCAAAGAATGGCATCCTGGAGGTTGAACTCATAGGGCCACGCACAGGCGTTGCTTTTTCCAGGGAAAAAGAATCTGGCTCTTGCCAGAATTCTTTCTTTTCTATTTGGGGTATGTCCTGTTTTTTTTTCATTTTTTTTCTCGGAGAGCATCCACTCTTTGTTTGCTATTCAGAAGTTCATACAAGGGAAAATCGTTGCCTTTGCTGGACTGTATCCCTTCTTCATAGGATTGGTATGCTTTGGCATAGTCTTTCTGAATCTCATAGTAAAGTCCCAGGAAGAAACAAACGTCGTTTGCGTGGAAAGGCATCTTTTTTAATGGAATGAGAACCTCTGCTGCTGCTTTTCCTGTGAGAACGTCCAGAAATCCTTTCATTCGTGTATCCTGGATATAGCTGTCCCAGGGGAAATCCTGGTATTTTTTCCAGGCAACAAGAGGATCTTCTCCTTGCAAGTACAAGGCTGCCCCATGCCATAAAGCGGCTTTCAGGCGAAGTTCGCATACTCTCGTAATTTTTTCCGCGATTTGCTGGAAGATTTCTGCTGACTCTTTATATTTCTTTTGAGCAAGAAAAATCTGTGCCTTTTTATACAAGGCATGAGAATAGACTGCTACTCCAGCAGGAGTTTCATCCAATATTTTCTGGGTTGTTTTTAAAGATTCTTCAAGCTGGTTTGCTTCATAATGGATTCGAGATTGCAGCATCTCTGCGTTCAAGCGTTCCTGTAAATTTTTAGCATCTTCCAGAAGGATTTTCGCATGATCCAGGGCAAGAGAGAAGTTTTTATCGCTCAGCTCTAAATTGATCAATCCTGGTAATGCACTGCTCCTGGCCTGGGGATTTTTCAAAATTTCTTCATAGGCTTTGCGTGCCTGGGCGGAATCTCCTGAAAGATACAGAGCATGCCCCAACCAGGAAAGCCGTTTTTCTTCTATGACTTCTTGCATGCCTTTTAGATCATGGCATGCTAAAATAGCTTTTTGGTATTCTCCTTCTTTTGTCCACAATGATGTCAGACCCATACGTACGGAAGGAGAATCATCGCTTTTCATGATTTCTTCCAGCATGGCTATAGCTTCTTGTGGCGGCAGGATAAGTGCATAAAGTTGCTGATAAAAAAGCTTTTCTTTAGCTGAAATTCCTTCGGATTCTAGTCTTTCCTTGTATTGTTTTTTTACTTCCGAGATTTGTCCTAAAGCACACATTGCCTCTATCCAGTCTCTATGAACGCCAAAAACGTTAGGATGTATTTTCATGAAATTTTCCAGGGCGGTTTTGGCCTTATCGAATTGTTCCATAGAAAAATGTATATCGGCTTCAAAAAGATAGATATGAGCGATCTGGGTGAGAAGATCAGGAAAATTTTTCTGGATTTCCTGTATTTGCAAAAGAGCATTGGCAAAATCTTTTTTTCCCATAGAAATCTCCACCATCCCCATCCGTGCGGGAAGAAATTGGGGAGTCTGGCTGACGATTTCCGTAAAGATCTGGTATGCTTTGTCTTTTTCTCCCTCTCTCATGCAGATTTGTGCCTCTACAAAAAGTAACTCAGGGATTCTGCCTAGTTTTTCCAGACAGATTTTCAGATGCTCTCTTGCCTGTGCCAGAGAGTTGATCTGGAGATAGATTTGTATCAAGGAATAGCGCAAGTCTTTATTTCGTTCAGGCTGAAGCTTCAGCGCGTTTTCTAAAAGATGGATTGCTTTTGGGAAATCTCCTGTCTGATAGGCTTGTGCTACCTCTACCTCCACTTGCCCCATTTCTGTTTTAGGCTGAGAGAGATTTTTTTGAGAAATATCCCATACAACAATACCAATAGCGACCACGATTAAAGCTGGCAAAAACCATTTTCCATAATTTTTTTCACCTTCCATTACTATTTTCCTTTCTCTTTTGCATATTTCTTGACCACGTTAGCGATGTTTTCTTCTAAAAGAAAGTATCCTGAAAAAAATACAATGCCTTGCACGCCTTGTTGTAAGGCAAGTTTGATTTGTCCTTCCAATATACTGGGATCTTTAATGATAAAAGCCCCGATGCCTGAAAGCAAAGGGACATGAGCGGGTGTTACTTCTTGCTCTTGAAGAAGATATGTCTGGAAAAGATCTGTAGTTCTATAATAGCTCATGGGAACTACTTCATCCAGAAGGCCATCTCTGCACCATCTTGGCCATGCCTGAAGCTGGTTTGATGAGGCAGAATAGGGGCGAGGGAAAGTAGCAGCAGAAAGCTTCATACCTGGCTTCACAGAGTGCAAAAGTTTTCTCGATTTTGCTACAATTTGGGTCAGGAGGTTCTGGCGATGGAGCGTCCAGGAATAGTCTTTTTCATCCACGTCTTTCTGGTATAGCTTTTTGTATAGAGATATGCTCTGCGGATTGTAGTCTGCCTGGTTGTCTGGATAGCGTATGCGATCCAACTGCACTCCATCTACTGCATAGTTGGTTACGATTTCTTCCATAAGGGAAAGTTCATAGTCTACTGCTTCTTCTACAGCAGGCGAAATCCATCCATATTTCTGACCTTCTTTATTTAGCATGGCATGCGAAGGAAATTTTTCCAGATAAGGCCCGATAAAATCTTCTTTTTGGGTTTGCTCGTTATATTCTCCTTCTGCCATAGCGTTCACATAAGGGTAGATTTCTATTTTTCGTTTTTTGCATTCTTCTACCATAAAGGCAAAAGGATCCCAATCCAATTGAGGATGGGCAGGTGCGATTTTGCTTTTGTAAAATACATGCCCTGTGGGAAATTTTACCAAAAAATAAATGCGGTTGATGCCAATTTTTTGGAAATGGTCTAAGTGTTTTTCCATGAGGGGACGGTCATTTTTTTCTTTAAAAGTAATGTAAGGTTGCATATAGCTATTGTGCCATATACCCCAAACAAATTTTTTTTCTTGAGCAAAGCTATTCATAGTGAGAAAGAAAAAAATACAAAGAAGTAATTTCATTTTTTGGATTCCTTTTCTGAGGAAAGACGTTTCAGGGTATTTTGGATTGCATGAAAAAAATTTTCCATAGAAAGAAAACGCTTTTCTTTTTCAGGATGCATGGCTTTTTCTATCAAATCCGAAACATATACAGGCACTTTTATCAGCGTCTTTAAAGGTTGAGCTGGAGTACCACTGATTCGCAATGTAAGAGAATGGATACCATGAATGTCAAAATAAGGAGGTTTGCCTAAAAGTGCATGGTAGATGGTAGCACCCAGGCCATAGATATCTGCTTTGAAATCCACCTGTTTTGCGTTGTCGATCTGTTCTGGCGGAATATAGTTCATAGTGCCTAGTGTTTGTGCCCCTAGAGTAATAGATTGTTCAGGGACTTTTACGATTCCAAAATCAATGATTTTGAGTTGAAATCCTTTTCCCATAAAAATATTAGAAGGGTTCAGATCTCGATGGACTACTCCCATTTTATGCGCATAGTGCATACCCTGGGCGATATAGAGTCCTATTTTTAAAGCTTTAGCTATATTGAGCTGGCCTCTTGTCTGAATGTATTGTAAAAGAGATACACCCTTCAGATACTCCATGACGATCACAGGGCGATTATAGAAGATAGCGAAATCAAATACCTTGACAATCCTGGGATGATCGAATTTCATGCAGACTTTTGCTTCCTGGACAAAACGTTGCATGGAAATTTCATCCATACAATAATACGGATGAAATATTTTTAGAGCAACCATTTTTTCAGAGTTTGCATGTTTTGCCTTAAAAATTTCTCCACTCGCTCCATCCCCTAGTTTTTTGATGATATAATAATCTCCCACCTCTCGGATAAAAGAAAAAGGTTTTTCCTGATGTGCAGGAAAGTCTTTTTGCACTTGTGTGGGGGTTCTTTCTATTTCTATTTCTTCAGTAAAGCAAAGCCTTGTATTTCCTATTGTAATGACATCCTGAGAATGCAGCAGGCAAGGTTCTTGTATCAAACGGTCGTTTACTTTTGTACCATTCGTGCTTCCCATATCTTCCAGACAAAAGCTTTCATCGACATTGTAGATACAGCAGTGGTATGTGGATAGCAGGATATCCTGAAATTGCAATCCACAATCATAGTCTCTGCCGATAATCAAAGTTTTGTCTGAAGATAGCAATAGGCTACTTCCCTGGGATGGGCCATTCATGATAATCAGTCTTGCTGGCATGGAAAACAAATCCTTCTATCACCTGCGTTTGGATGACTTTTTTACTGTAGTCCTTTGAAAATCCAGAATTTCCAAAGCTAGCATGAGCTTTGTCAGGATCAAAAAAATTAGAAAAAAAAGACTCCAATATCCATAAGGATATTCTGTTGTGTTGCCTCTGAAATTATTATAAATAGGGTCTATCATGATACCCAGAAGCGATGTCAGAAGAAACATGACGACTTCATCCACAACTCCATTGTAGTCTCTCCCTGTTGTCTGGAGATAGGAACCTCTTGTGGAAAAAATAGAGTCTCTGATTCGATTGAAATTTAGGAAAGCCATGTACATCATCAATTTTAGAGCCACACAGACAATGACGATAACCAACCCTATAATCCAATATTTTTTATTTTCTTCCTTGATCTCAGGAATCAACTTCATTTCGTTGATTTTTCTAGCCGTTTGGGCAGCCTGCCTTGTAGCTCTGGCTAAAGGGTCTGTGTAGTTTTTCCATCCTGTTTTCTCTCCAATGCTTTTTAAGGGAGAGCCTATTTTTTCATCTATTTGGGAAACTACATTACTGGCTGCTTCCCATGCTTTTACAGGCAAAAAAATCAGATTGGATTGATACAGATAAAGACCAATCCCGATTCCGATTAAGGCAGAGCAAAGCTCCTTCATGGCGATGTTCCAGTCCGATTTTTGCAGGAACAGGCCCAGGGCTGCTGGATTTACGATTTTTTCGCGCTTTTTGCTGGTCAGAGAATTAAAATTGAGTGCTTTGGAGTATAACAAAAGTTTCAAGACTAAGCAAACCAAAATAACGATAGCACCAGGAATTGGGTTAGGATAGTCTTCCCTGCTACCCAGTCCCATCCATGTGGATTGGGTGACAGGAGAGGAAAAAATACCCAGTGTCATCCCCAGAATGACCGTCGCTATTTCTTGTAAGATTCCATTGACATCGAATCGTGAGCTTTTTTTGCTTATCTTAACGCTCAGGGAATTTAAATCCAGGAAACGCAGATACAACAAAAGCTTTACTATCGCAACAATCAGGAAGAATACGAGCATGGAGGTAAAAAATGTTTTGTTTTCTGGCCTTGCCCAGGATTCAGGCCAGGACCAGGAAAAAGGTTTCCCCCCTTCTACCCCCAGAAGCCCAAAAAATTCGGCTCGTTTTTCATAAGCAAAAAGCCCTGCAAAAAGACCTATCAGAGCTGATGTCATTTCCTGAAAGATAGAATTGACATCATGCTTTTCAAAAAAACTGTTTATCCGTGATGGATGAAAAAATTTCATAGGATGATCCTTAAATTCATTTTCTGTTATACTGCGAACGGCCATAAACTAAAAAAATAGAATTAACCACAGAGAGACAGAGGGCACAGAGAGCTCTTAACTTTTGAACCACGGATAAACACAGATGAACACAAATAATTTTTTATAATAGTTTTTTTTCAATTTTATCGTTTTTTTAGATAGCTATTCATGAATAAATTGCAGCCAAGAAGATTATTTAATCCGTGTTTATTTGTGTTCATCTGTGGTTCTCTTCTCATTTTTCCCTGTGTTCTCTGTGCCTCTGTGGTAAAATTTTAAATTATGCTCGTTCTCAGAATAGTAATTTCCTTCTTCAGTGCCTCATAATGTTTTTGTAAAGAGTCTATCAGGATTGTGCATTGTTCCAGGTTTTCTTGCCTGGCAGATTCTTCTATTTCCAATGCTAAAGAATACAAAGCTTCAGCACCCATATTGGCAGCAGAGCCTTTGATTGTATGGGCATGAGACCTGATAGCTGAAATATCTTTTGCATTTTTGGCTTCATAGATGGCTTGTATATACTGTGGAATATCTTGCAAAAATTTATTTATCAGGGTACTGAGCATTTCTTCATCGCCCATCAATCG
Organism: uncultured bacterium; assembly: GCA_938003875.1. Classification (GTDB taxonomy): domain Bacteria; phylum Planctomycetota; class Uabimicrobiia; order Uabimicrobiales; family JABWCH01; genus JABWCH01. The sequence continues at coordinate 71,791 of CALKWO010000134.1, forward strand.
ATCTAGCAATTCTAGCCTATTCCATATATTTTTTCCAGATGATCTTTCTGTAATGGAAATTTTTTCTTTATACGCTGGCTCAGAAAATGCCTTATTGTCTTTTTTTAGCCATTTTTGCAGAGTTTTTGCCAGAAGATTGCCAGAAATAGGTTTTGCAAGATAGTCATTCATGCCAGCCTCAAAGCATTTTGTCCTATCCCCTTGCATCGTATGAGCGGTCATGGCAATGATAGGGACATCATGATCCATAACAGCAGAATCCAGGCTACGGATTTTACGCGTGGTTTCATATCCGTCCATTACAGGCATCTGGATGTCCATCAGGACGAGATCATAATGCCAGGATCCCAAGGCAGCAAGTGCTTCGTGACCATTGCTTACAGCCCTTGCCTTTAAACCCAATTTTTTCAGAAGCCCTAAAGCCACTTCCTGGTTGGCGAGATTGTCTTCTACCAGGAGGATGCTGGCATCGTTATCACGAAAGCAAAATTCTGATATTTTGATTTTACAGGTTGTATCATGAAAATCAGGCAATTTTGTTGCATTTTCTATTGGTATGCCAAGGGCGAGACATATAAAAAATTGCAATTTATGGTATTGCACTGGTTTGGTAAGGTAGAAAAAAGAATCACTCTGAAGAAATTTTTTAGCAGTGCCTGAGTCCTTGATAGACGTTAGCATGATCATGCATGTTTTCGATAAAAGATGCTCCGAATGTATTATATTTCCTAAAGTTTCGCCATTTATACCAGGCATCTGCATATCTATTATAACAAGACGATAGGGATCTTGCTCTTCTAATGCAATGTAGAGAGAATGGAGAGCAGCCTCAGCATTCTTTACCACCCAGGGACGCATGCCCCAGGATGCCATTTGTTCAGAAAGAATCTGGCAGCTTGTATTGTTGTCATCTACGACCAGAACACGAATATTCTTCATTCCTGATACCATGAAAATCTTGGAATACTCTAAGTCAGATTGTTTTTTGAGAGAAACAGAAAACCAGAATTCTGATCCCTGGCTTTCCTCACTGACTACTCCGATTTGTCCTCCCATAAGATCTACCAATTGCTTAGAGATAGCAAGGCCCAGGCCTGTTCCTTTGTACTGGCGTGTCATAGAGGCATCCACCTGGGTAAATTTTTGAAACAACAAAGAAATCTTTTCTTTCGATATGCCAATGCCTGTGTCTTTAACAGAGAAGTACAGATGAACATCGCTGGGATCTTTTTGTTTCTGGAGTGTAACCTGAACAAGGATTTCTCCTGTGTGAGTAAATTTGATGGAATTGCTTACCAGATTGTTGAGTACCTGCCTGAGCCTGCCACAATCTCCATTCAATAGCAAGGGGACATTAGGAGCTATTTTATAAAGCAATTCCAGGCCTTTTTCTTGTGCATCCAAAGACATGGTTTCCAAAAAATCATATAGGATTTCCAATAAATTAAAATTTTCCCTCTTTAATTCTAATTTTTTTGCCTCAATTTTAGAATAGTCCAAAATATCATTGAGGATACCAAGAAGCGATTTAGCACTCTTTTGTATGACATAGGTGTAGCGGCTTTGCTCTTCGCTCAGGGATGTGCTGATAAGGAGATCCATCATGCCAAGTATCCCATTCAAAGGCGTTCTTATCTCATGGCTCATGTTTGCTAGAAATTCACTTTTGGCCTGATTTGCTGCGTCTGCCTGCTTGGCAAGCTCTTCTGCCCATAGTTTTTGGTTTGTTAGTTCTGTATTGATTTTTTCCAGGGATTCTTTGGATTGCAGCAATTCTTTTTCTGCTTGTTTTCTTTCTGTAATATCGCTGATTGTATGGACAACCCCACTGTACTTGCCAGAGTCATCCACAAGAGGGTCTACCATCACTTCAAACCATCGCTCACTCAAAGGGAGTTCCATCCTTTCACGTTGCAGGCTCTTTATACATTTTAAAACAGGACAATCACAGATAGGATCGTTTCCTCCATGCATGATTTCCCAGCAGTGCTTGCCGATCAATTGCTCTCTTTTTAGTCCCAAAAGAGTTTCGGATGTTTTGTTGGCTTTCCAGATTTTGTGTTTCCTATCTATGATCCATATAGCGTCGTGCGAGGAGTCAAAGGTGGCCTGCCATTCCTGATCAGATAAAACCAGGTCTTCTTCTACTTTTTTTCTTCGGAAGGTTTCAAGACAAAGGGACACAAAGGAAGAGATGGTGGTGGAGAGTTGTTCTTCTTCTGGCAGCCAATGCCTTAGCACTTCTGTCTGCTCAAAGCTCAAAAGCCCTGCCAGATTTCCTCCAATCCAAACAGGCGCGTCCATAAGGGATTTTATGTTGTTTTGAAGAAAGTATTCGTGCGATATTTGTTTTGTTCTTGGGTCTGTAAAAACATCTTCAGCCGCGACTACATTGCCATGTTTATGCGATGTGGTATATTCGGGAAAATCCGATGCGTTTAGAGTCTCTCCTGCGCTATGAGTATTCTTGCTTTTTTCATAAAGGTCAAGACACACTATTTGAGAATAGTCATCGCTATATTGCCATATACTCACTCTTTCGGTATTGATAAGATTGGAGGCTATCTCTGTAATGCTATGCAAATTTTCTTCAATGTTTCCATTGAAAAATTCGCAGCGTCGGATCAGTTCCGAAAGAAAGGAAGCATATTTTTGCTGCCTTTTTTCGCTTTCTTGTAAAGATTGTTCTGTTTTTTTGCGATCCGTAATGTCTTCTGATATACCAAGCAAATATTCTGGCTCGCCCTGTGCATTGAAGATAGGCACTTTACGAGTGTGCAAAGCCCGCATTCCTTTGTCTCTTGTTTTCAAAGGCTCTTCTGGAATATCTATAATATTCTTTCCGCAAAGAACCTTCCGATCTTGCTTTGTAAAAAAATCAGCCTGTTCTTTAGGGAAAAAATCGTAATCGTTCTTGCCCATCAAATCATTTCGTGAATATCCGAGCAGGTTCTCTCCCGCCTGATTAAAACGAACAAAGCGAAGTTCTTTTGCCTCTTTGAGAAAAATCATATTCGGAATGTTCTCGATGATAGAATCCAGGAATGCATTGGTTTTATGCAGGTTCTGCTCTGCAAGCTTGCGCTCTGTAATATCTATAGAAATCCCATAAGCGTGATATGGTTTTTGATCTTGAAATACCTTGACTGCACCTCGACCATATATCCAGCGATACTGATCATCTCCCATTTTTACCCGATATTCGCAATGAAAAAGGCTTCCTTTTGTTTGTGTCTGGTGGATTGCCTCCTTTACCCTCTCGCGATCATCAGGGTGTATTTTTTCGAGCATGCCCAGTATGCTGTTATATGGCTCAATATCTTGAGATTTGGCCAGGGCCATTGCATTATAAAAATAGACTATAGTGCCAGCAGGAATATTCCATTCCCAGGAAACCATATTGCCTGCTTCCAGAGCATTTTTTAGATGCTGGCTTAAATCATGTAGTCTTGTTTCATGTTTAGTGCATTGTGCCAATTTTTCTTGCAATTTTTCATTTTTTTCTTGTAAAACAGAGATTTGCTTTTTCATGGTTCCTATAGATTTCAAGAAATCTATATATCTTTTCATGCGCGCCCATACAGATATTTTGGGGGAGTTCATAACCAGCACTTCCTTTTTCGATTTACCAGGGTATGCCCTTTGGAAGAGTTTAAAGATAAAGAATAGCAGCGGTAGGATTAAGAGGCGAAATAGCCAGAGGCAATGCCCCTGGCTATTTTATTTAAAGGAATTTGACTTTCAGAAAGTGTGTGGAGCAAGAGACGCAAGGGTCATAGGCCCTTACAAGCATTTCCAGCTTAAATTGAAGCTCATCTTTTCCTTCATGTTTAAATTCGGGCACGAGCTTTTCCATATCCAACTGGATATTGGCATGGTTCTGGTTTGTGGGAATGATGCAGTTGGCTTTGACGCATTTGCCCTTTTCATCATAGGTATAATCATGGAACAGGATTCCTCTGGGAACTTCCACTGCTCCTACTCCCTGGCCTGCTTTCCTCTGGAAAGAATTGTCTTCTTCTTTCATGCCATTGCCCAGGAGATCATCTATGATCTGGATGGATCTTTCCACTGCGAAAACAGTTTCCACGATTTGAGCAACATTATTCATGAAGGGATTGTAGCTAACGCCATCAAGTCCTAATTCTTTGCCAACGGCATAGGAGAAAGGGGTAAGCTGTTTGTAGTTATTATTATATCTTGCCAGGGCACCAGCGAAGTAAGCTTCTCTATTGAATTTAGTCCATTTGGCAGTGGATTGAGGAGAAACATATTCGTTAGTCACTCTTCTGTAATCGTTTACAGGAATATTTCCAGCAACATCGCTGGATTTGACATCGCCATCATAGAAAGCATAATCTTTGCTATCTGTGAGGCTGATGTATTCTGTCTCACGGACGAAATTAGGTATGCCTCCTGCGATTGTCTTGACGAATTCTAAGAGTTTTTTGAGATCCTCTACACTTTCCACAAGACGTTTTTTCATGGCTTCAAGCTCTTTTGGCTTAGGCAGCATGGTAAATCCATTGATGACAGCACGGATAGGGTGCGTGGTGCGTCCACCAATCACATCGCAAAGTTCATTGGCAAGCCTGTGCAGTTTGGTCACGAGCAGAACTACATCCTGATGTGTGAAAGCCAGAGGAACAACACTATTCACTCTGCATAGATCTGGCACAACAAGGTAGCAAACATGGAGGATATGGCTTTGCAATGTCTCTCCATGAAGTAAAAGCTCTCTGAGCTTTCGGGTCTGTTCTGAAATCTGGATGCCCATCGCTGCTTCTGTTGCTTTCAGGGAAGCAAAAGTATGTCCAATAGAGCAAATTCCACAGATTCTGGAAGTGATGGGAGCTACCTGATCGCAGTCTCTTCCTACTACCATAGCCTCAAAAAAACGAGGGGCTTCTGGTACCTGCCACTCTACTTTGCGGATTTCTCCGTTATCTATATCTACTTCTATGTTTCCATGACCTTCGATACGGGTCACGTGGTGTACATGGATTTTCATGGAGTCGTTGTTCATTTAGAAACCTCCGGATTTACAGCAAACATAGTGAATTGTTCTATAATATCTTCAACAGTGAGATTGTGTTTTGCAAGAACTTCATGCATTGCATTTTTATTGGGATTGGGAACGGTTCCACGACATGCTTCACAGCCACTTCTGTTACTAGGACATATAGCCGCGCATCCAGCCCTTGCAATCGGGCCAAGACAGGTTTTTCCTAAATCGTACAGGCATTCGTTTTCTCGTAGTTTGCATTCTACGCAGACAGGATAGTCTGGGATTTTTGGAGTTTTTCCCATAGCAACATCTTTCACAACGCTCAAAAATTCTTTACGATTGATAGGGCAACCATGTAAATAGAAGTCTACTTTAACGACTTCATCTACGGCTTTTGTGGGAGCTGTGTTCAGATGAGGCTTGTTCCAATCGTCCTGGTATACTTCTTTACGGACTGTTTCCAGATCTCGTAAATTTTTTATTTTATTCACTCCACCTGTGGTTGCACAGGCCCCTAGAGCAATGAGAATTTTAGAACGTTTGCGTATATCTTTGAGTCTTTCTTCATCTTCGGGGCGAGTGATCGAGCCTTCAATAAAAGTAATATCATATTCTGGCGCATGGCCTGTGAGAACTTCTCGGAATTCTACGAGGTCTACCAGAGCTACCACACCAAGAATTTCTTCTTCCAGGTTGGCGATTTGGAGCTGGCATCCTTCACAACAAGCAAAATCAAAAAAAGCTACCTTTGGCTTCATATTTAGATGGCCTCCCTAAGTTCGCTGATTGCATCCAATGCAAAGACGGGTCCTTCCTGGCAAACATACACACGATTGATCTGGCAATGACCGCACTTGCCGACTCCGCATTTCATATGTCTTTCCAGAGAAACGATAATATCCGATTTTTGAATATCCATTTTAAACAATTCCACAATGACAAATTTATACATCACAGGAGGGCCTACGATGAAGGCTGTGGTGTTGGCTGCATTCAAATTTTTTACTCTGGGGCAAAGGGTAGTAATAACGCCTACATTGCCTTTCCAGTCAGGATTTCCTACATCCACGGTTTCCATGAACTCAATATCGGCTTGCTTGCTCCAGGCTTCAAGTTCTTTGGTGAATAAACGTTGGGAAGCATCTCTTGCACCAAACAGAATCATGATTCTACCATAATCTTTGCGATTTTCCAAAGCATAATGAATGGCAGAACGCATAGGAACAAGTCCAATACCACCAGAAATAAACAAAAGATCTCTGCCTTTGAGTTTTTCCATGGGGAAATGGGTTCCATAGGGGCCTCGGATTCCTACTGTATCTCCTACTTGAAGTTTATGCAAAGCATTGGTGACTACGCCAACATTGCGGATGACCATTTCAAATTTACCACGCAGATGGGGCGAAGAAGAAATGGAAATAGGGGCTTCTCCTATACCAGGAATGGAAATTTCTGCAAATTGGCCTGGCTTATGTCCTAAATCCTTTCCTCCTTCCAACGCGAATTCAAAATATCTATCCACCTGGGTCATCATTTCTGCTTTTGTAATCGTAGCGACTTGGGGAAGATAAATAGACTTTTCAGGGTACATCTTTCGCTCCTTTTACTGTTTTTTGAGTTCCTGGACTATATCCACAGGACCTGCAATATTGGCCACACATGCCTGGCTACAACGTCCACAACCTACGCAGCCAGCCATCCCGAATTTTTCCAGAATATATTTCCCTTTGCGGAAAATTCTATGTTTCAGACGATCTGCTGCGAGTTTACGGAAATTATGATTTCCAGCTACGTTAGCGAATTTTTCCAACATGCAGCCATCCCATACTCTCGTTCTTTCGCCTTCTTTTAAAGAAAGCTCTACTGTGTCTTTCACATCAAAACAATAGCAGGTAGGGCATACAAGAACGCAAGAGCCGCAGGAAAAGCATTTTTCACTACGTTTTTTCCATTCAACATGAGTTTCTTTATCGCGTAAGAATTTTGCAAGTTCTTCTCTGGTAAAAGGCATAGAAACTTCATCCTGAATTCTAACCTTTGCCTGAGCGATCTTTTCTTCTAAGCCTTTTTCTGATTTGCTGGCTTTCATCTCGGAGGCAAATTTTTTTCCCTTTTCCGTGATGACCTCTATGCCATAATTCTCTTGGTCCAATTCTACCATAAAGCAATCTGCTGCTTTATAGGCATCTTTTTCTATCATAGAATGAGTAAAGCGATGGGGGAAAGCTTGTGTCGGATACATACCAACCAAAATGCTGTTCGCTCTTTTCATTAAATAGTGGCTGTCTTTTTCTCCTTCGGAAAAGGCTTTGTCCAAAAGAGCGATAGCTGCCATGTCACCAGGGTGGATGCCTATAATGGTGCGAGGGACATTTTCATATACGGCTTCATAGGAAGAAGCTACGCCTGTTTTGTATTTCAGCAAAGTTTCTTCAACAGGAAGAAAATATTTTTTGGGAGGCAAAATCGTTTCTGTATAGTCAAGGCAAAGCTGTTCTGATTTTTCTAGTGTTTCATAGGAAAAATGCTTGCCTTTCTTTACTACACCAATGATTTCCTCTTTTTTTTGTAGCAACCTTTCCACAAATTCCTGGAAATCTTTCTTGGAAATTTGCATGAAATCCATAAATTTTCTTACCTTTCAACATTTTATCGGACTTAAGATTCAAAGTATCGATACATTGTATGATAACATAAAATATACTGGCTCTAACAGACTCTGTGGTATTTATAGGCCTGCTGGAGCAGATGCTATTATCATTGTACTGCTCCTCTGGCACAGGAAACATTTGCTAAATCAGGCTGTGACCACAGAAAACGTTAGAATAGACAAATATAAACAGAAGATTTTAGCAATATATCAAATAAAAAAAACTATCGCAAGAAAAAATAGCCATTGTTTTTATTTTTTGTATTTTCTCAAAATATATTACTGACATTTTAGCCTATTTTTAGTGTTTTTTTGTTTTTTGCCTGTTTTTGTGCCAAATTTTATTTTGGCAATTTGGGATTGAATATACTTTTTCGGTTTGCTATAATCCCCCCTTGTTATTCTCTTTCCGTAGAGTGCGGAGCGTTATTTTTTATTATATAGAAACTAAGAAGTTAGATGTTTGCCGAAAAAGCAAAGATTTTTATCACGAATAAGACGAATGGTCGAATGGCACGAATAGTTTTTATAAAAATTTCATTCGCGTAATTTGTATATTCGTCTCATTCGTGATTAATACCTTTTTGGTTTCGGCTTGTCCGAGATAGGAAAGATCATTGTGAAAAAAAAGATGAATGTTTTAATTTTGGGGAGTTCGCTGGAAGACAATATTGTCGCTTCTAAGCTTTATAGATCTTCGTTTGTGCAAAAGTTGTATTGCCTTGAAAGCAACCCCTATCTGAAAGAATATTGTGAAAGCATACCTATAGAGATGGTAAATTATGCTGCTCTGGCAAGATTTGCTCAGCAGCAAGAGGTTGAATATGTTTTTAGTGCTTCTTATAAGGCAATACTGGCAAAAACAGTTGACTATCTGCGAAGCCAGGGTTTGAAGGTCATTTCTACCAAAGATGCACCCTATGAATTGTTCAGCAATAGAACAGACTACCGTAAATTGTTGTCTTCCTACGCTCTATCTGTACCTCCTTCTCGTCTATTCGATATGTATGGCGATGCCGTAAACTATGCAGAAGATACGGTATTTCCTGTGGCTGTGAAAACAAACGATCCTGGTATGTCCATAACTTCTCTTTGCAAAAATGCAGAGCAAGTGGAGGAATTCCTTTCTTTTACGACAAAATCCATACGCTATAGAGAAGAAGAAGTGAGCGTGGTCTTTGAAAAATATATCAAAGGTGGCAATATGCACATTTCTGGGATTGTAGATCAGCAAGAAATTTTGCTATTTCCCCATGCTTATTCTGTGAAAACAACAGGAGAACCTTCTTATAAATCTTTATGGCTTTGCTCTGGAAATTCTCCTAAAAGCCTCTATAAGAACTGGGAGAGCATGGTGCTTATCCCTGCTATCCATGCTGTGCATTCTCATAGAGGAGGATACCGCGGGCCATTATGCATTGACGTGGTTTTCGATCAGAAAAATCCCTATATCGTTGATTTTAGGGCCGAATGGGATGCTTTGTATTTACAGGCCATGATGCATTCCCTGGAGAGTGATCTTTTCTCTTTGTTTTCATCGTTTTATGATGGTATTCCTTTAGAACAGATAGAGCCAAAATGGAAAGATGGTGTTCTGGGATTTCTGCTGCCTGTTACAGAAGAGACAGGTTTATATGTGAAATCTTTTGCTCAGAGCTTAAAGAAGATGCCATCTCAAGAAAAAGGTTGCTCTATACAAGTGACAGAGGGGATAAAAGAATTTCCAGGAAACTATGAAAAGCTAGCTTGTATCACGATTAAAGCACCTGGATGCAAGGAAGCAAAGGAGTTTTTGCTGTCTCGATGGCATAGTGCCAGGTTGCCTGAAGATTTCCCTGTTCTGGAAAAGATAGATTCTCTTGTTATGAAAGATTGGTAGTCTATGAAGCCTTACTTGTTTACAAATTTGCATTTACAGAATTTCATGATCCATCAGGACACATCTTTGAGTCTTGCAGAAAAGCCAATTACATTGATTACAGGGGCAAATGGAAGTGGCAAGACACAGATTCTCGATGCTTTGATCCTATCTCTTGGCTATCATCCTAAACGCCTGAAGAAAGGCAAAATTTCCGATATGGTTGGCCCTTTTGAGGAAACGGCAAGAATAGAGCTATGCTTTCAAAATCCTAAAATTCAGGGGAAAAGGAGCCTCCTGGTTCCAGATAAGGAAATTTTGTCTTTATTGGATAGCGATTCCTTGAAGATTTTTGTGGATATTGATCGAAAGGATGGGATAGAATATTCTCTGGAAAGCCAGGGCAAAACGCACAGGATGCCCAGAAAGGATATTCGATCTATCTTTGAAACGATAAACATAAGGGCTGACAATAAGCTTGCCTTCACAGAAGAAGGCACTGTGAATATTTTTGCCGACCATTCCAGCAAGAATAAATTGGAGCTTCTTCTGGAAACCATAGGCCTCAATGTATATAGAGAAAATCTTGTAAGTGCCCTGGATAGTATACAAAAAGCTTCTCATGCCATAGCACCTCTAAGAAGAAAGCTAGTTATAGAGAAAGAATATCTCAAAAGCATGGAAAAAGCGAGAGAAATTCTGGCTCAAAAATCCGAGCTTTTGAAACAATATGATTTGCTTGTTAGAGAAGAAGCCTGGAGTTACGTTGCGCAGGAAGAAAAGAAGCATCAGGAAATTCTGGATAGTCTGACCAAAAAGAAAAAAGAAAACAAAGAGCAGGCACAACTTCTTTACCAAAAGCAAGAAGAAAAAGATGCTAAAAAGAAGGAAATGCAAGGTCTGGAAGCAGAGAAAGATTTTTTTTATAAAAAATTGGAAAAAGACAAAAGCCAGCTTCGCGTTCTGGACGGACGAAACGACAGCAATCGAAAGATGATCCAGAACCATGAGCAAAAGATAGCAGAATTTGAGAAAAAAAAAGAGGCTCTTTTGGATTCTCAGGCTTTTCAGGAAGAGAGAAAAAAACTATTCCAGGAAAAGCTTTCTTCCATATCCAAAGAAAAGGAAAGACTGAGCAGGATCATGCAGGCCGTAGGAACAAAATTTTTCGGTGAAAGCCTACGCTATGAGCGTATGCTGTTACAGAAGTCTTTGGAATTCTATCGTCTGGCTCAGGAAAAAAAGATCGAACTTTTTGGCCCCCTTTTCTATGAAATTCAAAAGGAAAAATCTATCACCTCTCAAGATTTGTCTGCTTTTTCTGCCATCATGGGAAAATATCTGTTTGCCTTTTTGGCTTGCGAAGAAAAAGCGTTCCACGAGGCAGTTGCCCTTTGGGAAGAGTTCGACAGACAAGAGCCTTGCGAAATTTTTGTCCTTTTTGCTCCTATAGCAAAGGGTAAAAAAATAAAATCGCCTGTTCTGAACTTTATCCAGAATTTTTTTCCTTCTGAGATCGTTGCCTCTTATGAAGATGCATTCGAGCTTTTAGCCAGGGCAAAAGAAAAAAATCTGCAAATCTTTTCCCAGGGAAAAATTTTTCTTCCCTGGCCTGCTATTGGCAGTGGAAGGGTATGGGAAAGCATTCTTTGCTGTCAAAAATTGAGCCTGGAAGAAATCCAGGATGCCCTGGATGTCAACCAGAAATACAAAGAACTGCAAAGAGAAGAAGAAGATCTACAAAGAGAGCTTCTCTCTTTTTCTACAGACAACGAACTTTCTCGTCTCGAAGAGCGAATAGACGAATTGAAAAAGGAAAAAGAAATCCTGGAGCAGGAAATAGAAGAAAATATGCAACAATCGCAAGATTTGCATATTCGAATCGATGAAAACACGATCAGCTATCAGGAAAAAATACGAGAAATCGAAGCCATAGAAGAAGTCCTTCATGAAAAACAACAGCAGATCCATTCCCTGGAAAACCTGCAACAAGCCATAGAAAGACTGATCTCACGCTTGTTACAAGATCAAGAGGAGCAAGATAAAAAGCTCCAGGAAAGCATAGAGAAAGCCAGAGAAAAAGGCGATAGGCCAGAAGAACTTCGCGGAATAACCATTGCTTCCCAGGAGAAAAATCAACTGCAAGGAAAACTGGAAGCCCTACAGGTTTCTCCGATTTCAGAAGAAGAATTTCTGGCACAGGAAGACCGTGTCCGCAAGCTGGAGGTAGAGCTTTCAGGAACAGACCAGCATATCCAGAGCCTCAAGAACGATATGGAAACAAGATTTGAAAAATGGCATCAGGAAGTTCTGGACAAGATCAAAGGAATTTCTCATTGCATGAATGAGCTTCTTGCTACTCTGGTACAGGGTGTCAGACTCAGAATAGACAACTGGAAAAACCCTGACGAAGCAGGCCTGGTGATGGAAATTCAGAGGAATAGTGATCGTTGGCATGATCTTGCTCATCTTTCGGGAGGAGAGAAGGTACTGGCCGTGGAATCTCTGATCCTTTCCCTTCATTTGCAAACAGATTCTCCCCTTCATGCTATTGACGAATGCACACAAAGGCTTGACATGAAATTCAAAGCCCAGGCCTTTGATATGGTACGCAAGGCCATTCTGCATATTAGCAAATATAGCCAGGGAATCTTTGCCCCTCAATTCATCCTGCTTGCCCCAGACACATTGGGCGTGGACTTTTCTCAGGAAATGGATTCCTATTTCAAGCGGATTGTACTCTCTGTCGCAAAACTCAAAAGCGATCAGAAAAAGGTCAATCTACTAAATTCATAAATTGGATGATTCGTGTTACGGTTGGGCGTAACCGTTGTTCGCTGTGTTAAGAATGTCTTTAATACTAAGGTTTATAAAACGAAGAACACGAAGGAAAGAACACGAAAAAAAATACAAAAAATATTATTTCCCTTTTTTCCTTCGTGTTCTTCGCGTCCTTCGTGGTGAAAACATATTGGTTACACTGAAATCTTTGCTTGAGCGCAATACCAGTTACGCCCGATAGCAATCATGTAATTGTATGGCCTACTACTAGGGCGGCTACAAGCTCTTGATTTGTAGCCTCAGAATGGTACTAAAAAAGCCCTCTCTTCTCCAAAGCACAACACCAGCGCAATCCCTGCGTCTACTCTCAATACCCTCTCTTATTAAAAGCCATTTAGGTTTGCAATTTTTTTTATATTGTGCTAAAATTTTAAAAGAATAATATGCTAAAATACTGTCACCATTCGAAGAATAGACGTGACCCAAAAAGAGCAAGAGAATAAAATAGGCGATCCAGAAGAGCTAAAAAATAAAGACCCAGAGAGAATAAAGCTAGACCAGGCAATCAAATCTTTGTTTTCTGTAACCAATAGACTTCTCGTCATGATGTTGAACAGCCTTTTTCAAGAAAATTTCGATTTAAAAGAAACAAAAGTCCTATTGGAAAGCAATGAGTTTGTTGTGGAAGACTACCATATCATATGAAATATTGGGAATATAGCAATCAAGATATTATACATAAAAAAATATATCCCTTATTGCCTTTGCAAGTATATAAGCTGAAACGAAAGCTTCACAATGTTAAAAAACGGGTAGGCGACAACTCCGCAGAACTGAGAGAACTAATCTGAGAAGCGAAAGAGACCACAAGAAATGTCTTAGAGGAATCCAGCAGAAAATCCGTAGTCGCAGGGTTGCGGAAAAAAGCCCTTTCTTCTCCAAAGCCAAACGCCAACGCATCCTTAAAGATTACGATTAAGATTACGCTTAAGACAAAACTATAATTTCCTATACAGCAAGAATAATTGGGTGAGAATTTTTCGGAGTGA
>CALKWO010000135.1 GCA_938003875.1 uncultured bacterium
TACCACGCTCATCCATAATTCCGAAAACTTCAATTTTTAAGTGCGGAATGTAGGGTATATTAAATTAAAAATGGATAAATTATTTAATTCTCATCGCTAAAAAAAACAAGATGCATTTCCCCCTATTTTTTAAAGGAGTATATTTTATGGTTAAGATTTGTGTATATTTAATGGCTGCTTTTTTTATTATTGGTTGCGCTACAGAAGTACGTGAAGATCATGAATACTATAAAGTAGAGCCCAATGTGAAACCAGCCCCTCCTATATCCAATGTTATGCCAGCACAGCCGATTCAGCCTGTACAGTCTTATACACCGCCTGTGCAAGGCTATACATCTCCAGTACAGCCAATTCAGCCTGTACAACCAATTCAGCCTGTACAACCAATTCAGCCTGTACAGCCCTATACACCTCCTGTTGTAGTTACACCTCCTGCTGTAGCTCCTCAGCCTACGGTTCCTGATTGGGCTTCTCAGAAAATACAGGCTACAGGCCAGAGTGCAGTAAATCCTGCTATTGCTATTCCTGCACAAGCCAAATTGATGGCAAAAAGAGGTGCAGAGATGGATGCTAAAAGAAATTTACTCGAAAGAGTCCTGGGATTGAGACTGGATTCCAGCACAGTGGTCAAAGATATGGTCGCAGAGAGCGATCTAATCAATGCCCAGTCAAGCGGATTCATTCGAGATGCTTATATTATCAATGAAAATTTTGATGGCAGCATTTACACCGTCCAAATGGAACTCAATCTCTATACAGTCTATAATACAATGAAAACAGAAAGAATTTATTATAAATAGTGAAATTTTGTTCTGGTCAAAGTGTTGTTACAACCGCACAATGGAGCAGATGCTATTTTATAGCACTGCTCATTTTGCACAGGATTACTTTGACTATTACATAAATAGTGAAATTTTTTTAAGGAACAAAGCATGAAAAAACATTTTATCTGGATTGTTTTAGTTTGCTCTCTGGTTCTTATTGGATGCCCAAGACCAATACATGAAACTACAAAGCACTACGAATATCAAGAAGGCCAGAGTGGTACAACAGTAGCCCCTCCAGCTCCTCTTGCTCCCTCTCCCACAGAGCCTGATTGGGTAAATGAGAAAATCCAGGCCACTGGCCAGGGTGCTATCAATCCTAAATTCGCCCACAATCCTGCTCAGCAGAAATTGATGGCGAAAAGAGCTGCTATTATGGATGCCCGCAGAAACTTGCTAGAAAGAGTTCTTGGACTGAGACTGGATTCCAGCACCCAGGTGAAAGATATGGTTGCCGAAAGCGATCTTATCAATGCTGAAACCAGTGGATTTCTCAAAGAATCTACCGAAGTCGGAGAACATTTCGATGGTGGTATTTACACTGTAAACATGGAACTCAAGCTATACAGTGTTTACATGACCATGAAAACACAAAAAATTTATTATAAATAGCCCAATTTATAACTACGCCTAATTTAAAAAACCCAGCAAGCCTGGGTTTTTTTTATAAAATATCAGGAATTTTTATGATGACAAAGAGAAAAAAATATATTTTGGGATTCCTGGCAATACTCTTGTTGATTTTTACAACGGCTGGCTATTATTTATATCAGCAAATTTATAACCCAGAAAACCTCAAGAAATACTTTATCCAGGCACTCAGTAAACTCCTGAAAACCCCTGTTACCCCACCTGAAACTATTGATATTTCCTTGCTGAACAACATTGTAAGCATCAAAAATTGGAAAATCCAGGACGAGCAAGGAGATCCACTCTTAGAATTATCCGAAGCAACTATTCGTTTCCAAAAGCTTTTGTTTGGCCCTAAAATACGTTCCATCGAAATCCAGGAACCTAGATTTTTTTTGCATCGTTATAGCGATGGAAGCTTCAACTTCGAGATTTTTAAAGAACAGGAAGTGCCTGCCAGTATACCAGAAAAAAAAGCCCAGGAAAAACTCCAGGATTTTCAAAAGACAATAAAACAGCTTCTCCATTCTGAAATTCACATCGCTATACACAAGGCATGGATAGGAATTTTGATGCCAGATTTGCTGAAAAACCAAGTAGAAATCCAGGATATCCATGTAAAAATTCAAAACGAGCCACCAGAAAAATTTTCTCTTTTTGGCAAAAAAAACAAATATAATCTTTCTTTGGATTTTTTTAATGAAATAACACAACGGATACTATTGTCTGGCACCTATGATTTTGAATATGGATTGCATTTGGTGTTAAACAATACCATTTCATTTTCTCTGGAAGATGTTCTGGAAAGATTTGCTATAGAACAAAACCGTTTTCAAGTCAAAGGAAATGTACAGCTTAGTGATTTTTATTTTGGAGGGCTTTCTCCTTCTTATCCTGAGGTCAGCATCAATGGGACGATCCGCCAGGACAAAGGATATGTCTTTCTTTCCGATTATTTTTTGCCTCTAAGCAATATACAGAGTGAAATTGTTTTTCTAAAAAATCAAATCCAGCAAATCCATATTTCTGCTAATTTTCATCAAAGCCTTTTGCGGGTTGTAAATGGCTCTGTGCAGCCAGGAGGCTCGGTTTTTCTATTGCTGGAAATCCAGGATTTCATGATTGATCAAAATCTTGTTTTGCCCATAAATCGCCTATTAAAGACTTCCGTGGACAGCTATTGGAATGAGCTTTCCCCCAGAGGGAAAATACAAGGGACTGGCATTCTTACATACGAACCGAACAAAGGTTGGGACTGGAGCGTTTCTAGCCGTTTGAGCAGAGGAAAAATTCAGTACAACAATCTGAAGGTTGATAATATAGAATTCCATTGCCAGGTACGAAAAGACTGGGTACAGATTGAGAGGGGAAGCTGGAGGCTCAACAAGACCAATTTTTTCATCAATCCTAATGCTAAAATCTATTTTCATCCTTTAAAAATCCACGAAGATTTTATCATTTCTTTCAAAAAATTTCCTTTGAATAGGAATTTTTTTTCTTGCGCCCCAGAACTGGGAGAAGTATGGGATGTCTTGCAGCCAGAGGGATTTCTGGATGCAAAGATCACATTCAGAGGAAATCCTCTAAAGGAATTGCCTGTAGTCCATGCAAAATGCTATGAAATGAAAGCAACGTTCAATGAGGTTCCTTATCCTGTTTTGGTTTCTTCTTGTGATTTGGTTTTTCAGGGAGGATGTCTGAGCTTTCAGCTTCAGGCAACAGGTTTAGACTGTCCATCCAGGGTGCGAGTGAAAGGGGAGGTCTGGCCGCAGGAAAAAAAGTTGGGCGTTGCCTACAATGCCCGTTTTCAGATCAAGGATCTGACTTTATCGCCTGTTGTTTATAAAACTTTTTCCGAAGAAAAAGATCCGACTTCCTGGCTCAAAGATATCCAGAGTATATGGGATCATATTCAGCCTTCTGGTTTTCTAAATATAGATGGGAAAGTGGTTCGTCCCAGGAAGAGTCCTGATCCACCTGATTTCGATGTGGTGATTCAGCCCAATAATGCCAATGTCTGCTATAAAGACTTTCCTTATCCTGTCACAGAAGTATATGGCAAAATCAAAGCAAGGAAAGGGTTAGTGACTTTTTCTAATGTAAAAGCCAAAAAAGAGCAGGGGGATTTGGAAATTTCGGGGAAAATCATCGCAAAATCCCAGGTCGGTCTGGACGTAGATTTTTGCGTAAGCGGTAACAATATCCCTTTGGATAAGGATTTACAAAGGGCACTTGGGCCGAAATATAAGGGAGTCTGGGAAGAATTGTCTCCTCAAGGAACAATCTCCCTGGGAGTCCATGTTTCTAAAAAAGCCCATGAAAAAGAAGTGGTATGGCAATCTGTCGCTACTTTACAAAAAGTAAGCATGATGTATGCAAAATTCCCTTACCGTATAGAAAATCTTGGTGGAGAGATAAAGCTCTCTCCAGGAAATTTTTCCTGGGATCGCGTTTCGGGAGTCGCCAGGCAA
This sequence comes from uncultured bacterium, assembly GCA_938003875.1. Taxonomy (GTDB): domain Bacteria; phylum Planctomycetota; class Uabimicrobiia; order Uabimicrobiales; family JABWCH01; genus JABWCH01. The sequence continues at coordinate 3,926 of CALKWO010000135.1, forward strand.
AGTCCCATTCATCTAAGAGGGAATATTCAGGAAAACCAATTGTCTTTAGATATAAGGGCAAAGGATCTGGTGTTGGACAAAGACCTTTATCATGCTTTGCCAGAAGAAGGGAAAAAAATTGCCAGAGATTTTACCTTTAAAGGGAAAATTTCCCTATGGCTACGATTGAAAAAAGAAAGGCTGGAACCGCTTCGATGGAGCGGGGAGATTTTTTTCAACAACCTTCAGGGAAAATACCGCCCTTTCCCTTATGCTTTGAACCAGGTTCAGGGAAAGGTGAAATTCGCCGAGGATCATAGCGTTTCCTTTGTTTGCAAAAACCAGGATCAGCAATGTCTCTCCAGCATAGAAGGCAATATAAAAGAGGATCAACTGGATATAAGCATTAAAGCAAATAAACTAGATCTTTGTTCCAGGCTTTATTCTTCTATTCCTTTAGAGTATCAAAGCTTATGGAAAAATTTTTCTCCTTCAGGCATCGTAGATTTAGAGCTAAAAATCCAGAAAAAAGGAAAAGACAAAAAGCAAGAAATCCATATTTATCCGCGCCATTGTTCCATAAAGTATAAAGAATTTCCCTATCCTATACCCCTTCTCATGGTTTCTCCTTTGCATAAAAATTCTGGAATCCATATTTTCAATGGCTCTGTGGAGTTCCATCATCTAATAGGCTGCAAAGGGAAAACAACGATGGAGCTAAATGGGGCCTTTCATTCTATGGAGCAAAACAATGCCAGGCTGGATTTGCAGATACAGGCAGAAAATCTGGAGATAGATGAAGATTTCCGTGTTGCAGCCGCTCATACATTTCCTACTTTTATTAAAGCATTACGTCCAGAAGGTTCTATTCCTAAATTCATTCTGAATATCAACCGCTATGAAGAAAAGGAAAAGGCCTATCTGAAGTATTTTGTAGAAGTCCAGCAACTTCAAAGCACGATGAAAAAAGATCATTTCTTTGAAAAATTGGATGGAAACGTAAAGGTATCAGGCTATATTTACGATAAAGAATACCATGCCATAGGAGAAATAGAAAAAGGTCATATCAGCATCAAGGGGTTTCAGATCAAGCCTTTTTCCAGCAAAATTAAATTTTTTCATGACTATTTGCTTTTTTATGATATAATAGGTAACTTCTATGAAGGAGAACTCCAGGGATCCCTGGTTATGGATGTTACGCCTACTGGGGCATACAAAGGTTTTTTTGCAGTAAATCAAGCCCATCTCGATAAAATTTCGATTGCGATGAAAAAAGATTCTGATAAACAGCCTACCATGTGGGGTTCTTTGAGTGGTGAAATGACTTTTCAGGGCAATTCCTACAGCACAGAAACCATGACTGGGCAGGGAAAAATACAGTTGAGCAATGGAGTTCTATGGCAATTTCCTATATTTCTTGCTCTTTTAGATATTTTTTCGCTTCCTTCCCGTCCTGCTTTTCGCAATGGGGATATCCAATTTTCTATATTCCAAAAACGCATTTCTATTACCTCCATGCGATTTGATTCTTCCTTGATCTCCATTTCAGGAAAAGGAACGGTGGATTTCGATAATAATCTGAATCTCTCTTTATTGAGTCATTTCAGCCCATCGTTTCTCCCTAGTATCCCGCTTGTGGATAAACTATGGGGCCAGATCAGCCATGGTTTTTTGTCTATTTCCGTCAAAGGAACTGTAGAAAAACCCTCAATTTCCATGAACCTGTTACAATGAAGTAAGCTATACTGAAAACGGGCATAATTTAAAATTTCACCACAGAGACACAGGGAACACAGAGAAAAACGAGAAGAGAACCACAGATGAACACAAATAAACACGAATTAGATAACTTCTTGGCCTCAATTTATTCATGAGCAACTATCTAAAGAAACAATAAAATGGGAAAAAACCGTTATAAAAAATTATTTGTGTTCATCTGTGTTTATCCGTGGTTCAAAAAATAAAAATTCTCTGTGCCCTCTGTGTCTCTGTGGTTTTTTATTTTTTTAGTTTATGGCCGTTCGCAGTATATATTGCAAACAGGTATAATCCAATCAAGTGAATATAAAAATTACATGAAATATTTATCGAAATTCCAAAATCGTTACCATGAGCCTTGTGGCTACAAAGAAATCGTCAAAATTGCTGTTCCGCTTGTTTTGAGTACAGGTTGCTGGAGCATTCAGCAATTCGTGGATGGAGTCTTTCTTTCCTGGTATTCTGCAGATGCCCTCGCTGCCTCTATGCCAGCAGGTATACTCTCTTTTACCATAGTTTCCTTTTTTCTGGGAACAGTCTCCTATGTAAATACGTTTACAGCCCAATACCATGGTGCTAAACAGCCATCCAGGATTAGCTCAGCTATATGGCAAGCCATCTATTTTTCTCTGTTGAGTGAAATCGCCCTTTTGTGCCTTATTCCCTTTGGCAGAAAGATTATTACCTGGAGTGGTCATCCTTCTAATTTAATGCTTATGGAAGACCAATATTTCTGTATTATATGTAGTGGCTCAGGTTTTATGATTCTCGCTAGCGCATTGTCTTCTTTTTATGGTGGAAGAGGCAAGACATGGACGATTATGTGGGTCAATATCAGCAGCACTTTAATCAATATTGTCCTGGACTATGCTTTTGTTTTTGGGAAATGGGGTTTTCCAGAAATGGGTATACGAGGAGCAGCCATTGCTACTGTTGCATCATATTTCAACAATGCTTTATGGTTTTCTTTGCTTATGTTCCTCCCCCTAAAAAATCGCAGAGAGTATTCTATCCTAAAAAATTGGAAATGGAATAAAGCAATTTTCTTGAGATTGCTACGCTATGGTATTCCGAATGGAATCCACTTTGTCCTTGATATGATTTCGTTTGCTTTTTTTATTTTTTTCGTTGGGAAAATTGGCTCTCTGGAACTAACAGCAACGACCATGGCTTTCCAAATCAACAATGTGGTTTTTTTCCCTATGCTTGGCTTCTCTATGGGAAATTCGATTCTGGTGGGCCAGCAACTCGGCAGCAATCGTCCTGATATAGCGGTTCGCTGCACCTGGTCCAGCTTTCATCTGACCTTTTGCTATATGAGCATAATATCCTTGCTGTACTGCTTTTATCCTGGCCTGTTCATTGATCCCTTTGCCGCCAAAGCAGACCCTGTAGCTTTTCAAAAAGTTCGGGAAATAGGAACTATTTTGCTTAAATTCATTGCTTTCTATTCTATTTTTGATACATTAAATCTTATTTTCTCTTCTGCACTCAAGGGCGCAGGGGATACTAGATTCATTATGTATTATTCTTCTATTTTAGGCTTTCTTTTCCTTGCTATGCCTCCTTATCTGATTTTATTAACAGGAAAAGGAAACATCTACGTTGCCTGGATTTTTCTAAGCCTTTTTTGTACATTTTCAGGTCTTGGTTTTCTATGGCGATTCCAAAAAGGGAAATGGAAGAATATGAGAGTGATAGAAGAGTCCAAAGCTGCTGTTGCATAGAATTTTAAATTAACGTTTGTGCAAAAAGTCTTTTAAGAGTCGTTATCTTTCTCTTTCTCATTATCGAAAGCATCTTTATAATTATAAAGGTTTTAGATAAAGAGAACGATAATGATAAGGATAACGAAAAAGATATATCAGGACTTTTTCGTTATCCTTATCATTTTTGACGCTTGTATAAAAAGTCACTCTGAGAGAAATTTGCCCTTCTAAAGGCTTATTTAAAATGTAAAAATTTTGCACCACGAAGGACACGAAAACCACGAAGGCTATAGTTCTTAAAATTTTTTCTTTATGTCCTTCGTACCCTTCGTGGTAAAAAATTTTGTAGTCAAATTTTGAGTTAGGTTTTTTTTACACAAGGCTCAATCTTAAGCATATAACACTATCGTGTTGTTGGAGAGCATAGCAATTTGTACTCCCAGAACATAAAATTATTAGCCTTCCTGAAATTTTATATAGAAACGGAGCGGATTCTGTTTTAGCCTGTCTGTGGGAAGTAGACGACAATTTTTCCATACCTTTTACAAGACGTTTCTATGACTATTTAGATCAATATCCAAGATCGGAAGCACTTCAGCGCAATCAAGTGGACTGCATTAGAAACAACATGCCAGAATGCAAAAATATCAATATTCCTTTACCTATTTACTGGGGGGCTATAATATTTATGCTAATTATGGGCTATTAAACATAAATTCATAATAAAATTTGTGTAAAGGTTTCATGGAAAAATTACAAAAATTTTTATTCACTATATGATAGGTAATTTACTATGATATTTTTATATTCTATAGACATAAAAAAAATGAATAAAAAATATTTAATGCTTTTTTGCTTTTCTATCCTGTTTGTAATCTGCTTTTTATTCTATTGTTGTTGGAATGTTTTTAATGATTATAAAAAAACATTCCAAGAGATAAAAAATATAACAGAAAAGTCAATCCAAAACAACGATATAGAATGGATGATACAGATTTATCAGATTCTCCCTGAAAGATATGATTCATTAAAGAAAAGGCTTTTAAAGATAATTTCTGAAAGTTCAGGGGAATTGTCTGGGGAATTTTTTGAAAAATTGATAACAAAAACTTCTTTTGAATCCTATGAATATAAAATTTGTATAAACTACTTTAACCACAAAGGCAAAATTTTTAGAAAAGAAAAAGAAGAAAGATTAAGGCGACAGGAAGAAGAAAAGCGTATTGAGATTGCTAGGCAAGAAGCCGAGCGTAAAGCTGAGCTTGCCAGGCAAGAAGCTGAGCTTGCCAGGCAGGAAGCTGAGCGCAAGGCTGAAGAGGAAAAACGCATTGCTCTTGCCAGGCAAGAAGCTGAGCGTAAGGCTGAAGAGGAAAAACGCATTGCTCTTGCTAGGCAAGAAGCTGAGCGTAAGGCTGAAGAGGAAAAACGTATTGCTCTTGCCAGGCAAGAAGCTGAGCGTAAGGCTGAAGAGGAAAAACGTATTGCTCTTGCCAGGCAAGAAGCTGAACAAAAAATAAAAATTGGCAAAAAAAAATTAGAAGAGGCATTATCTGCATTAAAAAAAGATGATCAAGATAAAGCATGTGAATTATATAAAACTGCTTTATCTTATTTGGAGGATGAAAATATTATAAAAAAAAGTGTGGGAAATGCTCTCATAGAATTAGAAAATGTTGAACAATACGAAAAAGCATCGCTCTTTATCGATAAAATTATGAAACAATTTAGCTGGCAAGAAGATAGAATTTGGATAAAAAAGCAAAAGGATTTAGTCTTGGCCATAGCATGTTCGAAGGCTTTAGAGGGCAAGTTTAAAGAATCTTTAGATTTATATATAGGGCTATATAATTTTCATGGAAAAGAGGTAATCCAGAATAGCTTAGAAAAAGCTTTGGTGGGATTACAACAGGAAAAAGATAAAGCTAGTTTTCTAAAAGAAGCGTTGGAAAAATTTCCTATGTATAAAGACGACTGGGGGAAAAGATTTCCAATCTTGCTAGAGAAAATTCCAAAACCTAACATACACAGGGAAGTTGTAAAAGAAAAAATTTCGGAACAAAGCCCTAAAAATAAAAAAACAGATTCAAAAAATAAAATTTTTTTTGAAGATTATGATGAGAGAATGCCGAAAAATTCAGAAAAAAATGGGAGAATGGCTCAGGACAAAGAAAATTTAGAAAATTTTTTATTGCAATTTATCTATCCTGGAGATGATTTAATCGTAAAAAATCATTTTACTTTAGGTTCCTCCATGAGAAACCATTATTTTATTTACAAGACAATAGCTGGTTGCAATGACATAGAACGACATTATTATCAGCTTTGGAATCAAGCCTCTTTTGTAAAATTTGATGATAGTATTACACAAACGCCTGGAATTTGGATCAAACATACTTTAGAAGATGGGAAAAAAATAGAAATTTTTCTCTATACCTTTGCTACACCCTATAAAAAAGATTGGAAAATAGTGCATAAAAAAATTTTAGCAGAGCTTGCTCCCATTTCTAAAATAGAGAAAGAAATTACAATACATGAAAATCTTATAAAAAAAAATAGGAATAACCTAGCACTACAATCTGGTTTATCCGCTTTGAGAAATCAAAAACAGAATTTGATGGTATCTAAGATATATTGGCACAGCTATGCTAAAGAAAAGTTATGTATTTTTAAGCAAAATATTGTTTTTATTAGTATAACAGAGTCTACCAAAAATAGAGATTAAATGTATAAGCCTAAGTCATAGAGAGGAGAATATATGGATTTCTATCCCGATAATGCTTTGTATTCGTCTCAAAGACTTCTTGATTACAGAATAGAGGATATTATTCAGAGTAAATATCAAATTCTCAGTGATGCAACAGATATTTTTGGAGGGAAATGCTATGAAGCATGTAAATACCAGGGGGGCGATAGAAATAAAAGCTATCTTGTGATACAATTTTTTCCCTGGGTAAATACAGCAAACTATAAAAAAGAATCATTACCTATGGAAAAATTAGATAGTACAAATCAAACTAGTATACTAGCTGTAGATGTAACAGGGATAAAATCCTTTGAAACAGTATTAAAAGGAGTTAACCAGGAGCATATTTATCAACCTTTTTCTCTTTTATTCCAATGGGTTTTTAATTTTCACACAAAAGAAAAAAAAATTTTCCCTTTTTTGAATTATCGTAATATTTTTATCCGTGATGGTCATAGCGTTTTAGTAATGGGATCTCACTTTCAGTATGATCATTTAAAAACCGAGTATAGCCCTTATGGTTATAATCTTATAGCACCTGACTATCTGGTTCCACGATCTCAAAATGACAAATACCACGAATGGGGTGATTATTATCCTATCGCAATGATGTTGTGGGAAACTTATATCCAAAGAAAAATCAAATGGGATTTTTTTTCTAAAAAATTTATAGAGTCTGTCTCTGCTGGTATCTATACAGATTTTATCCAATCTTTTCTGGATGGGAAATACACAGTGCAAGAAGAACCACTAAAAAGATTTCAAAATCTAGAATTCTTTGTGCAAAAAAAGATGCTAGCTTCAGAAACTAAAAATAGCCAGATTCGAGATGAAGAGGAGGAAAAAGTTATGAAAGAGCAACTAGAGCAACTACAAAGAGAAAATTATAGATTGAGAATGGAGAACTCTAATCTAAACCAAGAAAAGGAAAAAGAAGGGGTTGAAAATGAAAAAATATTGAAACAAAATAGACTATTATGGAGGATAGTTGCAAGTTTTTTAGGCATAGTCTTCATCATTCTATTAATACTATTTTTATTAGGTTATCAATTAATATCACCAGAAGATATAGAAAATCATGAAATTACAAAAAAACAGAAAATTGTATGGAATATCCTTGCACTATGCCAATCCCACCAGGTAGAAGATGCAAAGATTTTATGCAATGAATTGTCTGCAGAATCCAATAAATTATTTTATTTGTATCTACAAATATTGGTCAATATTTATGAACTTCAAAAAGAGAACGACCCTGAAAAAAAAATAGAGCTTGAAAAAAATATCGAACAGAATTTAACTAAAATAAAAAATAATGAACAGATATTTTTAGAAGAAGTACAAAAATATTCTCTTCCTTCTGGAAAAGAATCTATTGACCAATTGTTTCAAATCTATCTTAAATAATTAAATAAATAGCCAGGTATTCTTCTTGTAGGAGAAATTTTATGTTTCGAAAAATAATATTTTTACTGATATTTTTATGTATTTTACTATATGGTCAGCAAGAAAAATTTAGTACCATAATCTTGGTTTATTCAGAGTCTGATGGATACAAATGGACCCCAAATGAAAAAGACAAAAATGAAGATATTACCAAAAATATCACGAATCTTTTCTTTTCTAGTATAGAAGAAAAAAGTGTTCTGGAGAAGCTAAAGGATGAAGAAAAAGAGATATATCTCCCCTTCGTGAATAGCCAGATTAAAGGATCTTTTATACAAGAGTCTAAGTATAGCGATGTTCAGGCAGAACTATGCTTTCCAAAACTTTTTTACAATATAAAATTTTTTTTGGAATCCATGCTCCCTTTGCGTAGTATAAAAATGGCTAAGGGCAAGGAAGGCACAATTGTAGAAAGCAAAACCCAAACCAGAATTACCTCTTCTGGAACGCAAATGTATTGGCAATACAAAGTCTTCTGGGAAAACATACTTCTCCATCATGGATGTTCTTCTATCTCTTATGAAATAGAAACCACGAAAAGGGAAATAGAGTCAAAGGAGATTTCTTTAACTTCCTCCTCAGAAAGCAATTCCTGGGTAGATATATCTCTAAGTCCCCAAAATTTTTCCTTTCCAGCGATTACTTTAGAGGATATAGATGGCAACAGCCTACCAGGTAGGATGTTAGAAATGCAGGTAAATAAGAAAAATTATGGTTTATGCACTATGTCTAGCATTTTTGAATGGAAAAATATAAAGCTAAAAGACGCTAAGCTTTCAGAGAAAAATTTTTCTTTTGATTTTTTTGGGATAGGGGGATTGACTCTTGATAAATATCCCCAGGTTACGCCTTCTAAAAAAGCTTCTTCAGAGCATTTTCTGGCTTTCCGATGTGCACTCAAACCTTTTGCAAAACTAGCAGGGCAGCAAAGTGGGGATGACATAAAATTCAAAAGTAGTGTTGTTATCATTGACTATAATGTAGAAGGTGCTCCTATTCCACGCGTATCCCTGCCTAATCTTATCTTTACTCAAAAAGCATACTGCTGGATTATGTATCCGCCTCAAACATCCGAATGGATATCCATCAATGTAAAGCAAGAAAGAGGGTATTACTATTTTAGTCAGGTATTCCCTCCACGTGGAAATGTTTATAATTTAGCTATCCAAACGGCCAGAAGTAAAAAGGTATATATCAATCTCCCTATTGGTACTCCAGACAAAGATTTTGTGAACTACCTAAAACCATCAGAAGAATATGGTGTTCCCTGGGAAAAAGTTTCAGAATAGATACAAAATATGCACTTATTAGGAGAAAGACATGTCTTTTTTGAAAGAAGTTTGTCACGAATTGGAAAAACAGGGAGATGAGATAAAAAATTTTTGGAAAGAACTTTGGAACCATTTTAACTATAAGATAGGACAACCTCGTTACGAAGAAGAAATAAAGCGTATAGAAAAATTTCAACGCTATGATTGTAGCCCTAGCTTCCGTATAGCGTTTATGGGGGAGCAGAGCTGTGGGAAAAGTATCTTCGTCAATGAACTCATGAAAGAAGAAATTGTGCTTTCTGGTGCTGCTGAAGTAACTTTTGTACCCACTGTTATTGTTTTTGGGGAAGAGGATGCTTTTAGATTTTTTTATTATACACAGAAGGAGATTAAGGAAGTCTTAAAACCCTACTATGAATATTACACTAGAGAAGAAGCCCATGCATCTATTGCCAGATACAAACGTGACAATCCTAATCTCTCCTATGCAAGCTTGGATATGTTATCCAAAATTCAAGATTTTCAATCTCTCAAAAATTTAGATATTGAACTTTTGAAATTGATTTATTATGTTTTGGGCGATATCACAAAGGATTGGAAAATTGCAACAGATTTTGTAAACTTCGTTTACGCTATTAAAACTTCTAGCAAACTAAGCTGCTATGATGAGCGTGAATCGAATAAAACTAGCTTTAGTGATTACAAGAAAATGTGGGGAAAGCTCAAAAAACAAGAAAATTTCCAAATTTTTCCTATCTTGGACCCTACTCAAAATTCTTTATACGAAATGTATCTGGTTCATCATGTTTACCAAACGGTCAAATCAAAAAACATAGGGGATCCGATATATTCTTCTATGGAATTTGTAGATTTACCTGGTATTGATGCTATTAGCATCCGTGTACGGTATGCTTCTTTATTCTTTTTAAAAGAAGTAGATGCTTTGATTCTCATGACTGATACACAAAAAGCATTGACTTTATCAGGACAAGAAATCCTGCGCATGTTGATGTTAAACAAGCAAAATACCGATATAGAAGACACTCTGTTTATTGCTATCAACAAATATGATACAATCAATGCAATCGGGAAGGAAGAGAATCTTGAAAGTTTCAGACATACATTACATAGTGTGCAAAATAATATCAAAAGCGTTATTGGAAATGCCAGGATAGAAATTTTTATCATTTCTGCCCTTATGTCCCAGTTTTTTCGGAAACAAGAAGAAGGGAACTTGATACCAGAAAACAAAGCAAAGTTGGAAGCATTTTTAGCGATGAAAAATAATCCTAACCTTGCAGGAGATCCCCAAATAGACAGTCAGATTCATTCTCTGTTTACTGAAAAAAATCTAGGTGGAATTCCTTATGTGAGAGAAAGACTGGAGCAGTATCTGCACAATACCAGTCTGCGTGTCAAAAAAAGATACTTAAGCCAGACAATGCAAGGTTTTATGAAAGAAATGGAAGATACAGTGCTTTCTATGGATAAAGAGATATCACAGCAATGGCAAAGGCGTTCTCTGATAGAGAATGAAAGAATTAAGGAAAGATTGACTATATCCATCCAATTAGCTTTGTCTTCTATCAATAGAGGTTTAGAGAGTATAGGCCCCTATATGGTTCCTTTGCAAGCCTTCTGTAAAACACTTAAAGAGGAAGTCCAGAAAGCAGACATTGCTTCTACCATCCCAAGACACCTAGCAGGAATCAACAGGTATCATTATGTGCAGCAAAAACTGGAAGAAATATTAAAAAACCTTGTATATAGATTTATTACGTCAGAATACCAAGAAACTATCAATAAAGCCCTAACGCCAATTCAATCTGTTTTGGATTTATTAAAAAATTTTGATAAAACCGAGCCATTAGCAAATGCAGAGAGTTTAAAAAGGAATGCAGAGGAAATTGATCTATTATGGAAAATACACAGGGATTTACTCTATCTACGTCTTTTGGAACTTGTTGCAGAAAAACCAAAGCAAGAGACTCCTGTCTATCTTCAGCTATACGATGATCCAAATGCTTTTGTAAATAAGATGAAAGATACATTTCTTCAAAAGTTAGAGCTATCTGCTTTAGTTCATTGTACTTCTCTATGGCACTATCCTCTTTACTGTTTACAAAAGATTCATAAGGCACTCCAAGCTATCAAAGAATGGACAGAAAGGCAACCCAACTTCCCAAATTCTTTTGCGAAAATTTTTAGAGAAAATACACCAGAAAATCAAATAATAGAAAAAGAATACAATACAATATGCATTTTAAAAGGAAAAATGAAAAAGTTACAGGAATCTTGTAATGTTTTACAAGAAAAAATCCAACAAGCAACTTACTAATCTATCTAAAAGGAGTTCTTTGTTATGGAAGAAAACTTTAAATATACTGCATTAGACCCAAAAGAGTTTGATAAGATATGCAAAGATATTAAACCCAGGCGAAATATTTTTGCATATCTTCTTGCAATATTGTGTATTATAGTATCTGGCCTGACAGCGTGGATGATATTACAATATAAAAGTCAAGAAAAAATTCAAAATCAAAATCAAGAAAAAATTCAAAAGTTGGAAGAAAAAAATGATAATTATCAGCAAGAATGGAAAAATTGGAAAGAAAAAAATGAAAAAACTATAAAATCGTTAGAAGAAGCAAAAGATAACCATTTAAAGGAATGGAAAGAATGGGGTGAAAAATATGAGAAACGTTTACAAAATTTAGAAGATAGTTACAAAAATTCTCTAAAAAAAATAAAAGAAGAATATCCAGAGAACAAACAGCCAAGATCAGAAAAAGTGCTTCCTTCTATCGAGGAGCCTAAAGATCCTATGTTGTCAAGACCAAAAATTTTTGTATACGAAGAATCGAAAAATTACCATTTATACATTCCTCTAAAAAAACAAGAAAGATTTTTCTTAAGTTTATATATGATAATTCAAGAGCCTAATTTAGAGGATGATTTTAAAAAGTATTATTGGAATGGTCCTATAGAAAAAGATGGGGAATATTCCTTTGAATTTCCTAAATATTCTAATACTACAATATATTTGGTACATACTAATTCTAATATAAACGACATAACCGACTATCCTCATAAGCTTGAAATCATAGAAAAAATTGAGAAACCAAACAATAACTTCAATTGTTTGGATATATCTGGAGAATACGAATTTTATATTGGAGATTTAAAAAGGAAAGGAAATTTATTTCTTGATACACTTAAGAAAAAAGATGATCTTATTTCTCAATATATAATAAAAAGCATAAAAGAGGAAATATATAAAAAAGGAAAAGAAGAAATAGATAATGAAATAAAAAATATAAAGAAAGAGGAAGAGAAAGAAAAGAAAAAAGAAGAAATAATAAATAAAAAAATGTCTATAATAAAAGAAAAAGAATTAAAAGATATAATGAATATGATTATTAAGTTTAAATATATCTATGAAAAAGATAGATTCCAATCTATAAGCTTATCTCTGCCGACAAAGGAATTAGTAAATAAAAACCTTAAAAACACTGACCCTGATTTTATAAAATTGAACAGGCTACTTTTAGAAGATGCCTATCCAGGAGAAATAACGAAGGATATTCGAGAAGATATACAGAAAACAAATGAAAAGATAAAAAAAATAAAAATCAAATAACAAGCAGGAGTGAAGAATTATGGCCGACTTAAGATTCCAAAATTCTATGGGTGAATGTACCATAGATTCTACCTATATCTTTCATCAAAAGGATGTCTATCAAACAGGAGCGAATGAGAGCATCGCTATGGTAGGATTTAGCATAAAACAGGTCAATCCATCTGGCCTTCGTTGCTTTCTTGCGATAGAGACTAGAGATTATCCTTATATTGTATTGCAACCTGCAGGGAACAGTCTCATACAAATCATGCAAAAAGGAACCCAAAGTTTTTTTGAAATCATTGTAGGAGAAAGACCTCAGATTCAAATTTTAGTCAACACAGAACATCCTGATATTGCATCGTATACAAATTATGATGAAAATATTACTATTGTTTTGCCAGTATATTGTAGCCTTGAAAACCAAGATGACTGGGATGTGGTCATGATGGAAAACATACCTTTTCTAATTATATATTCTTTGAAGATTTGTCCCATTTCTCCCTATCAGGGAGTTGTAGGAATTGATTTTGGTACCACTAGCACCTGCGTATCCTATCTGCCAAATGGGAGCCAAAACCTGACCCCTGAGCTTATAAAAATGGGCAGGCTTACAGAAATCCCTACCTGGATTTACTTTGAAAGCATACAAAAGATCCATGACGAGAAAGTAAGTAAAATAAGACGAATGTCCAGATTTAAAGAACAAACGAATCTCAATCCTAAATTGCTGATACGTGGGATAAAAAGATATCTGGGATCTAATATAAATTATAATATACATAAAATACCTTACGGTAGCATGTGTTACATTTTTGAGACAGAAGAATTGGTTGCCCTTTATTTACAAGAGCTACAAAAAGATTTTGTCAAAGAGACAAAGACTTTTTTTGGATATGTTGGAAACACAAGCCCATGCAATTTTGGAATAGCGGAAAGAAACGCCCTTATCAAGAGCTATGAACAATTAAAACCCCCCGTTCATCAAGGAAGATTAGAGCTCGATATTGATGAGCCTACAGCAGCAGCTATTTTTTACACTATAAAGGAAATTGAGAAACAAGGGGGAACATTAGAAGACTATGTGAAAAGATATGGGGATGGACAGATACAACGCAACCTTTTAATATATGATTTTGGAGGAGGAACCATAGACATTGCTCTCGTTTCAATCTATGCTAATGCAAATAAAAATGAAGAAAAAATACGCTTTCAACTTTTAGGAAACACCAGCATTATGGACTTTGGAGGGGACAATGTCACCCTCGCACTATTGAAAAGAATAAAAGCCTATTTCTGCAACCTTCTTTTGCAAGGAAATGAAGTGCAGATTGCTCATGACAACAGGAATCGTGGGCTAGCTTCCTATGAACCATGGTATGAAGAATTTATGAACCTTCATTCTATGAAACATAAGCTGGAACAATACTTAAAAAACGACACTAATCTAACTGTCTATGATAAAAATAGGCTAGATAGCATCATAAAGAGCCTTATTGTAACAAATTTTGCTGATTTTCCAGAAGGGAGCTACGAAAGAAAGGATGCTCTGGAGTTGTTCGGTAGCTTTTGGGAAGCATGTGACCAAGCTAAAAAAAACCTTTGCAACCAAGGAGATAAACTGGAAAACTTTTTAATGTTTATGAATCCATTAGAGATATGGTACAAACAGTTGGGAATAGAAGAAAACGATTCTCTTATCGAAAGGATGAGAGAACATTCTATCACTCTAGAGAAAGACTTATATCCTTTTATAGAAACGCCACTGAAACAGTCCGTCCGCGCCATGAAGCTGGTTTGCATGAAAGAATTTGATCAAGGTTTCCATACAATAAATGAAATTCAACTTGTTGGAAATTCCAGCAAAATTCCTTTAGTAAAAAAGCTAATTGAGGAAGAAATGACAACACCATGGACTATCGGAAACAACCAGGTTCAATGCATACCAGGAGTACAAGATATTCTCAAAGAGGTAGACGAAGATGCTAAAACTTCCGTGAGCAAAGGGATGAGCATAGCACTTGCCATTATGCAAGGCACATGTACAATTCAGATGAACATCGATAAACAGAGAGACTTGCTGCCTTATGAAATCGGTTTTAAGCCGCCTGTCGGCACATGGCAGACTGTTTTTCCTAAAGGAAGACAAGTGCAAAAGTTTGAGTATCGTCCGGTGAACCCAAGTTCTATACAAAGATTAGAGATGTTTCGCCGAATTTGTAACTGGCACAAAGTTCCAGGCGGTCTACAAAAAAATGCTATTGACCCTTATGAACCTCCTTTATATTCACTTGGAAAGTTTATTTTTGAACCACAATATGCGCTGCCTAATGTAAATAATATCCAGCCCATAGATCATATTGCTTTTTTCTATACACCAGGAGGCGAATTTATAGCCCAAAAAATGAACAGATTTTATCCTTTCCAATGGAACAAAGAAGTTTCTCCAGAATCAGATCCCTTCTCTGGAGTACATTAGTGATAAAATCATAGATTCCTAGCCAATACTAACTAAAAGGCACCAGCATAACTTCATTGCAATCAGATTGTATATTGTGCATGGTGCTAGTTTTGGCACATTAGTTTGGAGCTTTAGCAATGTTTCAAAAGACTTCTTTGGGTGTTCCTTTTTTCAGTGAACTTTTGATCTTTCAGGTGGATGGGGAACAAATAGAAGAAAAATGGAAATTGACTTTCAGCTTTATCAAAAAAACAACGATTAAGGCAGAATCTTTAAAGCTATTTTTTCAAGATAAAGATATCAATATACTTGAGGCAAAACAGGCAAGGATTGAACAGCTAGACAGCAAACAGAGCTATATCCATTTTTCTATGAAAAATCTGTTCTCTAGCAAAAATGAGAAACCTAGTATAATACTCCAAAAAAACTTATCAAAACAAATATCTTTTTCCCTAGTTTTAGAATATTGCTCACAGGAAACGCTGCAAAAAACAATCTTTGATATAGAATTAGAATTGTCTCAAAATCAATCTTATGAAAAAGAAATCATAGAGATATCGGATACATCATCTTTCCCTGAAATTCTTGAAGAAGGCTCTCTATTTCTGGACAAAATTTTATCCAAAGCCTTAAATTCGGAAAAGACCAGTGCTATAAAAGGAAAATATTCGCGTAGAATTCCCTTATCCCAAGAAATTTCTTATTGGATTAGTATGCATAAATGCATCTTAATAGCGATGAAAAATGGTTTTCAGAATGCAGATGAAGCACAAAGGCAAATTATTGCCTATTGGAATTTTATTATAAAACAAGTTTCTCAAGAAATATACAATGATCCTGCTTTCAGAAACAAATTAGCACAATACGTTAAATCATCCAATGAATGGATAAAGAGTATAAAAATCCAGGATACTATCTTTCTTTTGCCACTATTAGATTATCAGGAAGTTCTTTGGGGGAAACCAGAATTTTGGGCCTGCTATCGTTTCTGGGATATGCTGAATAAAATTCAAGATAAAATCAGGTGTATCAAAAAATTTCTCGAAGGGCTTTCCTATAAAAATTGCCTGCCAATCCAAGAATTACAAAAATCCTTGGATGTTATTTCTCAAGAATTGAAAAAAATTCAAGGCCAAATCGTTTGTAGTCATGACAAAAGCGACCCCCAGCAATGGATGTGGCATTGTATTATGAGGTTACAATCTTTGTATAGACAATCAATCTTTTGTCTAGCTCTTGCTATGGAAGAAAGAATATGGTCTGAAATTGATGATCTCTGGCTTTTAGTCTACAAAATATATCCTGGGCTACAAAAAATAGAAAATAATATGGCAAAAATTTATTCTCAAAAAGAAATCTTTGGGGAAAACAAAAAAAATGGTTCAATTGTATCTTTCTATAAAGAAAATCAAAAAGAGACGATCGAGAAAAGATACATAGATATTTTTCCAGGCAAAATGACAAAAAAAGAAAAATGGTTTTATGAACTTGATGAAGATAGCAAAGGTTTTCGAATTTATCAACAATTTTGGATTCCTGTGAATTTTTCAGAGCAAGAAAGGCCAGAGCTATACAGAGCACTCCAGAAATTGGTAAAAATTTATCAGGAAACATCAGAAAATTTATTCTATCAGGAAATTTTACAAAAACTCTTAGATGTTCCCGAAAAAGTTTCTTTACAAAAAATTTTATCTTCCATAGATAATATGAAAAAACAGGCAATCCAGGCTTATCTCTTAGAATATCTGGAAAGTAAAGATAACCGAGAGGAAATTTTTCAAACACTTCTTCCTCTATTGGAAATAGGAAAAATGGAGATTATGAGTGAAAAAATTATGGAAAAACATGAAAGATATGTCCCCTATCTGTCTTTACAAAATGATATAACACGAGAATATTTCATGAAGCCAGAGAAAAAAGAGAAGCCGATTGAAAAAGAAAATGTGGTCAACTATGTTAATCTTGCTTGTTCATACCCTTACGCCATGATTTTGAAAGAGAATACAAAGCAATGTATACTGGAATCTACGTATACATTTACAGAGAAAGATATTTATCAGACAGGTTCAAAGGTGAAGCTTGTGCATGTCGGCTTTTGTATAGAAAAAGCAAACCATCAAGAAGTCCTATGTTCCCTTATGATAGACACTTGTGAATATCCTTATATTGCGCTAGAACCTGTTGGAAAAGACATAATACAGATCACACAAGAACAAAATCAAACAATGATAGCAATGAGCCTTATGGAAAGGCGAGAGATAGCTATTCTTGTGGATACATCGCATCCTTCGATATTTTCGCCTGATTCTTTAAATACAACAATGAACATTTCATTGCCAATATATTATAAATTTGGTTCTTTGAGTGAAAAATCTAAGTTTCGGCCTGTCATCTATCATGATCCAAATGAGGACAATACAAAGCCTTTTCTTCTTAAATATCAGCTAAAAATTTGTCCTGTTTTTCCTTATTCAGGATTCGTAGGAATTGATTTTGGTACTACGAGTACTTGCGTTTCCTATTTACCAAATAGCTCTGATACATTGATGCCTAAAATGCTACAATTGGATGGTATTATAGAAATGCCCACATGGATATATTTTGAAGATATTCAAAAAAAGATGGTAAATGGAAAAGAAGAAAAAATAAGCAAAATCGGAAAAATATCCAAACTATATCTAAGAAAAAATTTCAATCCTAAGCTGTTAGTACGAGGAATCAAAAGGTATCTGGGAGCTGACAGCCATCATAACATACATCAAATTTGTTATAATAATTACCGCTATCATTATGAAACAGAAGAAATAGTATCACTTTATCTGGACTCTCTGCAAACAGAATTTGCCAAAAAGACAAATGCTTTTTTTGGCCAAGTAGGAAACACCAGTCCATGCAATTTTGGAATAGCAGAGAAAAATGCTTTGATCAGAAGCTATGAAAGAATGATACCACCAGTGTATCCAGGAAAATTGGAACTCCATATTGATGAGACTACAGGGGCAGCTATCTTTTATACCATAAAAGAAATTGAAGAGCAGAACATAAGTTTAGAAGAATATGTTCAAATATATGGAAAGTCCGATGGATATATACAAAAAAACCTTTTGATGTATGATTTTGGAGGAGGAACAATAGATATTTCCCTTGTATCAATTTGCATAAAAGCCCAAGAGGTACACTTTAAAATTTTAGGCAATACTAGTATTATGGACTTTGGAGGTGATAATGTTACTCTAGCTTTATTTACAAGGATGAAAGCCTATTTTTGCTATCTTATTTTACAAGGCGATGAGGTGGATAGAGCGTATAATAATCATAGACCAGGACTAGCATCTCAGGAAACTTGGTATGAAAAGTTCTTGCAGCTCAAACTCAGCAGAAAACATCTCGAACAATATTTAAAAAATGACTCTTCTTTAAATTTAAGTGATAGGAAAAATTTGGAAAACATCATACAAAATCTTTTTATTACTAATTTTGCTCTTTGGGAAGAGGGAAGCTTTGAAAAAAGAGATGCACTAGAATTGTTCTGCAAATTTTGGGATTGTTGTGAAGAACTAAAAAAAGCCCTTTGTCTCCTGGGGGAAAAAGTTGAGCTGAAAAAGTTTGCAACAATGTTTATAGACCCTTTAGATGAATGGTGTAAACAGTTGGGAATACAAGATAACACGACTGTATTAGAAGATCGTCTGGATAAAATTTCTATTACCTTGGCAAAAGATTTGTATCCTTTTATTTACACTCCCATCAAACAATCTGCAAGGGCTATGAAACTGATTTGCATGACAGAGAATGAATTTAGCTTCCATGAAGTCCATGAGATTCGGCTTGTGGGAAATTCGAGTAAAATTCCTTTAGTAGCACAGTTGCTCCAGGAAGAAATGGAGATGCCCTATTCCGTAGGATATCAAAAAATACATTTCAAATCAGATGTCAAGCAAATGATTAAGCTAGCAGATGAGAATACCAAAACATCTGTTAGCCAGGGGATGACTATGGCACTTGCCATTATGTCAGGAACATCCACTATTAAAATGGACATTGATAAGCAGACAGATGCTTTGACTTATGAAATCGGCTTTAAACCTCCCATAGGGACATGGCATACAGTTTTTGCTAAGGGTACCAAGCTGCCACTCAAAGAGGTACCTATCTATAAAGTAAACAATCTGAATTCTATTCATACATTGGAGATGTTTCGTAGAATTGGTAGATGGCACAAAGTCCCAGGACAACCAGGCGAAATTTTAGATGAATACGAGCCTGATTTGTATTCCCTTGGGAAGTTTATCTTTGAGGAAAAATATGCTCTTCCTAAAATAGATAATATCTCTGTTAGAGAAGATCATATTGCTTTTTTTTATAACCAGCAAGGAGAATTTAGTGCCCAAAAAATGGATAGAATCTATCGTTTTCAATGGTGTCGCAACATGCATCCAGAATCTGACCCACTATCAGGTTTGCATTGATCGGGAGTTTAAATAATGGAAAAAAAAATAATATCAGGAGAATACTATATCGGAGACTTGTTGGAGTTTTCTATTGAGTGTAAGAAAGTAGAAGAAAATTGGAAATTGACTTTTTTTTTTAGCAAAAAGCCATCTATTAACATCAGCTCCTTAAAACTAGGCTTTGATGATATCAAAATTTCTGAAATCTCTACTACTTTGACTCAGCAACCAAATAATAACTTCTCCATACCCGATCCATTTTTTAAGGGGAGCGAAAAATTCATCAAAATAAGCAGCAGAGGCCTGAATGAAACAATAAAGTTTCGATTAGTCATACGAGAGGAAAGACGAGAAAAAAAATTAGATTTTTGTTTAGAGCTAAAAGAGTCTTCACAAAATGGACAGCATGCTAATCCAAGATTGGAAGAGCAATTATATCCGCCTATTGCCCTCAGAAAAATATCTCTAATGATGGCTAAGGCATTATATGAAGTTTTAAGCTTGTACCCAAAGCAAGAAACCTTTTACTGGGTTAATGCCCACACTTATGTATTAGAAGGAATCGAGAATAATCTTAAATATGCTTTTGAACTACAAAAGCATATATTGTATTACTGGTACTTTATTACAAAAAAAATTTCCTCAGAACAATGTAAGGATACTTTTTCTCAAGCACTAATAGAGAAATATATTGCAATATCGAATACTTGGATACAAAACAAAAAAATTCAGTCTAACAATTTTCTCTTACCAGTGCTTTTTTTTGATAAAAAACTTTGGAATCAAAGCAATTTTTTTGCATATTCTCGATGCAAAAAAATGTTAAAAAAACTTTCTAATAAAATAGATGAAATCGAGAAATCTCTCCCATGCAAAGAATGTATACCTATAAAATTTCGAGAATTATTAAAGAGAAAGCCCAATTCTGATATAATCCATCCTCAACAAATCCATCCTCAACAAAATATGTGGGAGTGTATTACATTTATTCAGGCCTTATATGAAAATGCATGCTTTTGTTTTATTCTTTCCTTGGAAGAGGAAATTTGGAATCAAATTGAAAAATTATGGCAAATTGTTCATGATAACTACCCTGAACTAACAAAAATAGAAAAAGATATTTCTCCCCAAAATACTGAAAAAAAATATTATATAGATATTTTTCAAAAAAATGAAACAAGAAACAAAAATTTCTATCAGTTTGTTCAAAAAAGCGAAGATTTTTTTAAAAGTGCCCAGAAGGGTTTTCAGATATACTCTACACAATGGGTTCCCATCAGTTTTTCCGACCAAAAATCAGGCGAAATATATAAATCTCTTCAAAGTTTGGTAGATATTTACAAAAAAACGTCAGAAAATATATTCTATGATGAAATTTTTAAAAAAATGCTAGATAGTGAAAGTGTGTCTTTTGGAGACATTCTATCTAAAATAGCTCATGATAAGAAAAAAGAACTTGCTTCAAAAATTATAATATATTTACAAAACCAGAGTAAACAGGAAGAGATTATTCTATCTCTCGTGCCACTCTTGAAAATTCTCAAAATTAATATTATAAACGAAGACAATATTTCTTCTGGCTATACAGAACATAGATTTTCTTTCGTAAAGGAAGAAAAAGAAGTCGGCATGAAAGTAACACAAATAGGCTATAAACTAGAAGGGAAAATCATCCAAAACGCCATTTGTGATCATTATGTACTAATCCCTTTATGCAAAGATAAATTAGAAAAAATAGATGCTTTTCTGAAAAATTTTAAACAGGATACAATTGAAGAAATAAAGGAATTACTATCACCTCAATTCTGGGACACAAAAGAACCCCTTGCCAAAGGCCTATTAAAAAAAATCCAATCGCTAATTGAAAAAATGGATACAATTTTCTACAAAAAAGAAAATATAGAGAAAGAGAAACGTTATGATTATGAAAGTCTTCTTGTATCTCTTCAATTTTCTCTAAAAGAATTCGATATCCATATTATAGCAGGAAAAAATGATGAATCATCCCAATGCTATACTAAAAAGCTAGTTCCTAAAGGGCAGGGAAAATTTTATGAAATTGGATATCCCTTGTATGACCCAGAATTCAAAAGGCCTGTCTTCATTGAAGGAAAAGGCTTTGACAAATATCCCCATTTCTCCTATTGTCGTGGTTTTTATCCAGCACTTTGGGAATTTTGGGAAATAAAGGAAAACTTACCTGAAGATTTAAATTCTTTCCAAAAGGCATTAGAAGGATTAAAACAGAGCATTGATTCTGGCTGGCCAGAAAACAAAAATAGTTTATCCAATAACATTTTGGCCATACTAGTAGCACCAATCACTGAAAAAAATAAAAAATCTTTATTATTTTATAGAAGATCAGAGTGTAAATACCTTTGTGATCTTTATGACAAAATGGAAGAAGACAGGCTCTCCCTGTTTTATCCTGATCCACATTGTATAGGAAAAAAAATAATCGAAGTAAAAGATGAATGTGAAATAACAGCGGTATTTAACGATGAACCAAAAGGCACAATTTTACACATTTTTGGCTTCACTTTAAACAGCAATGAAAAATATAGAGTAGTTATCAGCGCAGGTAAAAGAACACTATGGTTAGATTTATTCCATGAAATTTTAAGGACACTCATTGGATGGGTAAAAATATTCCCCCAAATGACATTGAATAGCACTAGTTTGCCTTCGCTTGATAGATTCGAAGAATATATATCTTTGCTTAGTAATGCAGAAAATATTCAGCCCGAATACTATCCTCAAATTGTTGGAATGGACTTACCATTAGAGAAGCTGCATCAAACTATTTTAAATCAAGTGAGTGAAACACCTGATTACAATATGACTTCTTCGCTATGTTACTTATTAGAGACATTAGACACATTGTCTACTCTTTGGTATCCTAGTCAAAACAATAGGCATAAACTTTGGGAAGTCAGAGAAAAGCTAGCATCACGCCTTAATGAACAGATGCCTGGCCAGATAATACCTGTTTCTTTTCAAGATATACCTGAGGATTATAAAACCTTATATTATATGATAGATCAACCTGAAACGGATATTCTTGAAATCCGCAGGCGGAAATTACCACAAGGCAAAGAAGTGGTCATTTTAAAAGCGAATAGAAACTTCGATTTAAATATCAATGCAAGAAATGAGCCTGATCTACTAGAAAGGTTGCGGTCTCTGTTTTTGCAAATCTGGTGTATACTGCGTAAGGAAAAAATTTCTATGACCAGAGAAGATGCATGCCGTAAATGGGAAGATGCATACTATAACCTGCATAGAGAAGGAAGACAGCAAGAAATTTTAAAAATATTTAACGTTTTTTATGAATATAGCGAATTTTTAGAAAAATTGTTAGATTCTGTGCAAAGATTTATTGAGATGGAAAGAGAATTTATCTTTCTGGAAAATTGCCTTAGAGAAAAGTATAATATCACTAAGGTTTATGTAAGAAGAGGGGAAGGTTTGTATTCCAGGCCAGCACTCACAGAACACTTTAGTTATCTTCCCAAAAAGGTACCAGGAGGAATAGCGAATACTGTTCTTCGTGTCACCAAGCCTGCGTTTCTTAATGAGAATATTCGTATCCAAAGAGGAACTATTGAGATAGTTCAGCCTTAAAAAGACTTGAGGACACATACTATGAGAAATTTTTCAAGTACAACAGTCGTAGGACAAAAATATACAATAATGGAAACCAATGATAGGCCCGATTTCTATGGCTTCCAGCACCAAGCTATCGCTATCATCCAAGAACATGAGATCAAGTATCAATTGATAGCATTCCATTCCCATTTTGATGCTCTTTTAAAAACTAAATACTACCCCTCAGAGCTATTTTTAAAATTAGAAATCGGAGTCCAGGATACAGTTATTTATGGTGCTTTTCCTAAAGAAGACGGATTATATTCATACTATCAACATCTAAAAGAAATAGAAAAGTCTCCTAATGATTTGAATCTTTTCTTTTTAGATTTAATTGAATGGATATATATACTACACCAAAAAGGGCTGAGCATCCCTTACTTGAATCCAGACATGATTTTTATCCAAAATGGCCATATCAAAATATTAGATCCCTTACAATTTGATATAAGAAAAATGGAAGGAAGCGTGTGGGAAACGAAGAGATTCTTTTCTCCTAATTATCTTTGCATAGTTTTTGCAAATAATCCACAAGTTGCTTCCTATAATGATTATTATCCTGTTTTGATATTGGCATTGGAAGCATATTTAAAGAAAAAAATTCCCTGGAACAGGAGTACCTACCAAATTGATAGAAATAGTATACACGAGCCTTTTTGCAAAGAATTGCTAGAATTATTAGATGATATAGATAAGGAAGAGGATGCCTATAACCAGTTAAAAAATTTTTTTACCAGACGTTTGCAAATAGGCTTTAAAATTGCTTCAAACATAGAAGGCAAATGTATATTAGAAAGCCAGATAGAAGGTAAAGCAAACAAATTAGATATCCCTTTTCCTTCTACTCAATATATCTCTTATGATAGCCAGGCGGTCAAGATTAGCTTTCCTGAATACATAGAATATCCCAAAGATTCCGATATTCAATATAAGCTTATCCGGCTGAGCAATAGTCCAGATTTTTATGTTCAAGATGTTAATTCTGTAACATTGAACAATACAAAATTATTAAACAGGATTCCTTGTGTATCAATAGAATATGAGCAGATAGTAAAATTTCGAATTGAATTGGAACCAAAGGAAGCTTGTCAAATGGTAGAAATTAACTCTTCCCGATGCAGAGAGGAAGCAGCAGTTATTCCCATTACAGAATCAACAAAAATAAAAATTTATCCTCAGAAAGGTTATAAACCAGAAATCTGGGAAATTGATAACGAGAAAAAAAAAGAAACAAAAGGGCAAACTATTATTTTTTTACAACCTTCTTCTCAAGACAAAAAGATTAAAATTTATTTTAGAAAAACTATAAACCTTTGGATAATTTTTCTTTTCTCTCTATTGCTTATAGCAATTTTGTTTACATCAATATTTATATTTAAATATAATAAAAATATACAAGAAAATATAAAATTAATAGACCATATATCTAAAAAATCTATCAAAAAACCTTAATTTGAAATAAAATTTTGTAGTGAACCCCAAAAACTGGACACAATAGAAAGTGTGTATTACATGACTTTCGGATATTTGAAAAATATGTCGCATTTAAATGAGACTGCTGTCACCCTAAACCTAAACCTCATTCGTGTTAAGTTTTAAAATTTTGTCTTGCAATAGATTGTAGCCTCAGGGTTGCGCCAAAAAAGTCATGTCTGCTCAAAAGCCGAACGCCAGCGCAATCCCTGCGTCTTTGGT
>CALKWO010000136.1 GCA_938003875.1 uncultured bacterium
CGCCTCTGCGGTAAATTTTTTTCTTTTTGATTACGGTTTATCCGTGTTAGGATAGTCTATTTGGAGGATGCTTTATGGATCGTAGAAATTTTATGAAAATGTCTCTTTTGGGATTTGGCGGAATTATGCTAGGAAGCTTTACCCAGTCGCAAGAAATCGCTAAACTGGGCGAAATCCCCAAAAGACCTTTAGGAAAGACAGGCTTGATGGTTTCCTTGCTAGGGCTGGGAGGATTCAATATCAGCCTGGATCATTTCAGTGACCAAAATGCCGTAGATTTTGTAAGATATGGAATTGACCATGGCATCAACTTCCTCGACAACGCCCGCGAATACAACGACGGTCTGGCAGAGCGGAGAATGGGCAAAGCCCTCCGCAATGGCTACAGAGAAAAAGTCATACTCATGACAAAAAACTGCGGCCATGAGAGAGACTATGCAGGCACAATGAAAAGCATAGAAGAAAGCCTCCAGGCCCTCCAGACCGACTATATTGATTTAATGCTTTTCCACGAAGTTTGCTACCCCAATGATCCAGAGTGGATTTTCCAGCGCGGTGGTATGGAAGCCATGATAGAAGCCAGAAAACAAGGAAAAATCCGCTTCATCGGCTTTTCAGGCCACAAAGACCCCAAAATCCACCTGGAAATGCTCAACAAACCCTTTGCCTGGGATGCAGTCATGCTCCCCCTGGGAATTATGGACTATCATTTCAAGTCGTTTACCCAAGAAATTCTACCCATTCTTGTCAAAAAAGAAATCGGCAGCATCGGCTTCAAAACATTAGGAGGCTTCCTCTCTGGAACACCCCAAAAAGCAGGCATTTCCATCGAAGAATGCCTACGCTATTCCATGAGCCTCCCCGCCAGCACCATTGTAGTAGGCATGGAGCAAGAATTCCAGTTAAAAGAAAACATAGCCATTGCCACAAACTTCCACCCCATGCCCCAAAACCAGATAGAAGATTTACGAAAACGAACAAAACGCTTTGGAGAAGACGGCAAGCTAGAAATCTACAAAACAACAAGAATTTACGATGGCAAGAGAGGCAAAATAGCCAATTCCCTCCCCCCCGATGCCCAGTAACCAGGCTTGCAGCCATTGACCTAAAGGCAAGGCCCGACGCTGTTAAGATAAGAACAGTATTTTTTTATAACCGCAAGGAAAAATCCGCCGCAAAGTCAATAAAGAGAAGAAACACGAAGGAGAGAAGTAAAAAATTATATTTTTTTTCCTATTCTAACGTTTTCTGTGGTCACAGCCTTATTTATAAAATCTCTTATAACAAAGCCTGTTCTTAGCAAATTTTTCCTGTGCCAGACGAGCAGTGCTATGATAATAGCATCTGCTCCAGCAGGCGGTATTCAGTCTTATTTTTTTTGTGGACGATAAATACCACAGATTCTGTTAGAGCCAGTTTTTTTCTTCTCTCCTTCTACCTACTCTTTACTTCTTATTCTTCGTGATCAAATCAGAAGTTACTTCAACTGCTACCAATCGCAAACGCTATTATATCTCACGTGTATTTTACCTCCTTATTTTTATCTTGACAGAATAACTCTTAAAATTAAGAAAAAAAGCTTTCCAAAGACATTTATCTAATAAAAATTAAATTTTAATGAAAAAAAACTAGAGTATAGCTTTTTTTCTATCTTCCTAAATTTCTATTCCTATTTTATATCAAAAGGCACTAAGATCATATTTATGAAACATAAAATAAAAAAAAATATATTCCTAAACATTTTATTGACACTGTATGATGTAGTAGATAAAATAGCATTTGGTATTAGGTTTTGCTAGGAAATTTTATCATTGCAAATTGTAAAATTGCTAAGGTTCTAATAGGTTTTAAAAAGTAAAATCATAATCTATTGGGATAATTAAAATTATGAAAAAGTTTGTTTTATTATTAGACACGCCTTCCATCAAAAAATTTGTTTTTAGCACAGATAAAATGCAAGAAATTTCTGGGGCTAGTGGAATACTTGATAGCCTTAATAGAAAGGAAACCATAGATATCCTATCTAAAGGCATGGACATAGAAGAAATTTATTGCAATGGAGGTACAGGGCAATTCATCGTTTATTCTGAGGAAGCAGAGATAGAAAATTGCCTGAAGAATCTGCAAAAAAAATATATGGAAAGTACTGTTGGAACTGCCCAGATCATTTATGGCTACGAAATATGGAAACAAGAAGATAGTTATTTTGATGTAGTAAAAAAAGCACATCAAAATTTGGGAAAAAATAAAGCACATCGAAATGAAATTATTGCTTCTGAACACACGTCTTTTATGAAGGATTGTGAAAGTTGCGCTATAAATCCTGCTGAGGTTTTGAAAGAAAAGCAGTGGATATGCAAAGTATGTGAAGCCAAACGAAAGTCTTTTGGCGAAACACAAACTCAAGGTATATGGAATAGCTTTATAGAATATCTTTCTAAAAGAAACTATCTTGGAAGCAATACTCCTAAATGGTATGAGATGAGACCTGAAAATTTCGATAAGATTGGAGAAAGGTATAAAACTGGAAAAATTGCTTTGGTTTACGCTGATGGCAATTCTATGGGAAAGGTTTTGATGGAACTCAATTCGAAAGAATTGTCTAAATTGTTCTCCAAAGTGGTAGATGAGGGAATCCGCAATGCTTGTTATGAAATTATGGCTCGACTTTGCTACGATAAACACAAAAACTTTGTTTATGGCAATATCCTACTTTTAGGAGGAGATGATCTTCTTGTTGTAATACCAGCAGAAGATGCATTACAATTCGCACATGATATAGCAGTCGAATTTACAGAAAATACTAAAAATAGCATAGAAAAAGCCTGTAAATCCAATCAGGAAATTGCCAATTTTTTTACAGGAGAAAGAGAAATCATCAGACAAAATGGATTTACCATATCCTCAGGGGTTGTTATTGGCAAAGCAAAGCAACCATTTCATATGTTGCTTGAGCAATCAGAAGAATTGCTCAAGCTTGCCAAGCAGAAAGGGAATGAACATCGCAGCAATCTATACTGCATGCCTTCTTATATTGATTTTCATGATGCTACTCAAACAGTATTTTCTGGTATAAAAGAGGCAAGAGAATATTGCTGGATTGGGCCACAGCATAATCGTATCCGAATGATACGTCGTCCTTATTCCTTAGAAGATTTGAAAGATTTAATGGAGCATGCCAAAAAAATTAAGGATAGTAAATGGCCTACAAGTAAATTGCAAAACTTACGGACTGCTTGCTTTCAGAGTCCTCGCTTACTTTTCCAGGCTTTACTTTTTAACTTAAGCCAGGTCAATTCAGAACAGCACAAGGCAATGCTAAAAGCACTAACACATTTTCAATGCAATAATTTTCTTAGATTGCTTTCTTTTAGAAACCAAAATCAACAAGAAGCGTTAGCAGCACAAAACACATGGGAATTTGTTCTGTCAGATCTGATCGAAGTAGTATCGCTTTTGCCAGAGTAATTACTTTAAGGAACAACCATGGAATATCATTTGAATCTAAAATGGAACATCGTTCTTCAATCTCGAATTCATAATGGGGCAGGGATGGCAGGAGGACTGGTAGATCGTATCGTTGTAAGAGACCAACAGCAACGTCCTTTTATTCCAGGAGCAACTTTAAAAGGGGTTGTAAGAGAAAGTTGTGAAAGAATAGCCGCTACATTGGGCTTTTGCAAAATACAAGATCCCAACGATATCACAGGAATAGAAAATTTTACCTCGCCAGAAAAAAATGATTACATCGTAGATAGGCTTTTTGGTTGCAATTTTTCTGGTGAACATCTATTTTTCCGCAATACTCCTATTCTAGATTCTAAAGAGGTAAAACTTCCATTTCATAAGATGATTATGACTAGAAATCAGATGGATAGAGTTTTAGGCACCAGTAAAGCAGGTTTTTTATATTCTACAGAAGAGATAGTAGCTCAAGAAAAAAAGCTTTGTGTAAAAATCACGGGAGTCCATTCCGCTAAAGCCCTTACTCCTGTCCAAGACGATAAGATGGAAGAAATTCGCATATCAGATACTTTGTTTTGGCCTATGGAATATTCATTGCTTTTGCTCGGAATTCTTTCCGTTGATAGAATAGGAAGTTCAAAAAGCAGGGGGCTAGGCTGGTTGAAAACCTTGTCAGATAGTATAGAAATCCAGCTAAATGGGCAAAATATAGACATTCCTGTTTCTACTTTGGTTGGATATATGAAGACGCTTTCTTTCCTCAAAGAAGAAGGGGAAAGCATGGAGGAAATTTTGCCAGATATTTGGAAGCGTTTCCAAGAATCCGATAATAAAAACAAATGCTCAGTAGAAGCAACAGAAGTAGTCAATAGCAATAATCTATTTAGCAAAATCATGATTAAACCATTATCAGGCATTAGCATTACACAAAATCGCTCTAGCCAGATGCCAGAAATATTAGACTATATTCCTGGTACAACATTGAGAGGTGCGCTCGCTAAAATTTATTTAGATCATTATGGAGAAGATCAAGATTTCCCCAATTTTTTCAATGGGAAAAATTTTTTCCCAGATATATTGCCTTCATTTCCACAAAATCTTGGACAAGTTATACCTGGGACAGCGATGAGCTGCAAGAGAAACCCAGGCTTTCTGATAGAGGGAAATCCCATTTCTCCTACATCGCCTCATGGAGTATATGACTATTGCTTTCTACATGCTGCCTTGAAACTATGGGAGAAAAAAAGACCAAATCAGTCTATTCCTTTAAATCTAGAAAAAAGTTACTCATGCCCTCAATGCCAGAATTTAGTCAAAGAATACTCAGGCTATATTCATGGACAAAAATTAGCAAAGGCCTTTTATGTCCACATTGGTATTGATCGGCTCACTCATACATCAAGTCCAGGTTTTTTGTATGGAGTAGAATCTTTACAACCTGATAATGATTCTAAAACAGTTTTTGCAGGAATAGCCCGCTTAGACCCTGTCTTTTTAGAAAAACTAAAAAAATTGCAGTATCTATCGTCTCAAATTTTTTTAGGACAAAATAAGACAAGAGGCTACGGGGAAGCAGTGTGGGAAATAGAAAATCATGTCCATCCAGATAATAAAGATTTTCAAAATAAAGTAATCAATTTTAGCGATGCTTTTGTAAATTTTTGTAACACTCATTTGAACATGGGCATAGAAAAGCTTTTATATTTTACTATTGGCATGGAATCACATACCATTGTAGTAGACCCTTGGCTTCGCTATACATGTGATCCCCAAATTTTATTAGAAACATTAAGTCTTTTAGAATGTACACCTGTTTGGGAACGCTCGACTTTGGTGCAAGTTCGCGGATGGCAACAGAAACATGGACTACCAAAAGAAGATGAGTTTGCCATCCAGAGAGGAAGTGTATATTTATTTTCTGCACCCTATTCGGATACTTTGATTCACAAATTGTTTGAAATCGAAAAAACATCCTCTGGGCTAAGACCAGAAGAAGGTTTTGGCAAATTATGTATAAGCAATCGTTTCCATATAGAAAACCAAGTGATGGGAGGTGTTATATAGTATGAAACTTTCGCAAGAAGAATTAGAAAAAATGGATGCCTGGATTGACCAGGAGCTTTATTTAAAAGGCATTCAAGCAGGAGAACATTTTTTTGCTGCTTATCAAACACAAGAAAAAGGCATGTCCCAGGTTCGAAATTTACAAACCAAGACATTGCAAGCCACACGCTTTATGCAAATTGAAAGTTTTATCAAAAACCAGATAGGAAAGGAAAACAATAACCAGGGTTGGTTATTTTACCAGAACAATGCCCAACTTGGATTTGCAATTTTAGAAGATTTTCAAGCCATCACTAAAAAAGCAGAAGAGATGGCTACCGACAACTATGAAAAAAAGTGTGAAATTCGTAAACAAATGGTCAAGGCTTATGTGGAAGCATTGGTTGCTCAGTTTTGCTATTGCAGAAAAGTAGCAGTATAGTGGAAGCATTGGTTGCTCAGTTTTGCTATTGCAAAAAAGTAGCAGTATAGAGGAAAAAATATGACATGGGAAGAATATATTCAATCAAGTGAAATGCTACGATTTATAGAAGAAGAGTGGCAAAGCAAGATGAAAAAAATTATAGAGGATTGTAAAATTACGCCTTCACGCTCCCAAATCAAAGCGATAGAATCCCATCTGCGACTGGGAGGCCTGGAATCTGTATGCAAATATATAAAAAATCAAAAATCTAAAGCTGAAAATAAAGCAGCAGAGACAAAAGAGCCAACAAAAACAAAAGCTAAAAATGAAGTAACATTTTGGAGCCAGGTACTAGAATTGTTGTCCGCTGAAGAAAACAAAGGTTGGTTGCAAGAAAAACTCAACGATCTCATGATCAAGGCTTCTATTATCAAAGAAGGCAACAAAAAAGAGAACAATAGGATAAAAAAAGAATGCGCAAGGTATCTAAGCTTTCAACTCGTGCCATCTTTATGTTCCCATTGTGCTTATCTAAATAAATTACAAAATCCAACCCAGGAAAATCAAGAAGAATAGGGAGAAGAAAATATGTCTATTGCACAGTCCATTCAATGGAAAAAGAAATACAAATTTTCTGGAAATTTGATCTTTCAGGCTGCGTTTCGCATTGGATCTGGGAAACCAGGGGAGTCAGGAAGTGATTTAGGCGTATTGTTGTCCCCTGATGGAGAACCTATTTTGCCTGGTTCTTCCCTAAAAGGAAAATTCCGCAGCACAGTAGAAAAACTTTGCTATTTACTCAATATGAAAGCCTGTATGCTGGACAAAAATGTTTCTCTTGTAGATTGCGTTTCTGATCAGGAATACTACCAAAGTATAAACAATACTATAAAAGAAAAAAATAGCAAACAACGCTATGAGTGGCTCACAGGAATTAACGGGAAAAGACAGATTTGTGATGTATGCTGGCTTTTTGGCTCTTTGATGAGTG
The DNA here is from genome assembly GCA_938003875.1 of uncultured bacterium. Lineage (GTDB taxonomy): Bacteria > Planctomycetota > Uabimicrobiia > Uabimicrobiales > JABWCH01 > JABWCH01. The sequence continues at coordinate 6,924 of CALKWO010000136.1, forward strand.
CTAGCCGCTTATTTTTTCAGGATGCCAGACTCCTCCAATGGAGCAAAGTCGTTGAACATCGAGACGGAGTGGTGATAGATCGGGACAGTGAAAGAGCTGTTGAAGGCTTAAAATATGACTTTGAAGTGATTCCTGCTAATACATCTTTTGAAATCCAAATCGAGGTAGAGAATCCAGAAGACTTAGAACTTTCCATGATTGCCATTGGGCTCAGCGAATGGGAACAAGGCATTCGGCTGGGAGGAGGAACTTCTCGCGGTTTAGGAATGGCTAAGCTGGAAAATCTTAAAATACAGAAAGTGGATTTTAGCAATCCAGAAAGCTATATTCCATACCTTTGCAATCGTACTATGCAAGAAGTTACACCAACAGATTGGGCAAAGATATTGAAAAATCAATTGACAGAAATAAGCAAAGAAATATCACAAAAAAAAACTGAAGGAAATTAAATATGCTAAAGAAAATTTATTCTATTTGTGAAATCCAGTTGCAGATAAAGCCGATTGATCCTTTGTTAATCAAATCAGGCTATGAAGCAGAAGATGGCACGAAAATGGCATTTATCAAGACTAACCGAAGGGGAGAGCCAGAGGTATTTTTACCAGGAAGCTCTCTCAAAGGGGTCTTGAGATCCTATTTCGAAAAGATATGCCGCACGATAGCCACAAAACAACCAGCAGTCTGTTTACCATACAAGGAATATAATGACGATGAAGAAGAAATTTTTTGTGGTGCTATGTTTCAGCATCGTCGGGAATTAGAAAAAAACAATGAGAAGCCAAAAGACATCCTAAATAACAATAGTCAGAATATATATCGCTATTCTTGTCCTGCTTGCAGAATGTTTGGCTCTACATATTTCATTGGACGGTGTAGCATTTCCGATGCTTATTCTAAAAATAGCATCAGTCAACTGGAAGTCAGACCAGGTGTAGCTATAGACAGGCATAGTGGAAAAGTAGCACAAGGCCCCTTTGATTATCAGGCTTTGCCTTCTGGAGATTTTTCTTTTTTCACAACGATTACGATTCGCAATTTTGAACTTTGGATGCTAGGGGCATGGGCTTATTTATTGAGAGACTTGAAAGACAGGATGGTACGTATAGGTGCCCATAAATCTCGTGGCATGGGAAACATAGAAGCCACAGTAACAGATTTTAAATTAGCTTACTACAAAGATACGCAAGGAAAAATTTTAGGTTTACAAGAAATGGTAACATCAGAGGAAGGTAATGTGTATGGTTTATACAAAAGCAATCTTCCTTCTTTAGCTTCATGTGTAAATCCAACACAAGCGGGTGTACGCTATATTTATGATTTGACACAGAATTACTCCACTGTGATTCCCCAATTGGCACCAGTCTTTAATGGATATATGGCGGGTCTCGACTGGTGGGTACCTTTAACCCAATATGCGAGGTAGCCATGACAATACTTAAAAGAGAAGATTTGACGCAAGAAAAATGGCTGGAAAAATTACATCAGTTGAATTTTTCAGCAGAAGAATCTGCTTGGATGATTGTAGAAAAACCTTGGGAATGCTATTTAGATTATTTCTCTCCTACTCTTATTACTGCCGAAAGCTATCGAGGAAGAATTTTTTCTACATCAGGGGAATGGAAATGGCGTTTTCTACCTGGCATAGGATACAGATGTGTTTTTTTAGGAGAAACAGATTGGAGCCTGCTCTCCCAAGATGATTCCAATCAACTCATTTCTTTGGAAAGTAAAAGAAAAGAAATCGTCCTCTGGGGAGAATACCACAAAAAAGAAGAAATCTGGATAGAATCGAAAATTCCACGACGTTTGAAATACCCTGTTTCTAATCCTGACAGACGAAGTCGGGTAGTTCTTGCTGTGGAAGAATGGCAAAATTCCGATGGAAAAACTACATTCGTTCGATACAGAGAAATAAAATAACAAGACCATACTAAAAAAACAAAAGGATAAGGGGAAATTATGCCAGAACAAGAACAATTTTGGAATCCTTATCGAATGATAGGTTCCCACAGAGATGTATTGCGTTGTACTCCTAATACCCATGAAAAATTTCAAGGTATATGTGGCAATATCACAGGAACAGTGGAAACACTGACCCCTCTCTGGATTGGTTCTCGTGGTGATAGAAACAATCGAGAGAAATATTTTTTTCAAACTAGAAATAGAAAGTGTATTCCTGCTACTTCTTTTAAAGGAATGCTGCGATCTCTATTGGAAATTGTAGGAAAGGGATGCACAATTGTTGGAAGCAATGCTAGCCCTTGCGATAATACCGATAATCTGTGTGCTGCCTGTCGCCTTTTTGGAATGAGCCTTTCTGGTCATACCAATATACTTTTCCAGGGTAAGGTTTATATTGGAGATTTGCACCTATTGGAAAATTTTCCAGGAGCACCCCCTTCAGTGAGAGTGGTCTGTCCTTCTCCCAACCCTTCTCACAAGGCTTTTTATGGTAATAACAACAATCGTAAATTATACCATCATCAAAAAGCTACCTGGACAAACGCCGGGAATAGCAGAAACCAAAATATGGGGGCAAACATCAGGCCTATACCTGAAGAAAGAAATTTTTCCCTTAATATACGAGTGGAAAACATGACAGAACAAGAATTAGGCTTACTCCTCTATTGCCTGGAATTAGAACAAAATCTTACGATAGAGATAGAAGAACCCAATAATACTATCATTACTCTGACAGGTAACATGCATCATAAACTCGGTGGGGCTAAAGCTCTTGGCTATGGCAGCATCGCAGTGCATGTTATCCCTGATGCAAAAGATTTTTTTCGACCAAGTCAACGCTACAAAAACTGCACAGATCAATCCATTGGACTGGATACAACAACATGGCAAAATATACAAAATGAAAAAAACAAATATCATTTGGGTAAACAATATGATAATGATGTTCTTAAAGAATTAAGGGCTATGCTTCTTTTTCCTGTAGACGATTCACGATTATACAGGTATCCAGAGGATGCATGGTTTCACGATCCTCAAAATCCCAAAAATGCTAAAACAAAATTAAAAAAAATTTATCAACGATTTATTATCTAAGGAAAAAAAAATGCTAGAATCGAAAAAAAAAATCCTGGTCTCTTCTATTTCTGTAAATAATGATCCTTATAACACAGAGCCAAAAGGCAGATCTCCCAGAGTATCTCCCCAAGAAAAAAAAGAGTTGGAAGCAAAAGGCATCGTAGTATACGATGGCCCTCATCTAACTTTATTTTCCCAAATAAACGATTTCACAGATTTCTACCTGCTTTACAATGAAGATAAAAAAACAGAAGCTCCTGTCAATGAATTGATTTCAGAAATGCAGATTCGCTTTCCTTCCATCCAGGCACACAAAGAAAAGCTTCCGATTAAAGATCCTACAGAATATGAGGAAGTATACCCCAGATTTTTAGAATTTATTGTAGGTTTACAAAACAAATGGACTCCTGAAAATGGACATGAATACTTTGTCCTGGTCAATCCTGGAACTCCAACTATGCAGGCGGTATGGCATTTTTTAATTGCTTCGGAATTGCTTAAGGCTACTCCTTTGAAAACATACAGACCAGAGCATGAAAAACAGTCTGGATTTAAAGTAAAAGAAGTGAGCTTACAAGTTGACAAAATGCCGATCATTGATAAGCTTCGACGAGATATCAATATTCAGGCGGTAAAAGATATGCAAAAAAAAGAAGCCATTACCCGACTTTCTCGCTTTTTTGCATCGAATCTCTATGGGCCTGAGCCATCCTATGGTATTTACCAGATAACTCATGAGCAGGCAGAACCAAAAGTGAAAGACACATTGGCAAGAATAGATAAAGATTTTCAAAACATTGAGGACATAGTATCGGGAGAGGGAAAAAATGCACTGAAACAGTATATAGAAAATGCTAGAACCAAAATACAGGAAGGATTTTCCTCGTACCAGGCTTGGGAAAAAGAAAAAATGCAATCTATAAAAGAACTCTTTCGATGCAATCTCAAAGAATTTTTTTTGAAGCTTTCTGGTGAATTCCCTAATCTGAATATAGAGAAAAATTTAGAGAGAGAAGGCGAAATTTATATTGAAAAAAGCCTATTCGAAAAAGGAATTCGAGCTATTATAAAGGGAGCAGACAATCACGCCTACTCTCCTCATACGAAACCAGAAGAACGTAAATTTCGGATAAGCTGCAGTCAGAATGGACAAGAATTACGCATAGAATTGGAAGATAAAGGCAAAGGATGCGTAGATATTCGTAGTATGTTGGAAAAAACTGCAGGTGCTACAGGTAATGATATAGCAAGCATCAAAGAATTACTAAGATATTTTCACATAGTTGTAGAAAGCTCCTGTCATGTTCAATCAAATTATGATTGGAATACCAATAACGAGAATAAAAAATACTATAAAGAAGGTGAAGGCCTCAAATACACTTTGACAGTAGAGCTTCCTTCCACTCTTTCTGCCGTTGGAGAAGATTTTTGTGATTGATTCTATAAAAGGGAATTTTATGATAATTCAAAAAATTTTAGTGGTTTTCAGTCCAGATAAAACAGAATTATTAAAAATAAAAGAATCTTTTGGAGAGAAATACGTAAGTATGACAAAGTCAGCTCCTAGTATTAAGCTCAACAACGGTCAATATCATAATCTCTCTGAATACGATGCAGCCTTTATTCATGAAAGCGATGCCAGGCTTGATAATGAAATATTTTATCGCCAAGCACTTGAAGCAGGCAAAACAAAACCTATAATTTTTTTCAGCAGAGGACAGCAGTCCTATAAAAAAATAGAAAATCAATGCATCTTTGTTTCTATGGAGTCTGTTTTAAAATATGGCAATAATTTTCTTAATGCACTAGAAAATCATGGTTGGCATGGTATTCGTGCTGAAGGATTCAACGATGGGCAGTTTTTTAAACTAGAAGAAGCCGAAAAGTATGCTCTATTCCAAAAATTGCTTCCCTGGTACTTATCTGCTCAGCTTGAAAAAATTTGTCTGAGCGAGCAATATTCTAGCGTTTCCAGCACTCTATCAGAGCCAGAAAAAAAAGGCAAGAAGCATTGGGAAAAAGTGAGCCAGGAAATCCAGGATTTGCTTCCCGATCTTAAACCAGAAGATTTTACAGGCATGGAAACTCTTCAAAAACCTTATCAAGATTTAAGAAATAATTTCTCGAAAAGCGACTCTTCTCAATTTTCTCAAACCTTTATAAATGAAGCCCAAAAATGGCTTTCTCTGGAGTAAAGAATGATACCTGAAATAAAAACAATCTTGGAAAAACTCATTCTTAAAGTCTCAAAAGATCATCCTCCTTTTATGTTGCTTTCTTTGGAAGATAGCAATATTCAACAACAAATGATGGAAATGCTTTGCAGGAAAGAGCCTACACCTGTTTTGCTTTCTCATGAAAATCCGCAAGGGAAATCATGGAAACAACAAGAAGGTTGCTTATATATAGAAAAAAATTGGAATCTACAAGAGATACTCTTTTTCCTTAAGTCAGGCAAGAAAGCAGATCCTGTAGCACTTTTCAGTAATATCTATAATACTATATACTCTCATCCCATAAGCATGAGAGTATTGGTAGAACATACTTTAAAATACGATGCAGAATACCGTTTTTCTTTAGAGAATGTAGGACAAAAATGGGATAAGCAGCGTATCATCGAAGAGATTCAAAAGCATGGACTTGATCTTGCTTTTTTTTATATACAAAAAGGTCAGCCCGAAATAGCACGTGAAATAGCTAATCTTGTATTATATTCTAAAGAAAATTCCAGACTGAAAGAACTTTACTATCAGGTTATTGGTCGTTCCCTTCAGGGCAATCCAGAAAGAGAAGAGAACGAAGTTCTTTCCCTAGAATTTAAAGATGATGAACGCCCTATTATAACTGTCGTAGATGACATGTTTTATCATCCGACAGAAGAATACTCCGAGTTTCAGAAGCTCCTTATCGCCTGCTTAGGAAATTACAATCTGGCATGGGTTAAAGATGGTCCAGATGCCTTAAAATTTTTGAATCGTTGGCAAAATCAAATTGTTCTATTCTTGCTCGATATGAATTTTCAGGATGCTTCCTGTTTTGTAGATTCAAAAGGAAATACCATAAGCAAAGAAAATTTACAAATTCAGCCTGACCAGGGAATAGAATTTATTCGAACACAAGGGAAAAAAATTGCAGATGCAATTCAATTACAAGGATACTCTAAAGGTATAGTAGTCTTTAGCTCAGAAAGCAAAGAAGAAAGGCTTTCGTTATATACCAGCACGGATAAAGTCCGATTCCTGAGCAAAAAAGATTTCTTTCATCAGGTTGAAACTAGAAATAAAATCTTGCAAGAATTTGGAATTTCTCCTACATTACAAAGCAAATTGCAAAGCATCGCCAAAAACCAATATAGCACAAATTTAGGACCAGATGTAATAAATACTATTGTGTCTAAAATCAATCAAAAGCCCTATTTTTTAGGTCGCAAAACTGATATTTTTTTGCAAGCTCTATTGGAAAAATTTCCTGACTCTCCCCCCGTAAAAGCAGACATAGATAATCTCTTAACCAATAAGTTTATAGAAGAATTTTCTGAAGACAAAAGTTATTATACCTGGTACAGAGAGCTAATAGAAAAACAGCTTGCTCTGGAAGTGTGCCGCCAGGAACAAGAATCATGGCCAGTTTTACTTCTAAAAAAAGGCGAAGAATATTTCTTGGCTGTGGTAAGTCATGAAAAAATTGTTGGAAAAGATATAGATAGCCAGAATCTTATATTCCAATCCCCTGATGCGCCTTTTTGCCTAAAGCCTTATTGGCTAAATTTCACTAAAATTAGCAAAGATTTTATTGAAGAGATTTCCATAGAGAGAGAAAAACGCAAAGTCAAAAAATTAAAAAATTTGTTTTGGAATATCTCCACTCTCTTCGCTAACAATCCAGGAGAAAGCTGGAATGTCTTACATAACATTGATAAATCTTTAGAAAAGATTATCTGGAATCCTGAAACAACGCTGTTTGCTCATGGTGTTAACAAAAGTCTCTGCATAGAAGAATTAGGACACTATATTTATAAATTCCGAGGATTGAATATTTCTGGTTTTTCACATCCTTCAATATGTGCTTCTCTCTTTTATTTTCACGAAGAACCTTCTTTGTTCTATGATGCTTTAAAAAGACAATCATCCATATCTGTTCCTACATTGAGCCAATATATCCGCATTCATAAATGCAAACCCTTTGCACACGAATTTGAAGGCAGATGTTTTTATGCAATTGCTAACCAATTTGATAAAATTTTACAAAAAACTGTAATAGAGTTATGCAGAAAAGATAGTAGAAACTATCCTCAAGGAAGTGAAAGAATTCTAGCGGAAATCCAGCCAGAGGATTATTCTCTGATTGCCAATGTTCATTTAGGAAAAAGAAACCGAGAGATTGACATTATTATTTCATCTCCCTATTGTATTTTTTTTATAGAAATTAAAAGCTATCTTTTCTTTCAACCAGGAATCTTGGAAGGATTTGATAAAAAGTTACAAGATATTGTCAACCAGGAATACCAAATTTATGACAAAGGGAAAGGGAAAGATTCTCAGCGTTTTCATTGCTATAGAATTTTAATCTCTCAGGTAAATGATCTAACCTATTCCGATAGGCTTGATTTTAATTTTTTACACGTTTCCCTTCCTTCCATTCAGCAATGGCTTCCTTTGGTTTGCAGGGCAATTGTTGAAAATAACTTTAGCGACCGTTTGAGTAACTATCGTAATGTTACAGACAAAGAAGGAAGTAAAAGATTCATAAAAGAAATTTTTAGAAAGTCATCCACCAGAACATCCATACCTTCTCACACTATACCTGTGGATCAATACTGGATTGCTCATGACCAATATCGAGAAATACAAATTTCGGATTTAGTACAGGATCTGAAAGAAGCTGAAGAATGGAATAACTCCCATCCTTTACTTTTCCCTTACCGCCTCGTTTTACTCAACAATCTTTTAGAAGAAGTGATGCCTGATGACTACCATTCCATTGTCTATGTTCGAAGATTGCCACTATTGGAATCCTTGGAAATGGGGATAGAAGAATGGTCACATTGGACAAAATTTGATAAATTATCCATGATATTTGACTTTTTTAATAGAATGCAAGTAGCTGACTTGAACCATTTTAAAGTGAATGATCTATCTCAAAAGAACCTTCGTATAATTGATCATCGTGGAAATGCAAAGCTCTATTTGTTTTTAGATGAATACGATTTACAATATACATGGCAGCCTGTCCAGCAATCACAGCATTTGGGATACCAATTTACTAAGATACTGAAATTGCTTTCTATTTCTGAAAATGATTTCTTTTATTACTATAACCAGCAATTCCAATCATCTTACAAAGGCAAGGGGGGTAAAAAATCGAGATAAAAATGAACAATTTGGATGTTGTATTAAAAATATTCCAATCAGCCTATAGCAATCTGGGCTTTCAAAGCCCAGACTACATCCTTGTCACAGATATAGAGAAATATATCTATAAGCAATTGGAAAACAAGCCTGTTTTAAAAAAAGTAGCTATCTATTATTTAGACAATTATGCTTCTTTTATAGAAATAAAAAAAGAACATTTACTCTTTTCCAAGAAGCCAGATATGGATTATTTTCTGGATTGGCTTCAAAGACCATCAAGCAAACAATATACTTTCCAAGAAATACTAAAAGAGATTGATCAGAGCCTTCAATACGAGAGAAACTGGCAAATTCGATATACAGCAGAATTTATCGCTTGTTTACGATGCATTCGGCATGATTATCTTCGCAATCCAATAAGTTTTCGTATCTCTTCTATGCCTGCAAAAATTTCTCATTTTTTAGATTTGCATCCTTCTCTCTTTTGGAAAGACTGGTTTATCTTTTTAGAAGAAAATCTGAATCATGATAATATCAAAGAATTTTTAGAATACCTGGGAGATGAAAAAAAAGGCTTTCTCAACCGTCAACTTTTTGAAAGAATACAAAAAGAAACAGAAATCAAAAAAGATGACATCATAGAATTGTTCAAAGGCGATATAATGCAATTTCATAAAAAATTGGAGGAAAATGGATGAAAAACCCCATTCTTATAATTGTAGACGACAATCAAGAAGACATTGACAGACTAAAAAAAAAGCTTGATGGTACTTCTTATGAAATTTTAGTTGCACATTCTTACCAAGAGCTAAAGAAACTGATTTCTCCTGATATTTCACTCATTATCCTGGATCAATACTTTGTCAATACTGATCTGGTCAAAGATTTTCTTGGAAAAGAAGGGAATAAAATTATCCCACGAACGCAAGCAAATATAAAAGAATCAGAAAAAATGAGACAAGGCTTTATTATACTGGAAAAACTTCGAGAAGAGGGAATAGAGATTCCTGTCATTCTGATTTCAGCCCATGAGCAAAACTGGCTAGAAGCCTATAGAATTGGAGCTTATCACCTTTTAGACAAGCAAGAAATGATAAAAACGACTTCGGATTTCTTGATCAAGCTGATCCAGGATGTTTTAAACGACCCCAAAGCTTTTTTGGGCGATACTTTTTCTTATAATGGAATTTTGTGTGAAGATAAACTCAAGAGAATACTTGAAGAAAAACAATCGGTATGGCGTTCCAAATGGAAAAATCTGGTAGAAGATTTTTTGAAAATTTTACAAAATCATGGAATACATCGGGCAACAAGTCGTCACTTCTATGATTATGAGGGTGAGCTAACATACCAGAACTATCAAAGAAACCTTACTCCAGAAGAAATTAGAGAATATTTACAACAGCGATTTCATGATGTTGTTTTTACAAAAGAATACCAGAGCTATTTCCTATACCAGGCAAGTGATGAAAAAGGGAAATTTGCTATATACGTTCTGCGCGACACCTTTCGCTATACAGAAAAATCTGTAAGAACGTTAGATAAACCTCGATTAAAAGAATTTTATATTTTAGCTACAGATCAGCCAGAATATCTCCCTTTGCCTTTAGATTCTCCTTTTTCACCCAACAATGGAATCATTTTTTTTACTGCCAATTGGAATTACTCTTTAAAAATAGAGGAAAAGTATAGAGCATTAAGTGCCGATCAACTAGATGATTTCTATTCTTATTGTAATAAATTTAAAGAAAAAGAGAATTATGACAATCTGAAAAGATCCATTGATTGGTTATATGAGAGAAGAAAAGGGAATTCTCTATTGCCTGAAAATATTTTCTTTTTTGTAGATGCAACAGAACATGCTCATATTCGATATCTGGATTTTCCCTTAGAAAAACTGCTAGCTAACCCAATAAACCAGTCAATGCGCTGTGAATATTTTTGTAAAGACTATACAAAACGTTATTTTGTAAATTTTTTCACGGATACACAGGGCTGTAATCTATCTTATATTCATAAATTCTGTCTTCTTTATTACTGGCTCAAAAACGATTGGCCTGATTCTAGCATCATCCAAGATCTTGCCAAAACAAAATTCATCTATTTCCAGACCATTTTTACAGAGGAAATTGCCCCAGATATTTTTAATAGCTTTTATAAAGAAACCAAAGATGCTTACATCTTTATCCATTCTGCTTTTACAGTTGGGAATTATAAGATTGGCCATCCAGTTTACCTTTATCATCGCTCTATTCAATTTGATTACTTTGATGAAAAAAACAAAAACATAGTACCTACCATCTGTAATCTTCAATTTTCTAAAAAAGTAAAACTAGAAAAAATCAAAAGTAAACAAATAATATTTAAGAATTGTAGTTTTCAGGATGAATTAATTTTAGAAAATATTGAAATAGAAGACTTATCTTTTGTTGATTGTTCTTTCGATAAAATTACCATAAAAGACTCTCCTAATACACCTATCACAATAAAAGGTTGTCAGGAAAATGGAAAGCAAGGGCAACTCATTTTCAAAGGAGAAGAATTTTTAAGCCCAATCTATCTTGAAGAGTGTAAATGGATAAACATATCTGCTCAGAATACAAGCTTTCGCAATACTTTCACTTTCAAACAACCTAGAGAAAATAGCTCTTTCAATTTTGATAAGACAGAATTTTATGGAGAATTCAAACTTTTTTTAGACGATTTCAAGTCCTTTAAAATCAAGATCAATAGAGGGCAGCATTGGAAACCTGTTTGTTTAGCAGTGTATGGAATTTCTTTAAGTGAGATAACCTGGGAAGGAACTGTATTTCATGATTCTATGGAATTTCAAATTCAAACTCTTTCAAAGTTGCTTTTTGATAGAGTAAAATTTTATAAAGAATTAATATTACCTTTTTCTAAAATTATTGAATCAAATATAAAGTTTTGTCATTTGTTCGCAGGACTGGATAATAAAGAAAGTGGAAATTGCAAAAAATCTAGCAAAATTATTCTCGAAGCAAACCAATTTGAAAGATCAGTAAACTTAGATAATCTCCAAGGTATATCGGAACTTATCTTACAAGGAAATATTTTTTATTTCCCCTTTAGTCTAAAAAATTGCTCTTTAGAGCAATTTCAGGCATCTTCTGTTTATAGAGAAATCAGCGATTTTTCTTCTAGCACTTTTACTAAAATACAAACTTCGAGTTCTAAAAAAGAGTTAGCTATTTTTAGCGCAGAAACCAAATTTTCAGGATGCCATTTTTTAGAACAAGCAGATTTCAAGGCCGCTACCTTTGAAAAAAGTGTAGATTTTAGAAATGCTGTATTCTCTACAATTCCCAATTTTCAATCAATCACAGTTGCCCAGGTCGCTCAATTTAAACAGGCAGTCTTTGAAAAAAATGAACAGGGCATGGCTGTAGATTTTTCTCAAGCAGATATCAAACATCTCGATTTAAGCCAGTCTATCTTCAAAGAAGGTTATCCCGTTCTAGCCAATGCATCTATAGCTACCAGCATAATGTCCGATGAAACTATCTCAGCAATCCTTACAACACGGTATACGAAATTAAAAGACAAATCAAACGAAGAATTACAAGGTATTATGCAAGAACTCAAGCATTTCCAACGTATGCTAGTAGAATCTAATAATTTTGTTAAAGCAGATGAAGTGTATATTAAAATATGTGAAATAGAGCATCAGATAAGCAAAAAAGAACATTTTCGATATTGGCTTGGAAAATACTCCTGCCTTTTTGGTACCAGCTTCATAAGACCTTTGTTTTGGATGATATTCTTTACTGTCAGCAGTGCCATATATCTTTTTTTCAGAGAAATTCCCTTTCACTATGTCCCCCACATTGCCACAATTTTTTGTGGTGCTGCTCCTGATATTGTACTGCCTTACGGAGAAGAACTTCTATCCTTAGATGTTTGGTTTGTCGGATTTTCAGCAATTGTAAATTTACTTCTTATCAATCTTTTTTTAGTAACATTAGCACGAAAATTAATTCGATAAAAAAATGACCTTCCATCCTGATTTTTAAAATAGGCTAAACAAATGAGACTAGAACTAACACTGAAACCTTTAGAAAAAGAATGTACAATACCTATCAACTACCAATATCCACTATCTGGCGCAATCTATCAAATTTTAGCTAATGCATCCCCTGATTATGCATCTTGGCTGCATAATCAGGGTTATAAGACATTGCAAGGAAAAAATTTAAAATTATTTGTATTTTCGAAGCTTTTTATTGAAGATATGGAGGCGAAAGGGAACAAATTGATTATTCATAATATGAAGCCATGCAAGCTTTATATTTCCTCTCCTATTTTAGAAGGATTTATCCAACATCTAATTATGGGAATTTTTAATAAAAAACATATTACAATAGCCAGTCACTATGCTATAGGAAATTTTCAAATCACAGATATTATCCCACTCCCTAAACCTGAATTTAGTTCATGCAATGGCATATCAAAAAAAAGCAGGTTTTTATGCCTATCTCCTATCGTAGTGTCTAACAAAGGAAAAACAGATATTTTAAGTAAAGTCCCTCACTATATACGTCCAGAAGAACCTGAATTTTCAGAAGCAATCTACAAAAATCTACTAAAAAAATTTGTGCTTCTATATGGCCATACCCCTGAAAAAAAGGAGCTATCATTTTCATGGGACGATGTATACATCAAGCGACATGGTGGATACAGTAGTAGAAAAATATCAAAATTAGTAACCATACAAGAAGGAAATCAAAAAAGAGAAACTCAAATAAAAAGCTTTATTTCTCCTTTTTATTTATCAGGAAGTACGGATTTGATCTATACAGCCTACGAATGCGGTATAGGAGAAAAAAACTCCCTGGGCTTTGGAATGATCCAGGAGGAAAACCAGCAGCACTAAGGGAAAGAAAAACTCCCCAGATACAATTTTACAAAAACGATGGATAATTTTCGTGAAACTCCCTTAAAAAAAAACTTGTAACCCATGAAGAAAAGACGTATTATAAAATAACGACAACAATAGAGGGATAACAATGGACTATTCACACGATAGAAACTATAAACATCTTTTGTCTTACCGAAAGATTTTCCAGGAAGTCATAGAGCAGTACATAGAAGGCGAATGGAAAAAAGAGCTGGATTTGGAAAAAGCAGAAAAAATGGACAAAAGCTTCATTTTACAAGATTTTGCAGAAAGAGAATCGGATATTATCTATCGGGTTCCATTCAAGCAAAAAGAAAAAGAAGTCTATCTGTATATCCTTATCGAACACCAATCCAGTGTAGATTTCACCATGCCCTTTCGTTTTCTCGTATATATTACCGAACTGTGGCGAGATATTTTCAAAAATACAGAGGAAAACAAGAGAAAAAGCAAAGGATTTCGATTGCCGCCCGTGTTCCCGATCCTTCTTTACAATGGAGAACACAAGTGGACAGCTTTCCAAAAACTAAGCGAAATAGTAGAAGATAGCCACCTCTTCCCTGGGTTTATACCCGATTTTTCCTACTATCTCCTGGATATTTCCCACTATCCAGAAGATAAGCTTCAAAAGCTGGCGGGCAATCTGGCAAAAATCTTCCTTTTAGAGCATCCTCTCTCAGAAGAAAAACTTTTTTCCTCTATCTTGGAATGCTTTCGTGGCCTGGAACAAGAAACCGATAAAGAAATCTGGAAAGCCATCAGCAATTGGCTTGCCTATTTTATGAAAAAATGCTTCCAAACACCGCAAATCGAAGAAATTCTTTCTGAAATTCAGTATGAAAAAAGAAAGGAGAGTTTCACTATGATAGAAACATTAGGCGAACGACTGATAAACTATTGGAAAAAAGAAGGCTTGAAGGAAGGCAAAGAGAAATATGTTGAAGAAGGCAGGCAAGAAGGCAAACAAGAAACCCTAAAAAAATCTATATGCAGAATCATAAAAAAACGCTTTAACAATATGCCACAAGACATACAAGAAAAATTAGAAAAAATGCAAGACATCGCTGACCTGGAATCCATCTTAGACAAAAGCCTGGATGCCTCCAGCCCAGAGGAGATATTGCCCTAAAAAGAAATTGAAAAAATAAAAAAAAAATTCTTGCAAACAAACCAAAAGCAAAATATAATAGACTGCTCTTTGACAATTTGCTCTGCGTTTATCCCCTTGTGTACTAACCTGACGAGGTATAGGCTTTAGAAAAGCTAGAAAGAGTCACAGCTAAAAGATCCAATCTTTTTTCTGCCTTTTCTAAAACCTGCTAATGCCGCAGTTGGGAGGCTCAAGTGTCAATAAAACAGAGGTATAAAGCTGTGAACATCAACAGAGATACTATGCCCATACAAAAAAAATCCCCAAAAAATTCTTCTAAATATTTGGGAAATAACAACTTAAATACTCAATATTGCATGAGCGAGCTTTCCAAATTGATTCTTCACTTGTAACCCTATGCTAAAAAGGAACTTACAAATGGCTAATTTTGCCTCCCCCTCTGGGACGAAAATCACATTCGCTGAAATGGGGTTTCAAAAACCATGCCAGAATTTAGTGCCCTGGAGCCCAACAATGACAAGGCCTCCAGAAAGCAAGGGTTCCCCCTTGAATCGAACTACCTTTAGAATTGAGACAAATTCCTGTCTGCTCACATAGTGTCGACTTGCCCGTTCCCCCTTGAATCGAACTACCTTTAGAATTGAGACACAAAAATATCATACCGGAAGGCGTACCCTTGTACACGTTCCCCCTTGAATCGAACTACCTTTAGAATTGAGACACGATGGAGCACGTCCATCTCATGATGGTTCGTGCAGTGTTCCCCCTTGAATCGAACTACCTTTAGAATTGAGACAGTTCTTTCTCCGAGCTTGCCCCATTTTACATCCATTGTTCCCCCTTGAATCGAACTACCTTTAGAATTGAGACATAGAAATGCATTATTCATCATGATAACTCGCTGCCAGTTCCCCCTTGAATCGAACTACCTTTAGAATTGAGACTCTAGTGTCCGTCTAAGAACACCTCGATCAAGTCCTGTTCCCCCTTGAATCGAACTACCTTTAGAATTGAGACACAATAGTGGTAACTCGGCGACTGTATGGACTGACAACGTTCCCCCTTGAATCGAACTACCTTTAGAATTGAGACAAAGGACTTCCATCCAAAGGGATGCCTAGAATCAACAGGTTCCCCCTTGAATCGAACTACCTTTAGAATTGAGACCTCTTACTTGACTTTTTATAGTGTAACAAACTTTTGTTCCCCCTTGAATCGAACTACCTTTAGAATTGAGACAAACTTCTATTTCGCTTAGGTTTGTCTTCAAATGTTTAAGTTCCCCCTTGAATCGAACTACCTTTAGAATTGAGACATATTATTATTTGAACAGAAACGATCTGTTCAATATAGTTCCCCCTTGAATCGAACTACCTTTAGAATTGAGACACATACTGAACAAGAACGGCTTGTTCACATTGTTCGCGTTCCCCCTTGAATCGAACTACCTTTAGAATTGAGACCCATTTGAACCCTGATGTCATCTTTTGGGTTCTTATGTTCCCCCTTGAATCGAACTACCTTTAGAATTGAGACATCTTCTTTGCCATCTTCTTCGCCATCTTCTCCGCTAGTTCCCCCTTGAATCGAACTACCTTTAGAATTGAGACACCACACATGTGGCAAATGACACATGGTCCATCTCTACGTTCCCCCTTGAATCGAACTACCTTTAGAATTGAGACATTCTTTTGGTCTCCTTAACAAACCTTCCGACAGTTTTGTTCCCCCTTGAATCGAACTACCTTTAGAATTGAGACACATCATTCTTGAGTCGAATTCATATGTGATTCCAACAGTTCCCCCTTGAATCGAACTACCTTTAGAATTGAGACTCTCCTTTGGCCATTTGGCCAAGTTGATGAAATTGGTCGAAAGTTCCCCCTTGAATCGAACTACCTTTAGAATTGAGACATCACCCACCCCTGGCAGGCCCAATTGCCAAGGGCGTTCCCCCTTGAATCGAACTACCTTTAGAATTGAGACAAGATCTATGGGACCAATATCGTCCCTATGTCCCGTTTCGTTCCCCCTTGAATCGAACTACCTTTAGAATTGAGACATTTTATTCTCCTTCTAATTTTCCAATTCCATCGTAAAGTTCCCCCTTGAATCGAACTACCTTTAGAATTGAGACAAGAAAGCATTTCCTGTGATCCCTGCCTCACAGGCTGGTTCCCCCTTGAATCGAACTACCTTTAGAATTGAGACACACAACCAGATTTCTCCTCACTGTAGAAGACCACGTTCCCCCTTGAATCGAACTACCTTTAGAATTGAGACACGGTCAAATATCCTTCATTGGCCACTTGGATGGCCAAGTTCCCCCTTGAATCGAACTACCTTTAGAATTGAGACAGACAACGGAATAGAATACGTCCACCCTGTTCGGTTTAGTTCCCCCTTGAATCGAACTACCTTTAGAATTGAGACACCCACTTGACCATCAATTGGTCAAGCTTCTTTTCAGTTCCCCCTTGAATCGAACTACCTTTAGAATTGAGACATGTCTTGAACGCATTCCATTCTGTCTCTGATGAGAGTTCCCCCTTGAATCGAACTACCTTTAGAATTGAGACACTTCCCTTTCTTTCCATCTGGAAGGGACACCCTAGTTCCCCCTTGAATCGAACTACCTTTAGAATTGAGACATCCCTCGGAAGCTTTCAGGGGCTTCCACAAAGCACGTTCCCCCTTGAATCGAACTACCTTTAGAATTGAGACAGGCCACCCTCCTTCCGTGGGGCGGTAGACGAACAGGTTCCCCCTTGAATCGAACTACCTTTAGAATTGAGACACCCTACGCGCAGCCCTTTCCTGCTCAGCCCGCGCGTTCCCCCTTGAATCGAACTACCTTTAGAATTGAGACACCCTTCTCCTTCTTTCGAGAACATCAAGGGTCTCGAGTTCCCCCTTGAATCGAACTACCTTTAGAATTGAGACACAGTTCTTTTAGATACTCTGCGCTCTCTTCTGCGCAAAGTTCCCCCTTGAATCGAACTACCTTTAGAATTGAGACACAGCTTTGGACAGTTGAAGTCTGTCCAGTCAAATTGGTTCCCCCTTGAA
The DNA here is from genome assembly GCA_938003875.1 of uncultured bacterium. Classification (GTDB taxonomy): domain Bacteria; phylum Planctomycetota; class Uabimicrobiia; order Uabimicrobiales; family JABWCH01; genus JABWCH01. Next base: position 24,412 of record CALKWO010000136.1, read on the forward strand.
TCGAACTACCTTTAGAATTGAGACACTTGGCCATCCGCCCCGCTAACGGGGCAGGCCACCAGTTCCCCCTTGAATCGAACTACCTTTAGAATTGAGACATAGAGCTACCCACCGAGCGGCAGGAAATCAACGAAGTTCCCCCTTGAATCGAACTACCTTTAGAATTGAGACCTCGTTCCTTCTCGGCTGTCAGTTTCCCTTCAGCTTGTTCCCCCTTGAATCGAACTACCTTTAGAATTGAGACAGTCTATCCGAAAGAGTACAGAACTGGGTGGCCGTCAGTTCCCCCTTGAATCGAACTACCTTTAGAATTGAGACAATGTACTTCCTGTGGGGGAAACTAAACACCCACAAAGTTCCCCCTTGAATCGAACTACCTTTAGAATTGAGACCTTTTTCTCTTAGTAATGTTTCAAATATAAATTGTAATGTTCCCCCTTGAATCGAACTACCTTTAGAATTGAGACAAAAATGTCTCCCCTCTAAAACTTTAATTGGAGGGGTGTTCCCCCTTGAATCGAACTACCTTTAGAATTGAGACACATAAGCTGCTTGCGCAGATTCTTTATTGGAATGGGTTCCCCCTTGAATCGAACTACCTTTAGAATTGAGACACTGATAAAGACTTTCCCAAAATAAATTGATTATGAGCCTATCCGAAAAATGTTATTTTTTCTAAGCCTTATCCCAATTGATAATTACATCAAAATATACGGTTGGTATACGTTACGCTAATGTCACGCTAACGCCAAGCAATTATAATAAAAAAGTTAGCGTAATTTTTAGCGTATGTTAGCGTGCTGTTACGCTAACTTTTTTATTGAAAGTTAGCGTACCGTATCCAGTGGATCATTTACAGAAATTTTTTAGCGTAACAGTACGCTAACTCAACAAGCGAGCAAACCAAGTTGTCACGCTAACATCACGCTAACGAAAGGATTTTTTGTGAAAGAAATGGAGGCAGGCTGGATTTATCGAGGGATAAAGGCAAACAATAGACAGAGTATCTCCCTTGCCTTCAAAAAAGAAGGTGATAGGTTAATTTTTTTCAGCCGGAGATTCTATCTTACAGTGTTTTTATAACACCGGCAGCTCTAAAAGAAATCCATGCGCAGGCAAAATGTAATAGGGCTAAGTAATTTGCGACTTTTTTCTCCCATCGGATTAAGAGAGCACGGAATCGGTTCATCCAAGAATGAGTTCGTTCAACGACCCAACGGCGAGATCGGTAACCAGGAATTTGTTGTCGCTGTTGAGTATCTTCGCCACGTCTGCTGATATGGCCTGTATATCCCCATTGGTCAATTATTGTATCTACCTCAGGATAATCATACCCTTTATCGGCGCAGAAATGTTGAGGTTTTTCTTCTGTGACAGGAGGTCTCTCTACAATGAAGGATTCAAAAGTAGATTTGGTCAATTTCATATCGTGACGATTAGAGCTTGCGACAAAAAGGCCCAAAGGCACACCTCGTCCATCGGTCACCAAACTTCGCTTATTACGATTATTGCTGTGCTTCAATGGATGGAGAAAAGCTCAATGAACTTTCCTAAAAAGCAGATTGATGCTAACCCAAACTGGCCATGCCGTCTACACCAAGCGTATCTTGAGCCTCTTTAGGGAAAAGGTTTGTCATTGATGATCTCAATGCCGTTCTCAGAACACCATAAGCGTAATGCTTTTTCAGTCGCAAGTTCTTCAAATCTGTACCACTTCTCGATCAATCGCTGGCTTTCCAAAAGACTCTTGAAACGGCTGTATGCTCCTTTTCGCTGGAAGAAGCCTGCAACGACGTTGTATTGACTGGAAAGCTCTTCTTCGGCGAAGGACAACGCCAGATCACGGCCTAAGTTTAGGTCATTTTTGTGTGGTATCGAGATATATCGGTTTGAGGTTTCGAGATCGTCGGGAACGAGTTCCCCTTCCATCTCAATCTCGGCAGACACGCAAAAGATTCTCCCTGTATCAGGGTCAATATATGCGCTTTGTTCCAACGGAACACCAAAACTGACGAACTCGAATGCATCGAGTAGTCCGGAGAATTTAACCTGAATCATGATAAAATTCCAAAATAAGTTTTTCTAAAAACAACTATCGAAATATACGTTAGAAATTTTAGAGATGTAAGATTTTCTTCAAGTCAATCAGGGCTTTTTCCCAATTTCCTTCGAATCGATATCCCTTATCATCAATATAAACGTCGGCAGAAGGCTTATATGCAGTGATCTCATCAAATTGGATATCGTTCTCTCGAAGCCACTGTTTCACCTTATTGATTCTGGTTTCGACGAGCTCACCCCATATCTTCGGGTTGAAGCGGCTGGAACAGATCGTGATCTTATGGCCAGCCTTTTTCAGTCCAGCCAGTACTTCCTTCGCATGCGGAGCAACGGAATCATCTTTCAAGCAAAGAGTATCATCGAAATCTATGCAGAAATGCTTGCCTGTAACCATTGTATTCTCCATTTCAACCTATAACCTTTAGGTGCGCTTCGATATTGTAGAGTTTTGCTTCATTTTATTTTTCGCATCGAGGTAAGCAATGGCTTGCTCTTCATTTTCATATATCTTAAAAAAAGAAAGAATTCCTAACATCTCAAAAAGATTAATATACGGGTTGGAAAGCCCGACTAAGATAAACTCTCCGCCCTTCTCTTGGTATATATCTGCAAATTTGATTAATAAGCCCATACCCGTTGTACCAGGACTATGTTGCATGCAAGAGAAATTCAAAATAAAATATCTGATCCCTTGATTAAAGAATCCAGCCACTTTCTCTTCCAAGGGACGGACTTTATATCCGTCTACGGTACCAATAATTTTGGCGATGAGAATTTTAGAACCGCCCTCCAAGATTATTTCTTTGATTGGGAAAAATTCTGTTGAGGATTTGGAAGGAAGCGGATTTGATAAATTTTGCATTATAATTCCTGCTTTAAAAAATATAGTCAAAAGATGTCAAACTAGTTGAAATTTTATTTTCTTGGTTACCCAAGTACATCACACGGAAATGGCCCAAGCCGGGCAAGGAACCGCTCAAGGCTGGATACAATAGGGTAAAAAATTGATGGCGAGGTTTAAAACGTGGAAAACCTTTTTTCTTCTCTCCTTTCTTGCATCGTCTAAAGAATACCTTCATTGCTTTATCTATCCTGAAATAGACTTCTGCCAAGAGTTTACCATATACCTGATTCATTTCAGGATCATAGGCTTTACTGGCTTGTAAGGTCTTTTTCGCTTCATAAACTCGCCATGATTCTCCGCCTTTTAGTTTTGCAATCCACCAATTATATAAGCCTCGGCACTTGCTTTGCATAAATTCTAATGCTTCTTTATCCTTTTCTTTTATCTGGATTTTGATCTTTTTGGATTGCTGCATCTTTTATCGCCTTTATATAAGATCTCAAACCATATAATCTTTCAGAAAAAACGTGAACTATGGAAAGCAAATCTTGTACTAATTCTTGTTCTGGGGATAGGGAATCGCCATTTACTATAAACAATTTGGTGCCATGTCTCTCGCAAAAACTTTCAAACCATTCGAATCCAAATCGCACTAAGCGATCTTTGTGTGCTATGATCAGATTCCCCACTTGTCCCAATTCAATTTCGATCATCAGGTCGTTAAATTTTTTTCTTCTGTAATTTAATCCACTGGCTATTTCTTCTATCCATTCATCTACTTTCCATAGCCTTGTATCACAGAATACTCTAATTGCATCTATCTGATTTTTCAAATCTGCTTTTTGGGCTTTTGTTGATACTCTCGCATAAACCACTGTTTTTTTATTACTCGTTGCTTTAAGTCCAAGATATTCTATATATTGGTCTTGCGTATAGTATCTTCTATCTGTTGGGGAACGATGGGCCTTTAATATTCCTTTTTTATCCCATCTCTGCAATGTCAATACCGACTTCCCTATCATTTGAGAAAATTCTTTTGGTTTATATACTGTCTTCATAAGAGTATTATAGCATATTAGATCATATTTTGTCAAGCTATTCCCGCCCTCCTATGCTTTTCTTCATCGAATTTGCTCCCTATTTCCGTTTTGATTTCCACGCATCCTACATGCTTGAGGATGTCCAGGGCAACCACCATCGCCTGCTCCAGGGTCTCTTTATTCCTGGCCTCTGCTTTTTCTTCCTTGGTGCCATCCAGCATTGCCAGGATGTCTATCATCTTGCATATCCATTCTTGCTCACTCG
>CALKWO010000137.1 GCA_938003875.1 uncultured bacterium
ATCTTTCGTAAGCTCTTGGTAATCAATAATCCAGATTTAACATTGTCAAATTAAACTGAACTATAAAATTTCTTATTGTCATTCTAATTGCTACTATGTGATATAAAAATCCATAAAAATCTTTTTTTTCCTATAGTGTTATAATTTTTTTTAAAAAACTTGTTTTTATAAAAAAAATTTATTAAAATTTATTTGCATAAAAGCAACAGATTTAAGTTTTGAAACGATTGTCTCTTTATGGAAAGGAGTGCTTCATGAAACAAAACATTCTTTTTATCCTTTTTGTTATTGTTTCTTCTATTCTTTGGGCAGGCTCCATTCGTCATGATGTAGAAGATAGCCTTTATATGAATTTAGGAAATTCTTCTGCTTACGCCAGTGTAGGAAGGTTTATGGGAACTACCCCTACATCCAGCTATTCTGCATCAGGCGTTTTGATTGCCTCTAACTGGGTTCTTACGGCTGCCCACGTCGTTGACCAGGCCACTTCCTTAAATTTTACTATTGGAAATACAGTCTATTCTAGTACCCAATGGATTGCTCATTCCAACTGGGATGGAAATGCAAGCCATGGATACGATATTGCCCTCGTCAAGCTGGATACGAATGTTTCTGGCATTGTAGCTGCTCAACGATATAAAGGCACGAATGAAACAGGGAAAGTCGCTACATACGTAGGGTATGGAATGACTGGAACAGGTCTTACAGGAGCGACTACTTTCGATGCCCAAAAACGTGCAGGGCAAAATGTAATAGATGGAGGTATACGCGTTGGAAAAACTACAGGAATCTTACTTTCGGATTTCGACAATCCTCTGTCTTCCTCTGACAATTCTTATGGATCTTCAACTCCTCTGGGAATGGAATATCTGATCGCTCCTGGTGATAGTGGTGGCGGAGTTTTTATCCAGGAAAATGGAATAGACTATCTGGCAGGAATCAACTCTTTTGGTTGGGGAAAACTGGATGGCAATCCTGATTCGGACTATGGCGATGTTTCGGGCGCAACCAGAGTTTCTATATACAATAAATGGATAGACAGTATCATTGGCACGACTTCAGATGGAGGTAGCACTGGAGGAAAAGGCGGAGGCAAACCCAGGACTTCTCTGATGATGGAACTTGATATGAAGGAGTTTGATACATCAGTTCCTGAGCCAGCATCCATACTTACTTTTTTTGTATCCTGCATGATTTTTTTCCTGGCACGGAAAAAAGTCAAAATTTCGGATTAGATTTTTGTTGACAATCTGCAATTTTTTAATACTATAAAATTATCGTATATTTTTAAATGTTCATGTCATAACTATGATTTTTAGAAGGGAATGTCATTATGAAGAAACTATTGCTGTTGCTATTGGTTGTTTGCTTTTCTTTGTGTTCTCAGACTTTACCTGTTTTCTGTGGAGAGCCTACTGTTGTAACCTTGTTTGCAGGAAAATACATTGATAGTGGGAGTGTCACAGTAAGGAACGATAGTGGTAATCTCTATGTTACTTATACCACAAAAGATGGTTGGGCACTGGTCGAAACTCACCTTGCTGTAGCAACCTCTCTTTCCCTGATTCCTCAAACCCCCAAGGGAAATCCAAAAAATGGTCTTTTCCCCTTCAAAAGAGCTTACAATCCTCCTGTCGTAAGCGATGAATATGTCATTTCGCTGGATCAATATGGATATGTAGAAGGAACTGTTCTCTACATCGCTGCCCATGCTGCCTTGGTTAAAATAGTCAATGGTGCTGTTGTTCAGAGTGAAACTGGCTGGGGTAATGGAACAGGCTTTCCAGGAAATAACTGGGCCATGTATTTTATGTATGTCGTTCAGCCATGCAAACCTCCTGTTACAGATCTAACTGGTCTTTTCAGAACCCAAACCCAGGGAGGATGGGGAACAGGCTGTAAAGGAGAGAATCCTGGATGCTATCGTGATGCTCATTTTGCTCTTGCTTTCCCCAATGGACTGAGATTGGGTAGCACAGATGGATTCAGTATCTTACTGACATCGTCCGCAGCAGTGGAAGATTTCTTGCCACAAGGCGGGCCTGCCAGTAAACTTACTATGAATCATGTTGATCCAACAACATCGGAAGCTGGTGTTCTAGCAGGACAGGTATGTGCAGTGAGCTTGAGCGTAGGATTTGATCTGGCTGATCCTGATTTTTGCAAAAGCCCTGTTCTTCTCAAAAACCTGATATTCAAAGATCCTGGCAACGAAGAGAATCCATTCAATGGAATGACAGTAGAGCAAATTCTTGCTATCGCTAATGTAATACTCAGCGGACTTAGCCAACCCTATAGCTACAGTCTTATCAATGATGCTGTAAGCAAGATCAATGAAAATTTTGTGGATGGCAAAATGGATGGTGGTTTCCTAAGTTTACCTTAGTTGCATTTCTTTCTTAAAGATTCAAGAAAAAAGCCTGAAAATCAGGCTTTTTTTATTTTAACCTTGCCCAGATTCTATAGTATTTAGAAAATTTTTTGCTGTTGGAAGAAGGCAGCATCCTCGATTCTAAAAGCTTTATAGAATCTTCCTGCTGGTCTATCCAGGAAATTTCCAGCAACATTTTTTTCCAAAGATCAAAAAATAAATCACTTTCCGATCTCCCTTCTAAAAGGATTTCCTTGGTTTCTATTTTTATACTTTCTATGGTAACAGAATAGAGTTTCAGGGTAGGCAAAATTTTTTCCAGCAACTCTACACATCTTTGTAAGGCATCAGGAATTTTTGGCAAAATATCCTTAGATTCTTCCAGTTCTCTTTGTAGTCTTTCTTTGAGTAGAGGAATTTTTTCCCAATAACCATAATTTTCATACTCCCTATCCCCAAACAATACATCATTTTTTTCTTTTGCTAAAGCCTGGAATCTTTCATATAGATTTTTCTTTTCTTGCCAACGATGAAAGATAAGAAAAGAAAGAAAAGATAAAAATATACAAAATAAGGTGAGACTGATGGCCACTCTTTTTTTCATTATATCAAACGTCTGAACCTGAAATTCTTCCTTGCGTAAGTTAAATCCCCCCTGTATCTCACCTAATGCTTTGAAAGCAAGGCCCAAGGCAACAGGAAGATTGCTCTCTTTTTTACCGCTCCAATCCATAGAAATTTTTTTATTGGGTTTCCATAATGAAGCATTCAGGCTAAAATTGCTTTGAAAAAAATAAGGCAAATCATCTGTTAAATCTGGATCTCCACAAAAATAGACGGGAACATAGGATGTTGTAGCAAGAAGAGTTCGGCTGAATTCTTTTTTTATTCTGCTTAGTATTTTATTCTTTAGCTTAGGAGAACGAGCGAAAGAAATGCTGTCTCCTTTCAGACTGATTTCTGTAGTCTCATGAAGATCCGCCAGCACACCACCTATCAAAGAATCTATTTTGAGGGGTATAGCACGGATTTCTTTGATTTCTCCTTTATGCAATAAAAGAATATTGCATCCTCTTGTGTGAAGATCTAACAATAAAATGTCTTCTTGTCCTTGAGTATCCAGAAGAGGAACGGTATGAAGCAAAGCAGAAATATCAAGCTCCACGATATAGGGAGAAAAGCCACAATCTTCAACCCACAGAATAGTATCTTGTATGGCTTTTTTAGGAACTGCGCTGACAAGCAGTCTGCTTTGCTCCATACTAGAACTTAAAATATGGTAGTCTATCACGAGATCATCTACGGAATAAGAATAGATGTACTGTTCCGATTCATAAGCAATGATCTTTTCTATTTCTTCTTTTTTGGTGAAAGGGACATTGAATTTTCTCCATATAGCATTACGGGCGGGCAAGGAGATCGCGATACGATATGAAGTAACTTGAGAACTTCGTAAAAAATCTTTCAGAATTTTTTGGCGTGTTTTTGGCGAACTATCGTTTATTTCTATCCAGCGATATACTTTCAGAGGGTCTTTTTCCAGTACAACACATACAATATAGTCTTCTTCAATCTGTATACCGGCTGCTCTAACCATGGTCTTCCCATCTATAAATAAATCGTCGTTACTGTCTTAAAATTACCAAAATATACTATGCACTTTTGACTTTGAAGCGAGAATAGTATATGATATTCTTTTTCTTATAAAAATACAACCAGCAAGTGGAGCGAAAGAATGAAATTGGTTCAAAAATTTTTAGTGTTATTCATGATGATTCTGATTTCTTCAACAAGTACTGAAGAAACAAAAGTCATGATGAGCTTTCAAGGAGTCGAAATAGAAGTTTTTTTACAATGGTTTTCTCGGCTGACTGGTAAAAAAATTCTTTTCAATTCTTCTCATGCCAATATCAAACAAAAAAAAATCTATTTGATCTCAGAAGATGCTGTTCCTAAGAGTGCAGCTTTATCTATATGTATGTCTATTTTGGAAAATAATGGTTTTACATTGATTAAATCAGGAGAAGGAAGCTCTGAGGTCTATAAATTGGCTGAAATTTCTCATTCTACCTCCAAGCCTATTGTCTTTTATAATAAAGAAGAGTTAGAAAAACTCGGAGATGCAGACTATTATGTCTCTCAGCTAATTTTTTTGAAATATCTTAAAGTGAACGATGTGGTTGCGTCTCTCAAGCAAGCAAAAATTTTGGATAGTGGAAGCAATGGTATACTGGAAATCAAGGCTTCTAATGCAATAATCGTTAGCGATTTTTTGCCGAATATTAAAAAAATTATAAATCTTATAAAAACAATAGATATTGCTCCCCCTAAAATACAAATAGAGTTTATTGCTCTGCAACATGCAAAGGCAAGAGATATAGCCGAAAGATTACAAAAGCTTTTTGCTAACAGAAACCAGGAGCTTTCTCAATACAATGTCGCCATGGGAGAACCTGCTATCATCCCTGACATACGAACGAATTCTCTTACTTTAAGAGGTAATCCTGAAGATATTCAAGAAATCAAAAGGCTCATCAACCATTATGACCAGGAAATCAAAGGGAGTGAAATAACACCTAAAATCTATCATCTCAGACATGCCACACCTGACAAGATTATGCCAACATTAAAAGATTTCGTAGAAACATCTTTCTTCAAAGACAAAGACAAGACTATAGAGCCAAAGCTTACAGAGAAAGAAACTTCTTTAATTTCCATTATACCCAATGAATATAGCAAAACGCTTTTGATCACGGCCTCAGAAGCTTCTCATCGTCTCCTTAAAGGAATTATAGAAGAACTGGACATTCGTCGCCCTCAGGTATTGTTGGAAGCTCTGATTTGCGAATTCACGCCTAAGGATACTTTGAATTTTGGTATTGAACTTATGGCATTGGATAATATCACTAAGGCAGAGGATGGAACATTCCCTCATGCTTATAGTTCTTTTGGTTTATCTTCTATTGTCGATTCTGCTGGAAAAACGATTACAATGGATAAACCTGGTACACCTTCTGGTCGTAGCCTTTCTCAAACAGGAGGGCTTAATGCTTTTATAACAAAAGACAGAGCAAACAATATTCCCTTGCTGATCCAGGCACTCAGGACAGTCACAAATACAGAAGTCATATCTATTCCACGGATTCTGACGGATGATGGCGAAAAAGCAGAAATTCGTGTCCAGGATGAAGAGCCTGTCACAAGCACCAATGCCCTCAATACATCTACTACAACCACCAGTTTTAAAGAATTTGTCTCTGCTGGTACAGTGCTTATGATAAAGCCTCATATCATTCATGATCGCTGGCTGAGGCTGGAGATCGAACAAAATATCGAAGCCTTTACAGGCAAAGCACCTTCTCCTGGAATCCCCCCTCCCAAAAGTAGCAGAGTTATAAAAACAGTAGTATCGGCCCCTGATGGACATACTGTAGTTTTAGGTGGTTTATTCGGACGAAGAGAAATAGAAATTGTGGAAAAAATTCCCGTTTTAGGAGACATCCCTCTTTTAGGGCTTCTTTTTCAAAGCAGAATAAAAACCGTGAGCAAAACCAATCTGTACATCTTTATTACGCCTAAGATATTAAATCATCCTGAATTTCAGGATCTTAAAAAAATTTCGGATCATGATAAAATGAGAGTAGAAAAAGTGCGCCAGAAATTACAAGAAAAGCAGGAAGAAAATTTAGACAAGTAAGGGAAATTTTATGAGAAGAAAAATTCTGGACAATATACTTTTGCTTTTGCAAATCACTAATATGCTAAGCATCTTAGGGATTATAAGCATTTTGTCTTTTTATATTTTTTATGAATCAAAAGATATAGAGAGTTTTCTTTTCACTCCAGATAAAAAGGCTGAAGCTATCACCAAATTTTCTTGGGAAGACTATAAAGTATTTTGGGAGGGAGAATTATTAGAAAAACAAGAAACCCAAGTAAAAGAGCAGCCCTCCATAACTCGGCTACCTTTTATTTGGGTGGGTGCTATGATATACTCAGAACAGCAGAATAGTTTAATCATTCTTTCTGAAATAAAAAATTCCAGGCAAATTTTACTTCGGCAAGGGGATTTCATCCCCAAAACAGCCTACAAGATAGTTTCTGTCACAAAGGAGCTGGTAAAAATCACAGATGGGAAAAATATCTTTCATTTGACTAAGCCAGAACCAGGAAAAAATTTGGTTTTAGAGGGAATAGAAGAAAAAGAAAAAAATAAAGAAGAAACTCAGGCAATGCCCGTATTTTCTGATGATAAAAAAGAGCTACGAGTCCTTTCTAAGAGTATTTTAAATCCTTATGGAATAAAGGAAAATGACAAAATTATTGGACTAGGAAATAAACGAATCCAAAATCTTGAACAATTTCAGCAAGAAATTTCTGCTTCTGGAAACAAACCAGCGATGATTGTTTCTGTATTGAGAGAGGGTCGGGTAATCACTGTCATCGTTCCCACTTCCACAATAACAAGCCTTATAAAGAATCAGAATTAGGTAGGAATCAGGATTAAAAAAGTTCCGCTAGCACATTGGCAAAAGACGCAGGGATTGCGATGAAGATTGTCTTTTCCGAACAGATGGTCATTTTCGGCGCAACCCTGCGGCGACAAATCATTGCAAAGTAAGCAATTATTGCTTACTGGATTGAAATCCAGGCCTAGTGCCATTCGATTGTATAAGTCGCTGCCTTTGCCTTTATGAAAACTGTAGACTGATAATGCCATATCTCATTTTGTTTCTGATACAGATGGAAGCTATAGTCTCCATCGGGATAGCAAGAGAGGCATGTTTCCCCTTCAGACAAGGGTATCCAGGAAAAATGCGGGCTTTGAGAAAGTGTAGTGCGATCCAATTGTAGGGGATGATCGTCCTTGTCTTTTGTGATAAAAACCAGCGAGGAAGGAAGTGATGGTAGAAAGAAGTGGTTTCTGGAAGCATCCGAGAGAGCTGACTGTATATCCAGCCTTTGTTCTCCTGTGCTCAATACAACAGGGAGGATGACCATGCGATACAGATTGCCTTTATACTGCCTAAGCATCAAAGAATACTGCCCTGGCAGAATGCCTGCAAGAATAAATCCTTGCTTGTGGATAGAAGCTTTCGCGATACGCATTCCAGATTCTGATTTTTGAGGCACGAGAAGGATTTCTTGCGTCTCCCAGAGATCTCTTGCAGAAAAAGTCCCATAAAGAGTAGCACGATTTTCATGAATAAAGGTTTCTGATAGATCGTTTCGTTGATAAGGAGAGAAGATCATTTCTTTGTTCCAGATTTGTTCTCCCATCTGGATCTGGATATGATACCGACCATAAGGCATATCGGATAGCAAAATTTTTTGCCCTGCCTGTATGTTTTGGGAAAAAGACATAGGGCCATTCATGCGCAGCGTGATATTTTCCCATTCTGAGGGACAAAGGTATTGGAAGGAGGCTGTGCCAAAAGGAAGCGATACAAGAATATCATTGTTTTCCTGGATTTCCAATATCTGGCTTATGTTTCGGTTTTCGCTTTCCAGAAGCATAATCGCCCTACCTTGAGCCAGCCTGCTGAAAAACAATTGCTTGATGGCTGCCCCCATCTGAAAAACAAATTTTTGGGTTTGTCTATTGCCCTGTGCATCTTTTATAGAAAGACTTCCCTGAACTTCCCGACTCAAAGATACTGGAAGTTTCAGAGTCACAGAAAGATTCCCTCCGATAAAAGCAGAGTCTCTCTTTGATTCTGGATAGAAATCCATCGTAGCCTCGACAGCATAGTGGTCTGACATATATTTGGCTTTTCCCACAGGGTGAGCCATGGGAAATTTGCTTACTAGCACATTCTTCCACATACTGTTGTGTCCATTTTGCATCAATATATAATCCAGCCTCTCTTTGCTGCCTGAGCCGCAAAAAGGATTGTCCAGATAGTAAGTATAGCCTGGGTCTGTATGCAAAAGGCGATAGCCATCTATCGGATTTAGCAGACGTGCGAGCATATCGGGATATTGCTGGTCTTTGTCACCAATCACATTCAAATCCCCTATGATAAAAAGAGGAACCGAAGTCTGATATTGTTGAAAAAATTTCCTGAGTTCGTCGAATTGTTTCTTACGCACATCGAAGTTTTTTTCATCTGCCTGGGTATGGCTTAGCACAACTTCTATTTTTTTGTTGGATGGCAGTTGGAGTCTTGCGAAGATAGCTCCCTTTTCAGAACAAGCATCCCATCCAGAAGAGGCTTTGTATATCATCTTCTTATGAAAGATTACAGGGTAGCGGCTAAAAAAGGTAATGCCTCCATCCTGGAAAAAAATATTGCTGCTTTCTGGCGGGTCAATAGCATAGGGATGAGTGTTGTAAAGATGATTTTTCCATTGTTCGCGCAGACCATCATCAAAAACCTCAGAAAGACCAATAACATCATAAGGCCTCACTGCTTCTCTCAATTCCGCAAAACGCTCTGACTTATAATCGTCCTTGCCCACAAGTCCAGGGCGAAGAAATACATTGTAAGCCAATATTTTTAGCTCTTCTCCCTGCAAAATTTTTTCAGAAATCAGCAGAAAAAACAAAAAAAATACAACAAAATATTTCATACATAATCCTTTCCATTGCTTCTAACAGAATCTTTGGTATGTATAGTCTATAAAGAAATAAGGCTGAATACCGCCTGCTGGAGCAGATGCTATTATCATAGCACTGCT
>CALKWO010000138.1 GCA_938003875.1 uncultured bacterium
TCAACGGCTTTCTCATGATTTTAGAAACTCAGTTTAAAGTTAGCGAACGGCACGTCATTATCTTGAGTTGCTTCGATTTTAGGATTTGTGTCAGGAATATTTTTTCGGGACTCAATGCCCTTAGAATCGTTGGGGATTATATCAGGGAGCTTCTTATCGACTTGCGCATTGGTGTTTGTCTCAGGGAGTTTCTTATCGACTTGCGCAGTGGTGCTTGTATCAGGATGCTTCTTATCGACTTGCGCAGTGGTGTTTGTTTCAGGAAGCTTCTTATCGACTTGCGCAGTGGTGTTTGTTTCAGGAAGCTTCTTATCGACTTGCGCAGTAGCATTGTCAGGATTTTGATTTTCTGAAGATATAGTCTGCAAAGGCTTTTTTTCTATGGTTTGTTCCCTATCACCAGGGCTTTTATCTTCAGGGATGAAGCTGATTTGAGAATTCTTGTTGTCAGGCTCTATCTTTTTATTTTGCAGACTTTTGTATTCATTTTTCAAATAGAAAAACATGAGTCCGAGCATGATCAACAGCCCGATAGCAGCCCGAACCAGCCTGTTTTGCCTGGCTTTACTCCAGCCATGAATATCCCATTTAGAAACGGCTTTTACAATTCTTTGCTTCTCAAATAGAGACAACGCCTCGACAAAAGCCTGAGCTGTTGGATAGCGATCTTCTTTCTTTTTTTGCAAAGCTTTGAGACATATATCTTCCAGCTCTTTGGGAACGCCATGGTTTATCTTATGGGGAGCGACAGGGCTATCGTTGACAATTTTATAAATCAGGTTGATGGTACTGTTCCCTGTGAACGTAGTCTCTTTTGTCAGCATTTCATACATTATAGCACCTAGAGCATATATATCGGTGCGTGTGTCTATCTCTTTTCCTTCAGCTTGCTCAGGAGACATATATTGTGGAGTGCCAATAATCGCCCCACTCTTCGATATCTGTGTATCCTCGTGTATCAACTTGGCCAGCCCAAAGTCCATTACCTTGGGTTCATCGAAGCCTGTCATGATAACGTTAGCAGGTTTCAAGTCTCTGTGGATGATTCCCTTAGAATGAGCGTATTCAACAGCAGAGCCTACTTTTTTCATAATATCCACGATTTGGGTAATACTCAGAGTTCTTCTGCAAATCAACTGCTTAAGAGATGGCCCCTCGATAAGCTCCATAGTAAAAAAGGGTTGTCCCTCTTCATCTCCAATGTCATATAAGGTAATAATATTGGGATGGTTTAGCTTGGCCATGGCCCTGACTTCCTGGCAAAAACGATGTAGCTCTACCTGGTTGGCATTTAGTTCGCTAAGAATCAATTTCAAAGCAACCTTTCTGTCTACCTTAGGGTCATAGGCCTGGAATACTCGTCCCATTCCGCCTTTTCCCAGTTCATCCAGTATTGTGTACCTACCGAAAGTTTTCGTCTTTTCCATTTTTTGCAGAATACCAAGATTTTGGCTCATAGCTTTAGTGCTGAGTACGTGGTTAAAATTTTTTGTCATTTCCGTTTTTGGGGGAATTTCTTCCTGCATAGCAGGAATCTGTATGTTTCTTTCCTTATTCCCTTCAAAAAAAGACTCACTAATTTCGCTGTTTGGCAGAATAACTTCCGCTTTTTTCCCTTTTTCTTTATCAGCTATTTGTTTGATCTCTTCAGAAGGCTGATAAAGATTAGATGAAACATTCTTGGCTTTTTCCGATGCATTACCATTTTTGTTTGGTTCAATTTTTTCGTCCATTTTTTACTCCCTTAACCCTTAACCCTATGTCTGGGCATGTCTACGCTATTGGTTTCAACGTAAAGGAAGAATGAATCACAGAGTCACTTTGTGCTATCTGTATCCCTGTGATTCAATTTTGGGGCATTTTTATCGGGTCTACAGCAATAATATCTACTTCCTTTTATATTTTTCTATATTAACAAACATGGAATATTTTTCCAATTTTTTTTTACTATTTCTGCATATTTTTTTGAAATTTTCTATATGAATGGACAAAATCAAGGCTTTACTCCATTCCAGATCTTTTTTTGTTAAAAAAGAAAGAGCAAAGTATGAGAACAAGCACGACTCCTACAAAAAATGCCCAGATTACCCAGGGATGCTTTACTGGATATAGAGAAATAGCAGGAATATAGGTAATCAATGCCAAAACACAAAGAGATAAAAGTAGAAAGGGAACGCATGTATAGGCAACCCCGAAAAGAGATTTTTTGAATCTCAGACTGGTGATAAAAAGATTCATTCCCACAGGAGGTGTCATGTATCCAATTCCCAAGTTTGTCAAAAAAACGATTCCTAGATGAACAGGATCGATTTGAAATGCAAGAGCAATAGGCACAATTAAAGGCACTACTACCAAAATAGCAGAAAAAATATCCATAAGGCAACCAACAATAAGCAAAAATATATTCAAAAGGAAAAGAAATGTCATAGGACTAGTGACATGCTGTTTCATATAAGAAAGAATCTGGTCTGGAACCTTTGCCATGATAAGAAGATTCGTCAGAGCCATTGCCATCATGAGAATAATCAGTATAGCACCAATCAAAACCATACTTTTTTTGGCGATTTCTACCGCATTTTTAAGATGGATTTCTTTATACAGGAATATTTCTACTAAAATAACATAGAGTGCGGTATAGGCTGCTGATTCTGTAAGTTGAATATATCCTCCGAAGTATCCCAGAATGACGATTAGAGGAGTCAGCAACTCAGGCAAGGCCTTTAGCGTAGATTGGCCTAATTCTTTCCAGGAAAACGCAGGCTTTTCTTCTTTGTGATGAACGCCAATCCACATTCCATAGAAAGCTATGATAAGTATCATGAGCGTCCCTGGAATCAGGCCAGCGAGAAAAAGATCCTTGATTTCCATACCACTATTGTTTCCCATGCCCTGCATACTCGTGCTTGCAATGACACCATACAAGATTACAGGCAGGCTGGGAGGGAATAGAAGCCCTAGAGTTCCTCCTGTCGTTATCATCCCCAAAGTAAACTTTTCTCCATATTGTTCTTTTATCAGAATCGGATAAAGCAAACCGCCTAAGGCAATGATGGTAACGCCAGACGCACCAGTAAACGCAGTAAAAAAAGCACAACTGATCGCTGCGATGAGGGCTGTTCCTCCAGGAAGCCAGCCTATAAGAGCGCGAGAAAAACGTACCAGTCTTTCTGGTGCGCATGTCTGGGAAAGAACATACCCCGCAAAGGTAAAAAGGGGCAAGGGAATAAAGAGAGTATGCGCCGTCAGTTTATCAACAACATCGATAAAAATGCTGCTGGCATTTTCTGTCAGAAACAATGCAATGCTACCAATAGCACTAAAAAGTGGCATTCCTAGCAACGCAAGAAGCAAGGAGAAAAAACGGAAGCGATTTTCATCCCCTGGATTTCTATAAGCTAATGATTTAGGGGCGTCCTGTCTGCTTTCTTTAGGAGGAATTTGCTCAGCAAGGGCACCAGGCAGTTCGTTTTCTTTTTTTTCTTTCTCATCGAAAAAGGCCTTGTCCTGAAGATGCTTTAGCATTTCTTGAGAAGACGATTGGTCAGAGGAGTCAGGGGGGCGGAAGAAAAAAATATCCAGACCAAGCATCAGGGTAATTGACAGAAGAAGAACAACAAATAAAGCTCCTAATATGCTTTTCATGATTTCAAAGCCTCCTCGCCAGTTTCAGGTAAAAAAATAGCCTCCAGAGAATGTAGGAAAAAACGGAAAGAAATGATGCCAAGCCCTAGGGGAAGGATAATCAGAAAGAACCAACGGGGAATTTTCCATGGCTCACCTATAAGCTTTTGAGAACAATAAGGACAATGGCCTGGCTGAAAGTAAATAGCACTATGGTTATTGTATATTTTTTTCCATGATTTAGACCATTTTTCCTGCCATTGCTCTTGTACCCATCTTTTTTGCCATGCTTTATAGAAACATTCTTGGGCACCAGCTTCTTCCTTCCAGGCAGATGCCATTTCTTTACTCCAAAAATCTTCCCATACTTTTTTTGTCCACTGGTACTCCCATTCCTCCTGGAATTCTTTTTCGTCCATATCACTTTCTGCTTTGATCTGCTCCCATTCTTTTTGGCCTTCTTGTTGCCAGGCATCATTGCATTGCGATTTGCCCTCTTTTCTCCATTTTTCTGCCATCCATCTCGTTTGCCATTCTATGCGGTCTTCTTTTAGTATGGCTTTTTCGCCTTTTTCTTGCCATAAAGCCTTTCCCTGGTTGTTCCATGCCTGGCTGGCTTCTTCTTTCCATTGTTTTTCCCATTGTGCGTGCAACCAATCTATATTCCATCTGGAAAGAGAGCGTCTATAGGCAAGGAGGCCCTGGATTTCTTTTTCCAGGTAGACGAGGGGATAGGGATTCTTTTCTTGTGGAAAAGCAATCCCCTCGTGCAGCCATTCTATATACCCCATTGCCTGGCCTGAAACTAGCGCAAAAGATTCGCGCTTTGTATTGCTTTCTTCAGGGCATTTGTATAGCGAAATGTTTTCCAAAGTAAGATAGCCACTTTGTCCTGCTTTGATCAAATAGTTACGGCGATCCCCTTGAATATAATTCCAGGATGCTCTTGCTAGAAAAAAGACAATGATCGCTGCTATACAAGGTAAAAAAACAGACAGGATTCGTTGTATCCGTTTCCCGCTAAAACGGGAAACGATTTCAATGCTGATATGCTCTTTGCTTTGTGTTGCGAGGCTAGCTCCTAGCATTCCAATCCATATTACTACATATTTGAGCAATTGCTCAATCCAGGCAAGGTTGCTCTGGTAAACCTCTCTCAAGATAGAGCCTGCCACTTCTGCCAAAATCAAAATAGCCAGAAAGGTAAAAACCAGAAAGCTCTCTATTTTGCCTAAAGCAAAGTCCAGAGTACGCAGTGCCTGGACAGTGTTTTTACATCCTTCCCAAAAAGATTTTTTTTTTTCCAATTTTTTCTCCCTTGTAAGTAAGGCATATTCTATGCTTTATACCATTGCCTTAATACTTCAAAGAGGACAACACCTAATGCAGTGCTTACATTGATCGTAGTTTTCTTTCCATACATAGGAATATAAAGACAGCTATCCGCCATTTGCAAAACATCTTCGCCTACCCCCAGCACTTCATGCCCAAAAACTAAAGCCACTGGTTTAGGAAAAGAATAATCCCAAAAATTTACGCTGGCACTGGTCAATTCCACAGCGCAAATAGTCACCTGATTTTTTTTGAGTTCCTGGATTGCCTCTATGGTATTGCGATAGTATTGCCAGGGGACTACCTGAGTGCTGTTCAAAGCTGTTTTTTCTAATTTGGAATTGGGTGGAGCAGCAGAGATTCCGCCTAAATGTATTTTTTCGATTCGGGTTGCATCGCCTGTTCTAAAAGCAGAGCCGACATTGAAGGCACTGCGAATATTGTCCAGGACAAGATGTATAGGATTTCGTTCCTGATGAAGAAATTCTTCGGGGATAACAGGGCGGTCTAGCGTATTGTACTTGATGATATTTTTATTAAGGTTCATAAGAAAATTAAGGATTCTACCGCAGGCTGAAACAGGCACTATGGAATACAGCGCATCTCGGATAGATTGCATACATTAAAAGAACCACAGATAGACACAGATAAACACAAATAAAAAATTTTACCACGAAGAACACGAAGTTTAAAAATTATCTGCGTTCATTTGTGTTCATCTGTGGTTTAAATCGCATATTATTTGACTCTGTATGCAACGCAAGTGAGAAGTGCTGTAGCACTTCTGATCCTGCTTAACCTGCTCTTAGAGTTTCAAAATATAATTCTTCTATACGATAAAATAAATCCATCTAAGAAAAAAGACCCGGCTTTGAGGCCGAGTCCTTATTCGAAAGGGATTTCCTGGGAAAAAATTTTATGATTTTCTGAAACGGAGCCAGATTGCCAGGAAAGTTCCAAAAGCCAGCATCAGAATAGAAGTAGGCTCTGGAATCTGGATAGGGATAACATTGGTATTTACAATAGTAAGTGCATTTCCACTGCCTGTCAAAGCAACAGCACTAAATCCCTGTGGAAGGGCAGTAAAATAGGATGTATAAGAGCTATTGGGCCAATCAGATAGATAATAGTTGTCTAATGGGTCTTCGTAATAAGGATGATCTGGGTCACCTAGATTGATAGGATGATTCATAAAAGGCTCAACGTTTACAGTAGAACCGCCAGGACTGGCAAGTGCTGTACCCGATCCTGCACTTCCATTCATCCATGGTGTCCAGTTCCACTTATCTACCGAATCTGAAAAGCTAATAAAACTCAAAGTTCCCTGTTGATGGTCTGTTAAAGCCCAAATAATAGAGTTGTATACCAATATATTGGGGTAACCTATACCATTTTCATCATAATTCGCATCTGGGTTTTGTCCGCTTAAAACAACCTTGCCAGAATTGCTTTTCCAGGTTTCACTTTCTGCCTGCATTTGAGTTGCGAGAGCACCGTAGTTACCCCCACTGCCAGTAACCAATACTCTATAACCAGCACCTACAATAGAGCTGAAATTAGGGCTACTGAGTTCACCCCACAAATCATACTCCAGACCAAGCTGGTTTAGTGTATCGGTGATTCCATTGCCATTATCAAATACCAATATAGGGGGGACTATGCCATTCCCTAAAAGGACTTCTCCTGCTGCATGACAATAGATGCTCACTATAAAGAGCAAAATAAATAATACAGTTTGTTTCATCATATATACCTCCTTAAAGCGTATTTTAAGGCTTGAACGAATATTTTGCATAAGCAAATCATCAAAAAAAATTTCTGTCTTTCCTTAATATATAGTCTAACAATCCTGAGATACGAAGTCAAATCTAAAAAAAAAAAATATGGCATTCATGGGTTCTAATAGAATCTGTAGTATGTATAGGCTATAAAGAAGAAATGGTTATTGTAAACATCTAAAAAAAAATAAAAAATACTTGAAATTTATATCTAATTAAGTCAAAATGAGCATGGTCACTGTCACGATGGACACATACGTGTTAAGTTTTAAATAACTGTATTGCAAGTGGCTACAAATTATTGCAATGTAAGTAATTATTGCTTAACACGTATGACGATTACGATAAGATTACAGCTTACGCACGGGAAAAATTGCCTCCGAAGGAGGCTAATTTGGGGTAAAAATATTATGAAAAATATACTCTTGTTGCTCTGCTTTCTCTTCATTTTATGCTCCTGGAGCAAAGCTATGGTTTGTTTTCCTGAAAAATTGGTGGTAGTCCTGGCTCAGGACTGGCAATCTTCTCAAGGGAAGCTTTATTGTATGCAAAAAAATCAGGATACATGGAAGGTTGTATCTCATTGGGCTGTTATGTTAGGCAAGAATGGAATGGGTTGGGGACGGGGGATCGCTCTGCCCTTAGAAACCCAAGGCCCCGAAAAAAAAGAGGGAGATGGCAAATCCCCTGCAGGGCTTTTTGCTCTTCGCCGTATTCTATATGGTTATGATCTATCAGCTCCTTGCCAGATAGTTTGGCCTTATCAAATGCTAACCACGGATTGTATCGGTGTGGATGATCCTGATTCAGTCTATTACAACCAGATTTTACACAAAAGCAAGATAAAAAAAATCGATTGGAATTCTTATGAAGAGATGAGAAGAAAGGATATACTCTATCGCTGGCTGTTGGTAGTAGAACACAATACACAAAATACAATTCCTGGTGCGGGAAGCTGTATTTTTTTGCATTTGAGCAAGGACTCTTCTACTCCGACGGCAGGCTGCACAGCTATGAAAGAAGAGGAATTGCTCTTTCTGGTGGAATGGCTTGGGAAAGAAGAAAATCCTCTGCTTCTCCAATTGCCTGTTTTTTTATATGAAAAATTACGGAAATCGCTTCCTAAAAATACATTGGGGGACATTTCACCATAAAAAAAATAGATCAAAAAAATACAAATTTGGCACTTTCTTTCTTACTATCATGAATGCAAAGATGCACTCACCTAAAACCCAAAGAATAATTTTTTCTTTTTAGGAAAAAAACTTGCAATTTTATAAAGAACATGGTATTTTTTGTGCTGGCCTAAATTTTTTATAATTTTGATTGTTTAATTTTGGATTGTTATTCAAAAAAACAATATAAGAAAAACAAAACTGGTTCTAACAGAATCTGTGGGATGTATAGTTTGCTAAGAGCAGGCTTTGCTATTTATAGGCATTTTAAAATAAGATTGTGACCACAGAAAACGTTAGAATAGGAACAAAACCCCCGAAAGAATTTGTTTATTTTTGAACGTTTCAAGGAGAATATTTATGTCCAGAATGTGCCAATTTTGCGGAAAAAAAACAGTAGCTGGCCGCTCGATTTCCAGACGTGGTATGGCCAAGAAAAAAGGTGGCGTTGGTAAAAAAGTCACAGGCATTACAATACGCAAATTCAAACCCAATGTACACAATCTTAAAGTCGAGATTGATGGAACAATCAGAACGGTAAAAATTTGTGCTAAATGCCTCAAAGCAGGATTTGTGAATAAACCTGTAAAAAAACAAGCTCCAAAAGCTTAATGTTTTTCCATCATCTAAAGAAAAAATGGCACCTGTAAATTTTACAGATGCCATTTTTTTTTATGCTTCCATATAAAACTGGGTAAGTTATTTACAGCGCATCTCGGATGGATTGCATACATTAAAAAGAACCACAGATA
>CALKWO010000139.1 GCA_938003875.1 uncultured bacterium
ATTAAGATTAAGATTAAGATTAAGATTAAGACAAAACTATAATTTCCTATACAGCCAGTTAAAGGTTATTTACCAAAGACGCAGGGATTGCGCTGGCGTTCGGCTTTTTGGCGCAACCCTGCGGCTACAATCTATTACAAGACAAAATATTAAAACTTAACCCGCATGAGGTTATTGTGATTACTATGATGTTTTACTCTATTCCTGGCCTACATAGTCTTTGCTCCAGGGCGCGACGTTTTCTATGCCTTTCTTTTTGATTTGATCCCAGAGTTTTCCTGTTCGCCATTTTTCAGGCAATACTTTTTTTTCTGTTGTGAATTCATAGAGGATGTAAACGCCACCTCTGGCAACAAAGGATATATGCTGTGCAGGGCAAAGTATCCATATTTCTCGGATGGGTTCAATAGCTGCATGGTAGTAATAATCGCATTGCGTTTCGTTGCGATGGAAAAGGGTAGAAAGCTCATTGACGTTCGCTTCTTCATAAGATCCATCCCAGCCTAGAACCAGCTTGCTCAGCTTATCCTGGTCTTCCTGTGTCAAGGTTTCTCCTGCAAGCATTTTTTCGGAAACATCAACAACATCCTCCAGAGTTTGTTTATAGGCTATAATCTCTAATGATGGAGGGCGATTGGACGGATAGCTCACTTGCAATAGCAATTTTTCTAACCCCTTGATATTTGTCAGGATGCGATTAAAAAATTCAGGATAAGGATCTACGATGCTATTGAAATCCTGGACTCCCTTTCCTGTATAGGTTGGTTTACTGTTGGGAAAGCTTACCAGTCCGCACAGAAGAGTTGTCAGCTTGCGGTATTCCCAGGCATCACTGCGACAAAAATAAGGATAGCCTCTGCTTTGAGGCTCCATCAGAGCCTGGTATATCCAGATATCGCCGATCATACCTCCCGCTTCCCAGGGCTTGGATGTACTCACAAGTCCTTCTTGCAATATTTTTTGATAGGCAGAAATCTTGTGGGAATAGTTTTGGAAACGAAATAAATCCTTGTCTCTAGCGATTTCCATTGCCTTTGGATGGTTCATGATCACTGCAATGTCTAAAACGCTAGGAATGATTCTTGGGTCGTTTTTGTCTCCGACAGATGGATTGCAAAATTGCTGTAACATCATATCACGATAAGAATAGCGTCCACCAAAAATTCTAAGGCCACCTTTTAGACCAGTTTCTGATCTGATCTGGGGTAGCTTTGTGTGATTGATTTCTCTGCAAAATTTCTGTATTTTATTATGCTCCATCAACAGAGAGGGATGAAGCGTATCACCAAAGACGTTGCGGGCATTCTCCAGATAGTCCAGCAAATGAGGGTCATCGGCCCGACCATAGAGAGCAGTAAGCAACTGGTTCATTTCATCCCATATCATCACAGCATCGCCTTCTCTTGATTTCGCAAGAGATGCCATAAGCAACAAAAGTGCACTCTGGGTTTCCAATATACTGGAAGTACGGAAAACACATCTGCTGTACCATTCCATAGCAAGATAGTAGTTGCGCAACTTTTTATCCTGGGTTTCATTCCATCGAATTTTAAATTTATTATAGTCCAGTTCATAATCCCAAAGGGGACTCTTCTGAATTCCAACGATTCGGTGGTTGTGCAAATTATAGATTAAATCTAATTCCTGCTTTACCACACCTTCTATCTCTTTTTCTATGGAAGCAGGCCACTCAGCATCACAATCGAGTAAAACACTGGCTATTTTGATAAAGGCCAGAGAAATAAAAAGTGCTTTCTTGCAAGAAGGGGGTATTTCTTTTTCTAAATGGAGCAGCTCTTCTCTTAAAATTTTGGTAAACAAAGTGAGTTTATGGAGAAAGATTTCCTGTTCCAGATCCACTCTAAGCCCTGCTAGAATATGAGACAAGCCTGATATTGCCGTATCCATAGTGATAAAGGATGGGATGCTATTTTTATGGTTCTCTGAATACAGATTTGTAAAAGAATCAAATTGTTTTGCTGTAACCACAAAACCATTTTTCAACAGGAATTCTTGCTCTTTGGAAGTGAGTTTCGCCTGTGCAAGATTTTTGATATGCTCTCCAGGTGCATATTTCCAGTTGGGAAGCACTTTCACTTCTTTATGTTTTATTTCGTCTGAAATTAAATTTTTACGAGCTTTGGCTTCTTTCACTTCCAAAAGTTTTTCCCATACAGGATACTTTTTTTCTTCTTTTTCTGCAGGATTCTCTTCCCCTGGATTATACAAATATGCCATCAGGGCAAACAAAACCAAAGCTGCATAGCGAAACATTCTTGCCAAACTGTGCTTTTTTTCAGGAAAAGGCTCTTTTTCCAACCTTTCCCATAAAGTTTTATTCCATTCTTGGGGCTCTTCAGGAAGAACAGAATCATAAACATCTTGAGAAAGACACTTTATTTTTTTTAAAGACAAGAATTCTTCCTTGCAAGCAGAGCATTGAGAAATATGTGTCTCTATCTCTTTTGCTTTGGAAAGTGGAACCTCTTTGTCTACATATCCTGAAATCTGTATTTTATCTATTTTACAATTCATGATTTAGCCATCCTAAAAGCATTTCCGATAGGATGTGGGAATTATTATAATTCGCTGGTTGCTTTAAGCTGCTCCCGAATAAAATTTCGGGCATAAAACAACCTGGACATTACCGTTCCTATGCGACATTTCAGAATCTCTGCTGCCTCTTTATAGGAATATCCTTCCATATCACAAAGGATCAGAACGCTTTTCTGTTTTGTAGGAAGCAATGATATAGCTTTTCTCAGAAGCTCTTTGGATTCTTCCTGTTCTAACTCTTTTTGAGGAGAAGAATCTTTATGGCTTGCTACATTCAGTAAAACTGCATCGGAATGCTTATGAAAGCGACTTTGCCTTTTTAAATGATTCAAAGATAAATTAAAAGCGATTTTTGTGATCCAGCTCTTGAAAATTTCGGGGTTTTTCAACTCAGGTAATCCCTGGTAAGCCTTTATGAAGGTATCTTGTAACAAATCCCAGGTTTCTTCTGGTTGATGTACCATAAAATAAATCATTCTATAGAGCTTTTCCTGATACCTGGAGACAAGCAAAGAAAAGGCAGACTGATTCCCCGCGCAGCTTTGTCTGACCA
This sequence comes from uncultured bacterium, assembly GCA_938003875.1. Lineage (GTDB taxonomy): Bacteria > Planctomycetota > Uabimicrobiia > Uabimicrobiales > JABWCH01 > JABWCH01. Next base: position 3,110 of record CALKWO010000139.1, read on the forward strand.
AATCGCTATCACTCTGCGTTACTTTGTTCGCTTCGTCGTTTTTATCTATTTCAAAGGAGAACGCTACGGAGTTTCCCATAATTTTTTCCCTTGGGATAGGCAAAAGATAAATGTATTGTTGCTACAAATAAAAATCTTCGAATATTTTTTTCACCAGGTAACCAGACCTCATTTATTCAAAGACAAAGTAAAGCAAAAAATATTCAAATTTTTATTCTAAAAAAAAAGGACGCATTGCTGCGTCCCTCTGTTCTAACGTTTCCTACGGTCACAGTCTTGTTTATAAAATGCCTATATATAACAAAGCCTGCTCTTAGCAAATTTTTCTTGTGCCAGATGAGCAGTGCTATGATAATAGCATCTGCTCCAGCAGGCGGTATTCAGGCATCTATATTTTATAGACTATACATACCACAGATTTTGTTAGAACCAGTTTTTATGATTTTGCACTCTTGTATTTGCGGATTCCTATATGTAAACAAACGGGAATGGCGAGTAATGCAACGATAGAAAGAATGCTACGAACCTGTGGACATGTTACCAAAGGTATGGGCAGAGATTTTTCCATAGCAATGAGAACAGCAATGATAATGCCAGTAATGGCTTCACCTGCAACAAGCCCTGCACTGAGCACTGTACCTCTCTGAATTTTTTCATTGAGAATGGTTTCATCTTTTACTTTGCTTGTCAGAATCAGATGAACAATACCACCTAAGAGAATAGGCAAAGTTGTAGCAAAGGGCAGATAGATACCTACTGCAACAGCCATAGGGCTGATTCCAAAAGAGGAACCCATGCGTTTCAGAATGACACCAACCAGGATGAGTACAATACCAAGAGCAATACCGAAGATTACCATGTTCCAGGGAAGAGAAGAGCCTTCTTTGAAAATACCTTTAGCCAGTTCAGAGAACATGCTGGCCTGGGGTGCTCTGAGTTTGTCGCTTCCAATGACAAAGGCCTTGTCCAAGAATGCAAGCAAAGGTGCGGTGAGGAAAGAGGTAAATATCAGGGAAATCAAAAGACCAGTCTGCACTGCTTTGGCAGAGCTGCCAACCAGCATGGCTGTTTTGAAATTCTGAGAAGCAGAACCTGACAAACAGGCACTCACGCAAACGATTCCTGCAATCAAGAGAATGGTTCTTACTGCTTCCATATCTTTGATTCCTGCCAGCAAGATAAAAACAGCAGCCAGGAGGAAGGTGCAGATGGTGATTCCAGAAACGGGTTGATTCGTGCTTCCAATCAGACCTACGATGTAAACAGAGATAGCGACAAAGAAGAAAACAGCGAGCAAGGTGTAGATAAACGCAACGCTAGCACCTTTCACTCCAATGGTAGAGAAGTAGACTGCTCCTGCTAGCGCAAGCCCGATAAGAATCAGGAAGCGGATGGTGGTCTGGGATAGATCTATATCTATTACGTTTTTAGGAGCATCTTCTTTTTTGTTGCTGGAAAGTCCAGAAACAGCTCCTTTGATGGCAAGAACGAGTTCTTTGCGTATTTTGAAGATAGACCATAGTCCACCAACGATCATTCCACCAACACCAATGTAACGGATTTGATCTTTCCAAATGGCATCGGCTACAGCACTAGCATCTCCTACCATGGGATATAAGGCTGTATAGATGGGAATGAAAACCAGCCATGCCAGGGCACCGCCCAAGACTACCAGGAAAGCTCCATTGAACTCGATGATGAAACCTACACCAACGAGTGCTGCGGACATTTCTGTTCCGACTTTAAATATGGAATTCTGAATTTTCCATACAAAAGAAACAGCTTCGTCCATAACGGCAATACCTGAAGAAAACAGCTTTATAGCAATTCCGCCAACAAAAGAAGCCATGAGACCAAAAATCCCAGGGGCTTTTCCTTCGGAAAATGCTGTCATACCAGTTTTTAGAATTTCTGCTGTAGCAACACCTTCAGGGAATTTGAGTTCTTCATTTTCTACAACCATAGGGCGACGAAGGAAGCCGCTCAGAACGATTCCTAGCATACCGCCTGCCATAGCAGAGAAGATAACGACCATATATTCATTGATCGTCCAGTCTTTATAGGATGTAAAAACGCCAGAAAAGACCAGGGCAGGGAATACAAAAATTACGCCAGAGGCAAGCCCTTCACCAACAGAACCAGTTGCTTGAGAAAGGTTGACTTCAGATATGGAACGACTGCGAAACAAGGTACTGAAAATAAGAATTGCGATTACGCTGCAAGGGATATTAGCAGAGATTGTCATACCTGCTCGCATACCAATGTACATATTGGCAGCAGCCATAATGACGCTAAGAATCAGGCCGATGATAACAGCTCTTACTGTAAGATCATTTTTGTGATCCACTCCAAACTCCTTTTATTTAAACAACATCTAATAAAGATACTACAAAACAATAGAACCTAAGAAGTTTTTCTTTACTGTATGGTAACAAAATTCTTTTGAAGTTCAAACAAAAATTCAGAAGGAAACTATAGAATTGGCTAATCGTTTCTCTCATAAAAAAATTCTTGAAAAAAAACTATAACATTTTAAAATACAGATATTCTGTGGTATGATTCCTTAGCACCAATGATGTTTAAAATTTTGTCTTGCAATGGATTGTAGCCGCAGGGTTGCGCCGAAAAAGTCTTGTCTGCTCAAAAGTCCAACGCCAGCGCAATCCCTGCGTCTTTACCAATACCCTCTAACTCGAAAGATTTTTGCCAATCCACTCAGAAACTTCTCAGGCGATATTTATGAAAAATTTTATTGTTTTTTTTATATTTTTTCTTTCTTGTGATTCCTGGATGTTGATCTCTACTTTGCCCTCTACTCCCCAAAAAGATGCTGCTGTTATAAAAGAGCAGGCGGTATCCCTTTTTTTCCTGAGCGAGACATCGCCTCCCATGAAAAAAGAAACAGACTATTTCTTTTCTCTCCTGGCTTTGCCTAAAAAAATTTATGTGCCCTCTCAGGATATACCTCATTCTTTATCTCCTAAAGACCTGAGCCATTATCAGGAAATCAAACGCAAAGAGGCGGATATTTTACTATGCATTAAGCTTGCGTTTGAAGAGAAAGAAGAAAAAACGTACGGAGATTCTGTCTGGATCTATGCCAGCGCAGAATTGAGGATGGAGGATACTCTGGAAGAAAAAGAATTGTGGAAGGCATATTTCCAGACAGACAAAGGAGTCATTGCATGGAAGGGAAAACAAGAGGCCAGGCGCATTGCTTTAGAAGAATTGGCCAAAAAAGCGGGAACTGCTTTACATAGAGAAATGGCAACTTTAACTTTATCTCCTGGGAAAAAAATGAGACTAAGTGCTTCTTTTGATACAGAAGAGCAGCTCTGTCTTTTCCAGAATGAGCTTATGCGACTGGAGAAGGCAAAGCACTTTCGCATGCAGCAAAATCTTTTGGTTGTCTCGACTTTTTTGGGAGTGACACTGGAATCCCAACAAGATTTGCTTTCCTTAAAGTTGCTTTTAGAACAGGCCTGCCAGAGCGCAGGAATTCCTGTCCAAATTTTTATCGGACAAAAAAGCATCTTGCTACAGTCCAAAAGTTAGTCTACTCTGTAATTTCCCCTATAATACTGGAATTGACCATTTTCGATGGTTGTGATCAATAAGTGAAAGCAAAGAAATGTTAGGAAAAAAATTTATTTTGACAATTGAAAAGCATAATGATATATTTGACGCATGACGATTTATTGACGATTATTTGACGGTTAATATAAAAAAAATTTCATAAAGGATTATATTTTGATTAATTATGAGAATTTAAAGTGTCGGATAAATCCTTATCAGCAATTTCAATTAGCCCATAATCCTTTTAGCATAGCTCCATTATTTAAAGAATTTAAAAAGACATCTGATTGCCAAAAAGAAGAAAACCTATTTGTTTTTCCTTTAGATCAAAATGAAGAAGCCAAAATTCTACTCTCAGGATACAATCAAAGAATTTTAGTGTATGGACTTTATGGTGTTGGAAAAACATCTTTTGTTGATTTTATTTTATATTTAGCCTATAACTTTCACAAAAGGTTTGCAACTCGAGTTGTGATAGCCCAAGATAATTTAGAAAAAGCGATTCATGAAATCTTAGTTTCTTTATGCTTTGATGTAATTTCAGAAATAGATAGAAAAAGTTTATTTCATCCTTTAATTGCTATCCGCAAGTGGATTGCAGGCGAAAGGCACATGGACACTCTGATGGGATATCTACAAAAATTGCTTGGGAAATACACAGAAACATCAGAAAAAATAGAAAAAAAAGCAACACATAAAAAAATTGGCGGTAATATTCCAATATTGAAAGGAGAACTCAGCTATGAAGCAGAGATGGAAACCAGGCGCAGTTTGCAAACATATGTAGAAACTCTTACTCTACGCCAAATAGCAGAATACTTATCCGATATTCTAAAAATTGTCAGATTTCTTGGCTTCGATGACATCATCGTTTTTGTAGACGAAGCTGACCATATCCAAGATGTACAAGCTTTCTTGAAGCTTTTGACTCGTAGCAGAGAAGTTTTATTTACTTCAGGTTATACTTTCTTTATAGCAGGTTCCCTTCAGCTTGCTAAATACACTGAGGCAATGGGTGCTATTTTTGATAAATTACTTTTCCTTAAACCTGCAACTTTTGAATCATTAAAAATAATATTGAATCAAAGAATTCAAGCAATCAATCCTAAATTAACTACAAATGATATTTTTAATGAAGAAGTTTTGGAAGAAATTTTTAACCGATCCAAAGGAGTCAGGAAACAAGCACTGCGTCTTTCAGAACAGGCTTTAGAAAAAGCAGCTATAGAAAATTGTGCTAAGGTCAAAGAAAAACATTTAATGCAAGTATTACAAACTAGCTATGATGAAGTTGCATTGGAACTTTCTTTGTCTCAGTCAAAACTGCTTAATTGCCTCGCAAATGATGGCAGCATGTCTCCATCTGATTCTACCTTACAAAAGAAGCTAAAACTAAAACGTACACAACTTCGTGATTTATTGGAAGATTTATGGAAAAAAGGTTATGTTCATAAAGAAAAGAAAGGGCGTACCTGTTTATACACAATTTCTGCACAATATAAACCTTATTTTGCTTCTAGCCAAATTTAAAAACAGCGGATATTTTACTATGCGTTAAGCTTGCGTTTGAAGAGAAAGAAGAAAAAATATACGGAGATAAAGAATTATGGAAGGCATATTTCCAGACAGACAAAGGAGTCATTGCATGGAAGGGAAAACAGGAGGCAAGGCGAATTGCTCTATCGGACAAAAAAGCATCTTGCTACAGTCCAAAAGTTAGTCTACTCTACAAAGATACTGCCTGCATGGTCTGTAATTTCCCCTATAATACTGGCATTCTTTATACCTTGATTATGAAGTTCCTGGAGCAGGCGGTCGGCTTCTCTGGCATAAACAGACAGGAAAAGACCACCAGAAGTTTGTGGATCATGGAGAATATCATTCATCCATAGAGGCACACCAGGAGCAAAGGAAACCATATTCTTTCTAAAATCCCTGTTGCGATAGAGTCCAGCGGGCAAAAGTCCCATTTCTGCATACTCTTTTGCTTCTTTTATATAAGGAATCTGGGAAGAAAAAATTCGCATTCCTGTGGTCGTGTTTTGGATCATTTCTGCTGCATGTCCTATGAAGCCAAACCCTGTGATGTCCGTGCATGCGTGTATAGAGTATAAAAGCATGATTTCGCTTGCTTTTTTATTCAGCATAGCCATAGAATCCATGGCTTCCTGAGCCGATTCTTCACTGGCCAGTTCTCCTTTGATAGCAGTGTTTATGATGCCTATGCCTAAAGGCTTCGTAAGAATGAGCAAATCGCCAGGCTTTGCCCCCTGGTTACGAAGAATTTTTTGAGGATGAACCAGGCCTGTAACAGAAAAACCAAATTTGAACTCTTTGTCATCCACACTATGCCCTCCTGCAAGGGGAACCTGGGCTTCTTGCAGCTTAGAGAGAGAACCTTCCATTGTCTGGCGCAAAATATCCCAGGGTAAATCTCCTCCAGGGAAACAGACAATATTCAGGGCAACAATAGCCTTTCCTCCTTTAGCATACACATCGCTTAAAGCATTGGCCGCAGCAATCTGCCCAAAAATATAAGGATCATCCACAACAGGAGTAATGAAATCCACAGTCAGGACAAGGGCTGTTTCTTCATGGATTTTATATATTGCTGCGTCATCGGATGTTTCTATTCCAACAAGTAAATCAGGATGATGGATTAAACTTAATCCTTTCAGAGCCTCAGATAAATCCGCAGGCCCTATCTTGCAAGCTCAGCCAGAGCCTCTGACAAGACGTGTCAGTTGTATTTTATGATCCTTTTGCATATTTTTTATTACCTCATTCGGCTATCCGAAAGGCATGTATTAGAAAAGTTTTTTTAGCTCATGGTAAAGATTCAACAAAAAGGTACGATTGTCGCAGCAAATGTATTGCATTTCTGTGCTTTCCATGCGTGCAAAGGATTTGCAAAAGCGCAGGTAATAAGCAGGGTCTTGTTTAGAAGGCTCTGTTCCCTGGCTCCAATCCCATGAACCTTCCTGGATATCATTGACTGCCAGAAAAAAATTGGCGATTTTTTGGCCTTTTTGTTTTGCCAGGTTTCTTGCCATGGAAAGCCCCTTTTCCAGGATCATGGGGGACATGACACAAGAGCCTACAGAAAGGTATACACCTTCTTCCAGATTAGAAACGCTTTCCACAAAACGCAGGAAATCCACTTCAGCAGCTATTCCAATAGCAGAGCCGCTGGAAACGGGGTGGCTATAGATAATATCATAGCCAAAGCCTGGGTGTACCGTAAGCGGGACAGATTTTTCAAAAGCGGCTCTGCAAACACTATATTCCTTAAAAGGATGATCTATTGTAATCTTGCCACTTTGGATTTGCTTTTTCTGAAGCATTTCATATAGAGTCATCCATCCTGTCTTGAAAGAGCCAGGATCATCCAGACTCGACAGAATCTTTTCTCTGGCCTCTTCCAGGGAAGGCACAATCATGTGTCCCTGGGAGATCAGACGGCCAATGGCTTCTCCATAGCCTTTTCTCTCGACAGCAGCCAGAAGAATAGCCAGATTGAGATACAAGCCTGTTTCTTGCCATATACCAAATTGGCCGATTCTGAGATATCGCCTGACATCTTCTTCCGATTTTCCTTGAAAGGCATACTCCCAATCATGGATGGTTCCTGCCCCATTTGTGGCAAGATGAGTGATAAAACCATCCTGAATCATCTCTCTGAGAACAGGCCCCAGGCCATTTTTTATCAGATGAGCACCATAGGCTAAAATAACGGATGCTTTTTTTTCCTTCGCTCTCTGTATAGCCTGAGCGATTTTTTTTATGATGAGATGAAAACCATCCTCTATCGCAGGCGGAGAATTTTGAGGGACAGAGGCAATCTTTTGGATAGAAGATTTGCTTTCACGGAATGCTAGCGGCAAAATACTAAGTTTTTCACGAGGAAACATAGCTAGTATGTTCTTTCTTCCAATAAACCAGAATCCAGAGACATGCCATAGCGTTTCAAATCTTTCAAAAGCGTTCCTTTGGCTTTTTCCAAGGCGACGATAGCTCTTTGGTAGTCCAGAAGAGCATTGCTTTCATTAATACGAGCTACAGTCAGCTTTTGCTCAGTATCCTGTACCTGAAACAGAGCGATGATACCTGCCCTGAATTTGTTTTCTTCGTTTGCCAGTTGTTTTTCTGCCAGCTCTCTTGTTCTTTGGGCAGTTTCTACTCTTTGCATAGTGGTCGTCAACTCTCTCATGGCACTACGCACTTCTGTAATCACAAGGCTTTCCAGCTTTTTATATTGCGCAATCGTCTGTTTCCTCAAAAGAAGGGACTGCATATAGCGGCTGCTTGCTGCACGGTTTCCTAAGGGAACTTCCAGGCTAAGCTGAACAGACCAGGAAAAGATATCCCCATCTTTTAGTTTATCCCATGCGTCGCTGCTTACTTTTCCCACTCCCTTGTAGCCAAACTCGCTGGAAAGATCTAGTTTGGGAAGAAGTTCATTTCTGTTTTTTTCAACATTGAGTACTGTATTATCCAAAGCCAGCTTGTTGCTCAATAGATCAGGGCGATCTAAAAGTGCCTGTTTGAGAATGGCTGTAAAATCTATATCGAATTTTTTGAAAACATATACCTCTGTAGGAATGAGCCTGACATCCTGATAGTATTTTAAATCCAAAGGTTTGATAAGTTGTTTTAAGCTATCTTCTGCATCGTAGATGGCTTTTTCTGCAAGAATCAAGTTGTCCTGCTTGGAAGCAACGTTGCGTTCTGCCTCTAATATGTCCGCAGCAGCCAGGGAACCTGCCTTGATGCGGGCCAGGGTAATTTTATAAAGATTTTCCGCAAGCTCCAGAGACTTTCTTTGCAATTCATAGTTTGCAATCGCATTGACCAGATTCCAATAGGCGATTTGAACACTGGAGAGAATGCTGATTACCTTATTCTGGAAGGTATAGAAAGCCTGATCTCTTTGTTTTTCTGCCATTTTGATTTCGATCTGGTTGAGTTCAATACCCAGGTTTCTCAAAAGAGGCTGTGTAATACGCAAATTCATGCTATGCTGCCAGGAAGGGTTTCTTCCACTGGAAGCGACATGCATTTGTTTGCTATAGTCCAGACCATAATAAAGTCCCACGCTTCCGCCTAAAAGATGCTTTTTGGCAATCCCCATTTCAAAATCAACGCTTCGTGCATTGTAGATGGTCTTTAAATCAGCAGAGCTTTCGGATTCTGCTTCCCCAATACCAAACGAAGAGGTAAAATAAGGATCAAAAGCACTTTTTGCCAGCCTGATATCAAATTCCCGAATTTTGGGATTGTATCCTTCAATCTCTAAATCGAGATTGGATTTTAAGGCTCGCAAAAGGCATTCTTTCATGGAAAGAGATTCTGCCTTATATTCTTTTTGATATTGTGCCGAAAGGGCAACACAGAACACAATCATGGCCATAAAAATGGCATTCTTAAACATAACATGCTCCTCAAATATGCATTTTATATAAATTTTCATATCCACGTCACATTTTACGGTGATAGAGAAAAAAATCAAGGAAATTTCTGATATAAACAAAGCTATTTGGAAGGATAGAAAATTATATTTTTAATTAGGAGTTACGCAGGCATCCGTTGATGCCTAAAAAAATTGAAAAACAAAGGAAAT
>CALKWO010000140.1 GCA_938003875.1 uncultured bacterium
TTGGATTGGGGGAAAAGATGGAGATTATATCAAAATCTTACCTATCAATATATAACTTCTTTCCTGAATACCTATTGTCCATATTAATGACATTTAGTCAATGCTTTAGTAAACCAAATTTTGTATATTTTAAAGCCTATGTTTGGAGCATGATGATAAACACAAGTCGTAAATGCATGACAAATACAGCACAAACATGCTTCTTTCTAGGCAAGAATATAAGTAGTTTTGAACGTTTTCTATCCGAAAACAAATGGGATATACATCTTGTACGCCAAAAATTGGTAGAATTGATTCTTATAAAGCTATATCCTTATTTAATGATACATGGAGCACTGCTAGCAGTATTTGATACAACCTTAGCCGAAAAATCAGGAGATGAAATGCTAGGAACTCAAAGATGGCATAATAGCACTGGAACAGCAGATAAACGTACTTCTGTTTATGCTCATCATTGGGGAATAGTTGGCCTTGTCTGTAGCCATGCAATTCGTTTTATCTGCTTTCCTGTTTTGGCAGTACTTATTCCAGGAAATATAAATCAGCAACAATGGATCAGCGGGCCACAAGGTACACGTCCTATGAATTTCTGGGATGCATCCCTGGCAGGGCTTTATGAATTACAAAGCTATCTGCCTGCATTTATCAGGCTGAGAGTTGTCGCTGATGCTTATTTCTCAAAAGTTCCATTTATCCAGGGACTACGATCAAAATGTATCCATCTTATTTCTCGTTTACGTAAGAATGCCAAAGGTTGGGATTCTTCTGTACCCATACCTGCAAATGAAAGAAGGAGAGGCCGTCCAAGGAAAAAAGGCAAAGAATGGAAGCTTTCTGATCTTCCTAAACATTTCCCTAGCGAACCCGTTGATGTTTGGTTATATGGAAAAATGAAATCTCTTCATGTTCTAGTACGAGATGTTTTTCTTCGTGACTATGATGAACTGGTTAGAGTGGTAATTATACAAACAGCTACAAGTTCTATCATGCTTATGTCCACTGATCTATCACTCTCTGCCAAACAAATCATTGAGATATATGGTAGTCGCTTTTCTATCGAACTTTCTATTCGTGATATGAAACAGCATTTTGGCTTTGCTGATTATCAGTGTTATTCTACTATCGCTTTTTTTCGCTTTGTCAGTTTGAGTTGTGTCTCTTATGTACTTTGGATGCTCACTCTTCTTGAAAGCCAGGATGAGTTTTTATCCGACGCATCCTCTTCTTCTTTTCATTCGGAATCGCCTTTAAGTTTTTTGCGTTTAAAACGCGTTTTCAAGCGATTTGTATGCAAACAGATTATTTTTTCAAAGTTCAGCAATCACGCTAATTTTGAAAAAATAGATTCTGAAATTGAACCACTTTTACAGATGGTTTAAATTTATTGATTATCGTTTTTGACTTTTAATTTGGTTTTGATTGAAATCTGCAAAACTATAGTAATGAATAGCTTAGGAAAAAAAGGGGATTGTTGCTGCAATTCATCCGATTGTTGTAATACAGGTAACGGAAAAAAAATTTAACATTGCCAAATTATAGATAGCGAAGAATTTTATCGTTGAAAAATTTTAAGAATTTCGGATAATGATAGAAAAGCAAACGGTAGATAATGTTCCTTGAGGTTCTTTTAAGGAGAGAATTTATGGCTTGTTATAATTGCTTTCAGGAGAAAAGGATTTTTTCTTTTTTCTTGATTTGTTTCCTTCTTCCTGGCTTAGCCCTTGCAGCTCCTTTGTTTAGCGAAGCTATTGCAAGCTATACGATGGAAAACACCACAGGTGCTATCCTCAGAGATAGTTCTGCTAATCATTATGATTCAGTCAATGGATTGGGTGGTACCAGTGTTGTTTCCAGTATATATGGGAATGCTTTGCAATTCGATGGCAGTGATATAGTAAGTCTGGGGACAAAGCCTGATTTCATGAAAACAACCGCTTTTACCATAGAAGCCTCTTTCAGGATAGACGGCTATACCACTGGAGATTGGGTGCGCGTGGTAGGGAATGGAAATGCTAGTACTAGAAATTATGGGCTTTGGTATCATTCTGATGGCAGTATTCTGTTTCAAATAACCAATAGCAGTGGAACATGGCATCATCCAATAACTTATATTACTATAGAAACAAACCGTTGGTATCACATGGCAGGTGTTTTTACTGGCACCCAGATGTTTTTATATCTTGATGGTTCGCAGGTAGACCAGGTGAATTTTGTTGGAACCCCCTATACCAATAGCAATGACGCTTTGACAATAGGGGCTGCACCAGGATATCATACTGCCCACATCGGGCTTATTGATAATGTCGCTTTATTCAATACAGCATTGACACAGCAAGATATCCAGAGGCATTCTCAAGGTCTGGACATTACTTCTATTCCAGAACCCGCCAGCATTCTTACTTTTTTCATAGTCATGGTTATGTTTTATATGCACTGTGTCAAAAAACAGAGGCAATAGAACGAAGAAGCACGAAGGAAAATATTCCTAAAAATTTTGGGTTAGTGGCTAGTTTGGCTAACTGGAGAAAAGTTTTCCCTCATTCATAAAATCAACGGAACATAGCTTTTCATCAAAAAGGGGAAAAAATTGGATAGCAAAAAGAAAAGTAAATGGCGGAAGTTTATGATTATCGTTGGAGTGATAATGATAGTGGCTATTGTTTGGATTTATTTTGAATATAAATCTTTTTTTAGAGTTCCCGATAGTCGGCTGGCACTGGATCAGTATTATCCCGAAATGCCGCCTGATGACAAACATCATTATGTAGTTCTGCCAATAGATCACAACGATCCAAAAAAAGGCAAGTATAAAGGTTTTTATATACTCAGCCCTAAGTTTACCAAAGGTAAGGAAACCGTCTTTTTTTTAACCGATGGACAAATGCAGCTTGTAGATACACAGCCTGACTTTGCTTTTTTTGAAAATATTCTTGGAGACATTTCTTATGTCCTCATCGGCGTGCGTGGGCATTCGCCAACGCACTTTCCTGAAGTCTATAATAAAGATGGTACTTTGAATTATAAGAATGCCATGAATCTTTATGGCTCAGACCAGCATGTGGAAGACATCGAAGTCATACGTCTGGATTTGCAAGAAAAAGGCTATCTGCCATCCGATGGCAAAATCATGCTTTTTGGCGTTTCAGGAGCAGGGGTACTTGCCCAGCAATACCTTGCAAAATATGGAAAGAATGTAAAAAGAGCAATACTTGGTGTGACAGGTGCTCCCGATATAGCAAAGGCCAAAAACTGGCTTTACAGTCCTGATTTCGTAGATTTCAATAAAGAAGGCTCAAAGATACTCCAGTGCATTTTAGAGAAGAGAGATATGAATATAGGAAGCCTTTCTTATATTCTTTATCAGGTTGCCCGCACTCACTCAAATGCGAGAGAGGCACAACTTGATATTCTCAGAAGCCTTGAAGGCAATGGGAGTCTGTTAAAATTCTTGCTGAAACCACAATATAATCTGTCTATGGCGAAATTCTTGATGAGTACTCCTTCTGCTGCTTCTCTCAAGGTTAGATGCTACGAGCTTACTGGATATGATTTAAAAAACTACAAAAAGGCAAACGCTCAAAAACTGAATCTTCTCTATGAATTTTCAGAAGAATACCTCTCCGACTTTATTGAAAAGGATATTGCAGGGGAAATCCACCACAAAGAATTCCGATTGGATCGCTCGCATTTTCAAGGCGAAGTTCTTGTTATGTCAGGGACTGAGGATGTTGTTTTTTCTGTGGAAATTGGTAGAGCGATTGCTAATGCTTATCCAAATGCGAAATTCGCCCTTTTTAAAGATGGACATCGTTTTTTGGGAAATCAGAACTATTATCTATCATTAAGGAAAGCATTCTTTTTAGGAGGCTTTCCTTCGCCAGATTTTCAAATACTTTATAACGATCCGTGCCAGATCAATAAGTAAGGAATCGGAATTAAATAACCTTCAGCGCAATCCCTGCGTCTTTTGCTAATAGATACTAACTGAATCGAATCTTTTTAAGCCAGTTAAAGGGTATTTACCAAAGACGCAGGGATTGCGCTGGCGTTCGGCTTTTGAGCAGACATGACTTTTTCGGCGCAACCCTGCGGCTACAATCTGTTGTAAGACAAAATGTTAAAACTTAACACGTATGAGGTCTAGGTTTAGGTTTAAGTTTAGGTTAAATTCTCACTGCAAATCGGCGCAACCCTCTAGCTACAATCTGCTTACGTGAAAGATTTACATTCCTGATTTCTTACGTAAAAGGAAGGACACTACAAAAACTAACCCAAAAAATAAAATATTGGCTGGCTCTGGAACTATCTCCACTCCAATTGTAAAGACTTCCATGCGATCATAGGTATAGCTGGCGTAGCCTGGTGTTAGATTCATATTAGACCATTGATAAGATCCATAGCTATAGCTTGCATATCCATAGCCACTTTGCAATGTGCTATCTACATAAAGGTCGTGTCCACCACCAAACGTAGGTCCATAATTGCTGGCATTGTATGTTTCATAATTCATGTTATTGGTATTTTTATAGAACACAGCCGAATTTGTCAGGTTAAACAAAAAAGCTGAGGTGTTGACGGCAGTATGATAGTGTCCATGAGTATCCCAACTGATTGGGTTATAACCACCGACGATTTGATTGCTTAAATTGGATATACGAAGTACTGTGATAGTACGGCCTTTACCATCTACCGCACTATGGAAGTTGTTGGAATTAAGGCCATCTCCTGATTGTTTGTAAAAAATACGAGTCAATCCAATAGGCCCTTGGCCTAGCCATGATTCTAATTGGTTGAGATAAGACTGGGTTAAAAGTACACTTTGGTCTACGCTGGCAGCTTGTATAGACAGCGTAGACAAGGCTATTACTATAATAAAGAGTAAAGAACGAGCCATAGCAGCTCCTTTCGTTAAAGGAAAAAATTGTATTCTATAGAAACTTAAACAAAATGCACTTTTCAGCGAAGCTACTCTAAAATTTCTAAAAATTTGAATTTACTTTATTCTACTGTAAATTTTCATAAAAGCAAAAAAAAAACTTGTCTTTTAAAATTTCTATTTCGCCTCTTTAAGCAGGGATTCATAGCTTATTGGTTTATCCATGTCTTTATCGGCAAGCCAGATGTGCCCTGGCCTTGTTTCATCATTTTGTATAAGATGACGATTTCTCATGCCTATGTGGATTCTTGCCCTGCTAAGGTTCCAATACTGTAAGCCAATCTCCTCCATATCCAAAATAAAGAGGCAATCTTCTACTTCTTTAAGGTATGGGAAGCGATGGTTGCAATTTTTTCCTTTTCTTATGGCTAAAATTTCTTCAAAAGCCTTGTGTGTTATGAGCATTCGCTTTTCTTTAGGCTCTTTAGATGCAGCGTAAACACCAATGCCTGCTCTCTGAAGCTCGGCTTTAAAATGATCACCATAGCTAGGAAAGATAGGAGCGTCTTCCAGGACTGCCTTTGCATTGGAAAAATCTCTTACATTGCAGGGGACTCCCATATCTGCCTGCCTTGTTCCTATTCTTTTGGGAACAAAAAGGATATAGCCATCCTGAACCAAATTTTCTTCCTGATTCAGCTTATTCATATATCTATGAATTTGAAGCATTTTGGGATTGTCTTTTTCTACAATGATGATATACCTTATATTCTCTTTGCAGGCACCTTCCTGTGCTTCCAGGGTAGAAAAGAGTATTCTTTCTTTAGGAATACAATCGGGCATCTGGGTAGGAGGAAATAAAGTCTTGGAAAAATTGGTTGGACGACATTGTACCATTTGTATATTGTCAACCTGCCATTGTCCTGTTTTAGCATTGCGGCTTATATGGGCAGTTCCTTCGATGTCAGGAGCAAATCCCAGGAGATTTTCGATTTTATGAGCGATATAGCATAAAGGCAACCAGAAGTTAGAGTCTTGTTTCAGTGCTTTTACATCAATTTCTGGCTCGAATTCCTCAGATAGAAGGCTAACGCCTCTCAGACCAGAGTCCGATTCTTTTCTGCATAAAGACGCGGCAATGAAAGGATCGCTTGAAAAACCCTGTTTATAAGCCTTGAGATCAATGTATTCTTTTAAGCTAAAGCCTTCCTGCTTTCCTGTTTTTCTATTGACGATCTGTACTTTTTTTTGCGGAGATTTATGGCTTTGGCGGTTCATGGAAGCAATTCTATGCCCAAATACCATAACATCGGCATCTCCTTCTACAACTTCTTTCCCCAGACCAAAGGCCCAGGCTACTCCACCATCCTCTGGATCTGCTTCTCCAAAAATTTCAGGCCAGAAACTTTTCAGTACGAAAGAAATCTGAGGATAGAAATATTCTTTTTTGGGACCATAGCTATCCCCATTCAGAGCCATAACGAGACATCCCATAGATTCTTTTCTCGTCGTGTTGCTTGTGTATTCTCTATAGGAAAGGGGAGACTGAAAAAAGGTCGAAGCAAAGACAAACTGGATGCTTTTCTTGAAATCCTCAAAAGCCTTTGACTTGATTTTATCTTCAGCCAGTTTTTTGGCTTCTTCTCTAGTCTTTCCTTGCAATATCAGCTCATTTTCCCACTGAGATCGCAAATCTATATAATCATTGGGTAGCTCCAGACTTTCATATTGGCCTGGAAAAGGAGCAATTCCATCTTCCAGTAAACTCGATGAGCGAACGATGATAGGCCTTGGATAAAAGCGTTCAAAAGTACGTTTCAATGCTTTATGAATATGCTCTGGAAATATAGCACTGTAGAAATCTTCCAGGATTTGCTCATCGCTTTTGGGAAAAGGTTTGCAATATTTAGCATAGCTATACGGTGCAAGGCGTGGATTAGCCCTGATGACTTCGGCAAAAACATCTGTTCCAATGAATTCAAAAGCATTTGCTTGCAAAATAGAATCTAATCGGGCTTGCTCTTTAAGAATTTCTATAGAAATGCCTGTCTTTTTGCTCCATTTCTCAAAAAAAATCTTATCGAACTCTTCGCTTTTATACTTCAAAACAACATCTGCTATAAACATTCCCGCGCTCTTACCGCCAATTTTCCCTTCAGCAAGAGATCCTGGAAAATGTTGAAAAATATTGAGATAATCTTCTGCTGTAAAATATTTCATAGCTTGAGCGATTAGATAAGAATCTTCTGTAACATATCGCCTCAACAATTGTTCATGAGTAGCTTTTTTGACAGCTTCCAAATCCTCTTTTTTAGGGTGGCCTTCAATATATTTTAGAATTCCCAAAAGCGTGTTGGTAGGGGTTGCATTGTCAATATAGTGGTATAAATTCGTACCCTCATCTCCATCGAAATATCTTTTTTGGATAATATCCACAGGACAATATTTTTTTAAGACCCTGCTAGAAATATCACCCCATATACTTTCGATTTCAGGGACAGGAAGAATTGCCAATGTGTTGATTGCCCAAAAAGATCTCCACTTCCTTTGCCTTTCTGCATAAGCCTGCTCTGTTTCATTTTGGGTTGGAAACCACCATCCTTCGACAACATGCTGTTCCCATATAGCGCATTTACTGGCAAGTTCGGAAAATTTTGCAACTTTACTGATGCCATAGATTTTATGTCGGAGTTCACTCAAAAAAATCGTCATTTCTGTTACATCTTTATATTCTCGGAAAAGCTGATTCAGATAATACATGGTAAGAGGATGAAGAGTTGCACTATCAAGTTGATAATAGCCTAATTGCTCTTTACCTATGAAAAGCCTGTTTATAGTGGAGGCAAAAGGTAAAATTTTAGAAATAGGAGAAGATCTGTCTTCAAAAATATACTTTTCTTTCTCCCATTCTTTTACATTTATATGATTTTCATTTTTAAAATACGCTTTAAATTCTATTTCATTTGCGTTGGCTATAATATTAATAGGCAGCTTCTCTCCTACAGCAATGACAATTCCTAATTCTTCATCGCAGGCAAGCTGTTTGGTAGCAATACGATGTTCAATGGCTTTTCTCTGATAGTATAAAGAATAAACGCTCTTGATTTGCTTTTGAAACAGATAAAAATCCTCTTTTTGATTTCCACAAGGACTAAAGCATATTTCTACAGGAGGCATGGAAAGCTGGCTGGAACCGCATATTTTAAACTCATGGCCATAGTATTGAATAAAAATCTCAAAAAGATTTTTTTGTATTTCTTCAGGAAATATCCCTTGTAAGAAAATTTCTTCTACCTGGGAATCAGAAAAAGAATACATTCCATTGCTTTGATCGTATTTATGGACATTGAATCGTAACACTCTTTTATTTTTTTCTAAAAAATCGCGAAATACCTCTTCACCAATAAAAATAAAATCGTGGTATTTTTTTATATCGTTTTTATAATCAGAAAATAGCTTCCTGCCTGCATCCCTGATATTTTTGGGAATTTTTTCATCGTTGAGAGATTGCGGTTCTTCATCAATGGCTTTTGCTATTAAATATTCGGCTGCTCTTCTTCCTAAAAGACCTGTAATAAGCATTGCTCTAGCACCCTGGCCAGGACCTGCCGATATTGCTTTTTTGCAATCCTGAAATCTCAGGAAATATTGTCCTATCTGGATGAGTTCAGGATCGTCTACTATATTAGTACGGATGATAAGCTCTATAACACAAAGCCTTATTTCATAGCCATAAGCCATTTTCTCCAGGACTTCCTGTTTATTTAAAACTTTCAGCAGTCCCATCAACACATTCGCTGGAATTTTTTCTGTCAAAGCAACGCTTAACATACCATCTTTTGTAATATAATCATCCCAAATGGACTTAGTATCGCTTTCGCCTAGCAAATTAGCATAGATATTTCCAAGTGTTTGCATGATATAGCTTTTGTCCCATTGTGCTAGTCTTTGGATTGCCACAGTATTCCTGATCTTTTGGAAATTGACGATTCTTTGGTTTGTAACAGGCTGATTGATATTTTCTATATTTGTGCCTGCCTCTGTTTCATCCATCTTTTCGGAAATGCTTTCTATATCAATGGATGATTCAAAAATATTCAGGATACTCCGATAAATATCCTCTCGTTTTTGAGAGATTTGCCTTTCGTCCATAGAGTATCTTTTTTGATACGCTGCAAGATGCGTTTCTATGTCCTGCACACAGGTCAGAATCGCTTGTTTTTCTTTTTCAATGAATTCTGAAAACTTTTTATGATATAAAAAATTAGGGATATTTTCCATATTTTCTTCTCGATAAATATTCCTTTTCAAAGCAATCAAAAAGAAGGTTATAGCGGAAAAGAATGGTTTCCTGGGATACGGGATCTGGCAAAAGTCTGGATTGTGCCGCAGGATGATCGGAATAAGGGAAAACATTACAAAAATCCCAGGGAATGCTGGTAAGAAGCTTGAGAGTTTTTTCGAAATCTTCCTGAGTCTCGCCTGGAAAACCAGCAATCAAATGAGTTCCTATCTGTATTTCAGGAACTTCTTCTTTTAAAGCAATCAATGTTTCCTGGATGGGTTCGATCTCATAGGGCCTTTGCATGAGCTTTAAAATACGGTTGCTGCCCGATTGCACAGGCAGGCTAAAACAACCTAGTTTTTCTCTATTTTTTTTAAATAAAGGCAGCAATTCCTGAAAATAGGCATGAAGCCAATGCACACCAAAATCGTGAAAGTGTACTTTATACTTTTGTTCCTGAGGTGCAAAAATTTCAGACATCAAAGAAACAATATTCAGGGAAATATCCTGTCCATAAGCACCAGTATCGCCCCCTGTAAAAAAGAACGACTCATGCCCCTGAGAAAGTCCCTTTTGAAACTCTTTTAAAATAAGATCCAAAGATTTACTCTTGAGTCTTTTCTCTGCATACCTGGTCACACAAAAAGAGCAATTTCCCAGGCAACCCCAATTTATACGAATCTTAAAGCCTTTTTTGGCCTTTTCATATTCTTGCTGGGCAAGACTTTTTTCTCTTAAAGTATCGTATCCTGAATTTTGTTTATCAAAAATGGTAACATTGGGATCAGGAATTTTTTCGATGGAGATTTTAGGACAAAGCAAATCATCCAGCTTTTCCAATTCTCTTGTTGGCACCAAAATAGCATCAGGAAAGCACTCTTTCAATCGTTGAGGATGAATAGAGGTGAGGCACCCACAAATGATAAAAAGTGCCCCAGGTCGCCTCTGCCGATACAATTTTTGCATTTTTGTAATAGACCAATCTTCATATTTGCTACAAAAGGCGCATGTCACAAAAATGATGATATCCGCATTGGCAACCTGGGGAGTAAAGGAGTAATCATTCTTTTTTAGATAGTCCCAGATTCTTTGCGTGTCCAACTTTCGTTTTTCACATCCCAAAAAATTCACATAGCATTTTTTAGGATATGTTTGCACAAGAATTTTCCTTTAATGTATCTTGCTTGTCTATGAGTTCTACCACGGCTTTCAATAAATCAGGAATTCCTTTTCCTGTAACGCCAGAAATAGGATAAACGATTTGATCTATTGCTTTTGCAAATTTTTCCAGATTGACTTGGGCATCTGTTAAATCCATTTTATTTGCCGCAATTACATAAGGTTTTTGAGCCAGAATTTCGCTATAATTTGCCAGCTCTTTCTTTAAAATTTCCAAAGTTTTTAAAGGGTCTACTTCATCCAAAGGTGCAATGTCTATCAAGAATACAAGGACTCTTGTTCTTTCTATGTGCTTTAAGAACTTATCGCCCAGTCCAACGCCCTGGTGCGCGCCTTCCAGTATACCTGGAATATCAGCAAAAACTAAAGTACGATAGTCTTGCAACTGGACTATGCCTAAATTTGGCTCCAGGGTAGTAAAAGGATAGGAGGCTATTTTGGGCTTTGCTGCGGAAACCCTGGAAATGAAAGTAGATTTGCCAGCATTCGGAAAGCCTACAAGGCCAACATCAGCAATCAATTTGAGTTCTAAGAAAAGATGACGATCTTCTCCTTTTTCTCCAGGCTGTGCATATCGGGGACTTTGGTTCGTAGGAGTTGCGAAATGGATATTTCCCAAACCGCCCTTGCCACCTTTGGCAATCACGACTTCCTGTCCATCTTTTTCTAAGTCAACAAGAAGTCTTTGTGTTTCATCTTTAATTAAAGTTCCAGGAGGGACTTCAATGATGAGATCAGGTGCGGACTTTCCATCGCAATCCTTACCTAGCCCCATCTGTCCATTTCCTGCACGGTAATGAGTCTTATGAGCGAGATGAAGAAGCGTATTGCAATTGTTTATGGCTTTAATGATTATATCGCCGCCCTTTCCTCCATCGCCTCCCGAAGGGCCTCCTTTGGGTCGGAATTTTTCTCTCCTAAAGGCAACACACCCTTTACCACCATCTCCCGCTTTTACATAAATTTCTGCTTCGTCTTTAAACATGTTCTTTCCTAATTCTAAATTTGGGTTGAGTCTAAATAAATATAAAATTTTTTAGCATAATTTTTTTGCTAGTTTATCAAAGAGATAAAGAAAATGCAAGATTTAACTTTCGTGCAAAGCATTTGCCAGGCTTATCCATTCTTCCAGTGTGAGAGTCTCTCCGCGTCTTTCAGGAGAAATCTTCGTTTTTTCCAGTGCTTTTTGGATATCTTCAGGAGTTTTCTCAAGAGAATCCTTGCTTCTCAGACAGTTGTACAATGTTTTTCTTCTCATTCCAAACGCAATGTTTACTAAATGAAAGAGAAAATTTTTATCGCTAATATCGGGATGCAGAGGATGTGGCTTTATCATAACTACAGTAGAATCCACTTTAGGAGCAGGATAGAAGCAATGCGGAGAAATATGGCGTATTTCTTTTGTTTCACCATATAGTTGCGTATGCACACTCAATGGGCCATAGTCCGAAGTTCCTGGTTTTGCTATAAGTCTTTTGGCTACTTCCTTTTGTACTGTAACTACCAGAAGGCATGGAGGATAGGCGGCTTCTAAAAAATTAGAAATCACAGGAGCCGAAATATTATAGGGCAGATTCGCCACGACTTTATAAGGCCTTATCTGTATTTCCTTTTCTATTGCTTCCCATACAGCAGGATTAATTTCATGCTTGGAGGAAAGAATATCCATAGAAAGTATCTTTACCCCAGGAAGTGAAG
This sequence comes from uncultured bacterium, assembly GCA_938003875.1. Taxonomy (GTDB): domain Bacteria; phylum Planctomycetota; class Uabimicrobiia; order Uabimicrobiales; family JABWCH01; genus JABWCH01. The sequence goes on from CALKWO010000140.1 coordinate 12,039, forward strand.
AAAATCTTCTTTCTAAAAGACTATGAAGCTTTCTGTCAATTTCGATTCCCCAATACAAAGCTGTCTGGCCAACAATGTAGCTTGTGAGATGCCCTAGTCCTGGGCCAATTTCCAGAACAGCATCTTCGGGATGCAAATCAGCAGCATCCACTATGGCTTTATGAATATTTTCATCCAGCAAAAAATTCTGTCCGAATTTTTTAGCAGGTGAGAAAGAAATTCTTTCCAGATATTCTTGCAATTCTTTGCGAGAAAAAGGAAGTTTTTTTTCCATTTACAAAATCCTTTAAGCCAAAAGAGTGA
>CALKWO010000141.1 GCA_938003875.1 uncultured bacterium
AAGATGATAACGATAATGATAAAGAGAAAGATAACGAATTAATTCCCAAATCTTTTGTAAGCTCTTGGTAATCAATAATCCAGATTTAACATTGTCAAACTAAGAGCTTCTCAGAAATTCTCCTTCTAATTGGGCCCAGGGCTTCTTGTAAGGTTGTTTTATTGTATGGCTCGCCATGCCGTCAGTGTTAACCTAAGAAAATAATTTACCACAGAGACACACAGGACACCCACGCCACAGAGAGGAAAAGAAAAACTTTACTTTTAAGGAGCGAACCATGTTTGAAGTAGTGAAAACCTTTGTCCATGAAACAGGCTTTGAAATTACGCCTTTCTGTATGCAAGGCACTGGATTTGTCTTTTTGCCCAAAGAGCTGGAAACCCAGCTTGGGTATGAAGATTTGTCAAAGACTATTCTTCATAGCGAATCTTTTGCAGAAGGAGTTGAATACATAATTTTACGCGATTCTAAATTACGAGAATTCAAAGAGTTACTGAACAGAGGTAATACTATTACCTCTGTTATAAAAGAAGGATTGATGCATAGCAATGCCTTGCTCCTCCTTACAGAATCGGGCTTGTACACGGCCATGATCCTGTCCCGAAAACCCAATGCAGCGAATTTTCGACGATGGATAACCTGCGAAATTCTGCCTTCTATACGTAAAAAAGGATTCTATCTCCATCCATCACAAGGGGATATGGAGTTATCCACACAACATCATGTATCGCTATATATCGATGAGATTAAGGCCTTACTCCCAAAAGTTGTGGATAGCCTGAAAGCCAGTTTTAAAGCCCAAATCCAAGAATTTCGGCAAGAAAACTATGAGAGGCTAGACCAGATCGAAGCTGTTCTATCAGAATGCCAGAGACAGCACGACATTTTCGGCGGATGGAAAAAGATCAAGATGCTGGTGGATGATATGACGGAAATCTACGAGCTTACAGAAGAAGAGCGGAGAAAATATTTTTCCGTACTATGCCAGGAACACGATATTTGCCTGCCAGAAAAGGCGATATTGGAGAGAGAGGAAGAATATTACGATGTCAAGACAATTGCCCAAACCTCACACTGGCTGACTATTTCGATCAGATATTCTTTGAAATCTATGCCCAGGGGAATAGAATCTACATCTTTGAACACATTTTCTTTTCCAAATTCTCTTACCAGCCAGTCATAGATACGGCCGCTTATGTCCGCACTATCGTCTCTCCTGTAGGAAATAAAAATGCTGTTTTTCGGAATTTTCATCATCCGCTTTCCTTATCAAAACCTTCCTTTTATATTTATTTTTTTCTATAGACAAAATCTAAATAATCATCTATAATGCTCTTTGTCAACAAAAAAAGCATGTTTCCTTTTGGAAAACATGCCTAAAAATTAAATTCGCACGTGATTCTATAGGCTTTACTCTCCTAAATCAAGGAGAAAATATATTTTGTTTCTTTTTACATTTTTTTCAGGAGAATGATCATGTTTCAAATCACAAAAACTTTCGTTCATGACACTGGTTTGCAGATTACCCCTTTTTTCATGCAAGGCACTGGCTTTGTTTTTTTGCCTAAGGAATTGGAAGGACAGCTTGGGTATGAGAATTTGCCACAAACGATTGTTCAAAGCAATTCTTTTAAAGAAGGTGTTGAATATGTCGTTTTACATGATTCTAAACTATTGGAATTTAAAAACTTATTGAGGTCATTCAATACTATTGAGGAACCTTATAAATTCGATGATGAATCCTTAAAATTTTCCCCATCGCTTCTTATCCTTACAGAATCAGGCTTATACACAGCTATGATCCTTTCGCGCAAACCCCAGGCAGAAACTTTTCGTCGGTGGATAACCTGTGAAGTTTTGCCTTCTATTCGTCAAAAAGGATTCTATCTCCATTCTGCACAAGGAGATACTGAGTTATCAACAATGCCACACGAAGGGGCGTTTTTAGAGCAAAAAAATGCGATTATTTCTGCTATTGTGGATAAAGTTGTGGATAAAATGGATAAATCCATTGGCAAGCTCCAATCCCAGATAAAATTTTTCGTCCAGGACACCTGCCAGCGATTGGATCAGGTGGACGATGTTTTGTCGGAATGCAAAAAGCAGCATGATATCTTTGGTGGCTGGAAGATGATCAAAATGCTGGTGGAGGATATGACACAACTGTACGATCTTTCTCCCCAGGAACGCAGGAACTATTTCACTTCCCTTTGCCAGCAGTATGACATTTCCCTGCCAGAAAAGGCTTTTTCCGAATCCGAAAAGGCTCAATACGATGTCCAGGCCATTGCCCACAAGCTAGGGCTTTATACTTCCAAAGGCACTCTGCATACTTCTTTTGTCAAGGCTCTTCTCCAGCATCTTCAACTCCAGAAGCTTTCTTCTTCCACAACAAAAAAAGCCTGCTATTCCCCCCAGACTGTTGTTTCTATACACAACTGGCTACAAGAACGCAAATTCCCTTCTACCCTTTCCCTTCCTTATGGTCAGGGTACTAAAATGCGTCACTTCGAGCTGGAATACCACAGGCTTAAATAATTCTATTTCCTGAAACCGTAAAATCCCTGGACAAAAATTCTATTTCTAGCTACAATACCAAACGAAGTAGCTTCCACCAAGCAAAAAATTGTAGCTTTTAAAAAAAGGAGGCATCTGCTATAGAAAAGATAAACAATCCGCATGACCTGTATTTCAAAGAAACTATGGCAAAGATAGAAAATGCACGTAGTTTCCTGGAAAACTATTTGCCTGGTTCTA
>CALKWO010000142.1 GCA_938003875.1 uncultured bacterium
AAAAAAAAATAAAGAAAGAGAAAAAAGAAAACTGGGAAGAGTTGTTGATAGAAAGGATAGACAGACTTTGGGAAGAATTGCATATACCCTATGAATTGTCAGCAAGAGGGGTGGATATATACCATACTCCTTTGTTTGCATGCCCGATAGTGGATGAAATTCCCTGTGTGATAACCATCCATGATGTGATACCAGAAAAGAAGCCAGGGCTGTGTGGAAAGGCTTTTCTGGATTTTTATCATGCCAGGATAAAAGCAAGCCTGAGAGCCTCGGTGAAGATAATCACTGCCTCAGAATTTTCGAAAAAAGAAATCATAGAAACCCTGGGCGTAGCTTCAGAGAAAATAGAGGTAATCTATCAGGGGATAGGAGAAGAATTTCGTACAGTCAGGAATGACGACGATGAAGGAATAAAGACAAGATTGAAATTGCCGGATAAATATATTTTATATGTAGGAATGCTCGAAGAGAAAAAAAATATAAAAAGATTGATAGAAGCGTTTGGGAAAATAGAAAAAGGGCTTTTTGGCATTTCCCTGGTAATAGCAGGGCGTAAGGATAATCCTTTATATAGCTTAAAAGAAGAAATAGAGAAGAGGAATCTAAAAGAGAGAGTAGTGGAAACGGGATACATAAAACAGGAAGATTTGCCAGGTCTATATAGAGGTGCGGAACTTTTTGCTTTTCCCTCTTTATATGAAGGGTTTGGCCGTCCAATTTTAGAAGCTATGGCGAGCGGCATCCCAGTAGTAACCTCGAATACAACAGCCCTGGCAGAAATTGCAGAAGATGCAGCGATATTGGTGAATCCAATGGAAGCAGAGAGCATAGCAGCAGGTTTATCGCTGGCTTACAAGGATAAAGAGAAGAGGAAAAACTTAAGAGAAAGAGGAATAAAAAGAGCAAAGGACTTCACAAACAGAAAATTTGGGGAAAGGCTTATGAAGTTTTATGGGAAAATGGAAGAAAGTATTAGCAGATAAGAAAGAAAAAAAATGAAAATAGCAATAGATTGCAGATCTGTTTTTCCAGGAAGAGGAGGCATAGGAAGGTATGCGGAGAACCTCGGTAAAAGGATGCCAGAGATGGAAAGTGCTGAAGAATACATAATCTTAACAACCGAGAGGCAAAAGGAAAAGATTTGTAATGGGAAGAACGTAGTGCAATGGTCATTCGCCTGCGGGATGATTGATGCTTTCTGGGAGCAGATGAAGTTGCCAGGAATCCTAGAAGAAAATGAGATTGGTCTGTACCATAATCCATGTTTTTCTTTGCCCATAGCAAGAGAAAAGACAAAGCTGGTAACAACGATTCATGATGTAGTGTTTCGAGAGAGGCCTGATCTGGTAGAAGCAAGGCTTCGCGAATATCTGGATCGCTGGACAGAAGTGGCGTGTAAAATGGCAGACCAGATCATTACAGTATCAGAATATTCCAAAAAGCAAGTAATAAAATACTATGGAGTTGAAGATAGTAAAATAGAAGTGATATACAATGGGATAGAAAATAAATTTCAAAAAGCGGATAAAAATGAACAGGAAAGAGTAAAAAAACTATATGGATTAAAAGAGTTTGTGCTATACATGGGCGCAATGGAGCCGAAAAAAAATCTGGACTGCCTGCTGGATGCGATGAGAATCGTAAAGGAAAAATTTCCCGAATGCCAGATAGTGATAGCAGGAGGAAAAGGCCCACAGGAATACGACATAGAAAAGGCGATCCATGTGCGAGGGCTAGAAAATACAGCAGTAGTAACAGGCTATGTAGACGAAAAAGATGTCACAGGATTGCTGTCAGCAGCAAGAGTGTTTGTGTATCCCTCGGTTTATGAAGGATTTGGCTTTCCTCCCTTAGAAGCAATGGCATGTGAAACCCCGACGATTGTATCGGATGCGACATCATTGCCTGAAATAGTAGGAGAAGGCGCATGCATTGTAGGAAAAGAAGACAGGGAAGGCATGGCAAAAGCAATAGAGAGGCTTTTGTCAGACAAAGAAGAAGCAAGAGCCTATAGTATAAAAGGAAAGCAAAGAGCCGGACAATTTACCTGGGAAAAATGTATAAAGAAAACATGGAAATTGTATAATAAAGTAATATCAGGGTAAAAAATAGAAGTATTTTATCTTTCATCAGAGAGGTATCAGAACCGATACGCAGTGTCTTTGATAGATTTCATAAAACTGAAAATTTGATTATGTAGGGGATAATTCAACCCCTTTTTTAAAAAAATATAGAAAATATATCTTTGTCTTGCTATTTTACCTATTTTTATTTTTTTCTATTAAATTATACTTTTTTATGCTTTATTGACTACTTTATTTGCCATAGTTTGTATTGCAAAAGATAAAGCTGCAAAATTTCTTTTGGTTTTGAAATTTTACAGCTTTGGATTCAAACTTTCCGCATTTTAAAAATACTTAATTTGTTTATCATCAATATATTATAGTAGCACATGATCTATTTTTTTAAAAAAATATTTTTTTAAAAAAATATCTTAAAAGTAGGTTATTATTCTATCGGCCTATCCTGTTGACTCCTATAATTTTTCGTTTCTCTTTGGAGTGAAAATATTTATGGCGCATATGCAAAAATAACCGTAACATGCTCAAATTTTGATAGTTGAACAATTTTTATGGGATACAAACGGATAGGCCAATTATTCTATTACTAAAAATTCAAAATCTTTTAGTTTAATAAACTTATTATTTTCATTCGGATATTGAATTTCATACTCTTTAGGCCAAAAATTTGTAATATGAGTGACAACATATATATTTTTGTCATATTCTATAACAGGGAAATAGCCAATTGCTCCTAATGGAGAGAATAACTTATTTAAAAATATCATTGCTTCTTTTTTTTCTTCAAACCATTTAGGAAGATAAGCTACTGGAGGAGCTACATTTATTCTGAAAAATTTTGGTGTTGTTCCTTTATAATTTTTTAATACTTCTATATTTGATATTGAATTAGAACTCTTATTAATAGAAGTTTTTTGTACTCTGACTTTGCATATATATGAAGCTTCTTTAATAATTTGATATACCAAAGGAGGCTCATTTTTTTGCAATTTTTCTAAAAAATTATAGTATTCCAAAGTAATATAACCAAAATCTAAAGTAATATCATCATCAAGTGGCTTGTTTAGTCCTTCGATTATCATTTCCTCTAAAAGTTGATTATATTGTACTACAAAAAAATAACGTTCATCTGGGTTATTTTTAGGATGATATGTATTTTGGATTTTCATATATATATCTTTTAATCTTTGCATTTTTTCTTCAAGCATAATATACCTTAAGGATTTTGTTCAAATATATCTTTTATTTGAATTTTCATATATATATCTTTTAATCTTTGCATTTTTTCTTCAAGCATAATATACTAAATGTGTTATGCGGACTTTTTACACAAGCGTCAAAGTATTATATCTCAGAAAGGCAAACGTAACTCGTTTGAGTTGGACTCAAACTTTTTCGTCTAATTAATTACCGATATGGGCCAACATCGAATACTTCCAACCACTTTAAATTATCTATCAAAAAATATAATTTTATATGAAATAAAATGGCAGTAAATATGAAACAATATTTTATAATTTTTATCATTATTATAACTTTTTGTAAATATATAGACGCTCATATGTATAATATTAATATTTCAGTACCTAATTATCCTCCTATAGGATATGAGTATATTATATATCTATCTTTAACAATATTTATAATTGGAAATACTATTGGATTGCATCTAATCTATTTCCTATCATGGAAAAAATCTTTTTTATTTTCCATGATAGAAGTTGCTTTTTATTACTACTTTTCATTAATAATACTATTTATTATTACTTTTATATTTGTTTATAACTTAAATGTAAAAATTTGGCAAAAAATTTTTCTTTCTCTAATGCTATTTGGAAGCTTAGTCGGTATTTTCTGGCTTATGGAACCTCATTTACACTGTTATGGTTCAGAGATAGGGTTAGGCTCCCCCTATCCTGTTTTTTGGGGTTTTAATTGGTCTGTGGTCGGGATACTTTTTTTGAAGTGGAATTTATTTATATTCCTGTCCCTGATAATTAGCATCCTTTCTCTTACTAGTTTTTTTAAAATACAAGTTTTTCAAATAGGTGTATTAATTGGGTTAAATTTTTTACTTTATTTTATTTGTATAATACCCTTTATAGCTGATGGTGCTCTGTCGCATGGCTGGACAGGAGGGTATGTCTTTAAAGCTTGCAATGAAAGAAAAGCAATACTTAGCGATGCATTAAAAAAATATATAGAAAAGAATAGTGGTAAACCTCCCTCTTATAATTCCATACAAGAATTATTTCCAGACCTACTTCCTTATATTGGAGAAATAAAAGAATTATGGGAATTTCGTATGCTTCATAATAAGTTTACGAGTCCTATTTGGATATGTCCAGGAGAATTTGCTTTTAATAAAAAACCAAAATCTTATTTTGTAAATCCTCAAATGATAAGAGAGCATCAATCAATCTTTTTAGATAAAATCCATACATTAATTTCTTGTCCATATCACAAAAATAGAAATTCAGTATTTATACCTGAAAAATGATACAATAATTGTATTATAAAGTATAAAAAAGAAAACAAATAGTTGGTTTTAAACAAAACCTATCAGAAATCTTTTCCCAAAAAATCCCTCAATCCATAATAGATGAGTGTAAAAAACTGGTAAATAAATGTGGAGAATAAATATGAAAAGTAAAAAAATATATATATTATTAAAATTTATATTTTGTATAGGAATAATGGCGATACTATTTTTTCTTATATTATCGCCAATACATGGAAACAAAATAAATTATGCCAAAGCACAAATAACAGAAATTTCCAGAGCTCTTACATTATATAAACTAGAGTATGGATGCTATCCACTAACGAATCCAGGGCTTCAACTTTTACTTCTAAAAAAGAAAGAAAATGAAGAAACCTTTATGACTGTTATTCCATTAGATCCTTGGGAAGTTCCTTATTACTATTTTTCTGATGGAAATACCTATAGATTGGGGAGCTATGAACTCGATAAAAAAAAGAAAGAGGAATAAAAAGATCAGCATAGCAATGTTGTAGAAACCAAAGCATACAGAACATATCTAAAACACTATTTCCAAAGCTCTAAACCTTCAGAATGAGAGAAGATTTGGAGCTTTGGATTTTCCATATATATGAAACATAAAAGGAAAAAAAGAGAGGATTTATTATGAAATAGCAGAAAGTTTGAAAATATAATCCAGAGTAACCCCATTCGTGATATACATACCAAGAAAAACGCCCATCAAGGTAGAACAATGATCCCCATTCCCTGTCCGCCGTTTCGTATTTCCTGAAATTTTTTTGACACTTTGATTTCATTCCAGAAAGTTTTTATGCCTGGGATGTATTCTATATCATGAATAAGAACGATTCCCCCTGGATTCATGAGAGGTGCATAGTTTTGCCAGTCTTTTTTTACGTTTTCATACGATTCATTGGCATCGAGATGCAGAATATCTATGCCCTGGATGGATAAAAACTTGACCTTGTTTAAAGCATTCTCTGTGGTTTCTTCAAGGAAATGGCAGATAAAACCTTCCTGGCTGAGTTTTGTGTAGACTTGTTGTGAGTATTTTAGTCCTGGGAATAAACCACAATCTACCCCTATAATCAAGGATTTTTCTTCGAGATGGCGTGATAGCATCCAGGTACTGGCTCCAGTGTGTACTCCTAATTCTACAAGGCATTTTAATTCTTTTGACTGGGAATAATCCTCAAGAAAATGATCCAGCTTTTGGAATTCTTCCGGGTGCTGTCCAAAAAGCAGCTTATTGGCTATAGCCTTGTCTCTTTTATTGTATTCGTATCCAAACTCTTGTTGCATTATCTTGTATTGTTCATCATAGCTTCGTTTCCCTGCCTTCTCATAAGCAGTTTTAGATATTTCTTTGTTTGCTAACAGGATTTCAGGATTTGTCTTATCCTCTAAGCTCTCCAAAAATTGCATTGCTTCCCTCTCTACTTCCTCATAGCCATGGCAATAGCCTTTTTTGGCTAAAAATACACATCGCGTTTTGAGAAAATTTTCTTCATTTTCATAGCGTTTTTTATAATCCATTCCTCCCATCACCAGGGTAGGGCATCCACTCAAAAGCGAAAGAAAAGGCCCTCCGCTTTCTGAGCCAATTGAGGCCAGTGCCTGGTTTAAAAACGCTATATTGACATCCATTCTTCTCTCTGGCTGAAGGATAGCCGTATTGATAAACCATTCCTTATCATAAGATAGCGATGCTGTGTCTTCTTCTCTTCCCATTAGAATGATACCATATTGAAATCTTTCTACTATCGTCTTCATCAATCGCATCCAGTTTGCCTCTGGCCAATTTTTCTGGGCATTCAAGCTACGCTTTCTTGGAAATATACAAACCCATTTTCTGAACGCACTCCCTTGAAGCAAATATTCGCACTCTTCCCTTGCTGCTACTGATGCCATCAGCTTTGGGTTCATCTGCTCTGATGGCAAAAACCGCCTGGGAAGAATCATATCTATATCCTCTGATATACCAGCGAGTTCTTTCGCTAACATTCCCCTGAATCTGACCTGCACTTTTTTTGCCCTGTCTTCTGGCAGCAACCTTAAGGTTTCCCGTGTCAATTTTTCACAATAGACGAACTCTGGTATTGCCCAATATTCATGGGCATATTCATACAAAGCATGATGTCCTCTGTCTCCTGCCACGATAATATAATGGTTTTTATATTTTTCATATACCAGCTTTCTTACTCCACCCTGCCATCGGCAGACTTCCCATCCAAACTCTCCTACCCAGGGGCCTATAAACAATATTCTACGATCTTTTCTGGCAGGCTCTTCTTTTAGTATAAACCTCTCTATCCTTTGCTCTGGAAATTGGCTGGAAAAAAAATCTGCTGCCTCTCTACTCCATTGATTTAATACAGGATTGGAGGGTTCTGAGCATCGGGACTGCAACAAAAGCGTTATTCTGGATTTCCAATTGCCCTCCTTTTTTCTATGAATGCGCTTTTCTTTCATCAATCCATAGTTCCCTCTTGTGTTTTTATTCCCTGCTTCTTTTCCATGAGGCTGATGAAACACTGCACAGCCATGCATCAAGTATTGCTTTATGACTCCACTATCCATGATTCTTTGCTGAAATTCCTGCTTGTTCCCTCCCCATCCCAAAAAGTCTTCATCGAACCCTCCGATTATCCTAAAAATATGCCGTGAAAGCATGGGATACCCTTCAGGATGCTCCTTAAGCAATTCTATTCCGCCTTTCTCCATTTGTTTTGCCTGATAATACCCTCCAAAGGAATGCGAAGAACATTCTGTTGCAAAAGGAAGATTTTTCAACGCTTTTGTCCAACTTTCTTCCTCATTGCCAGCCCATTTTTCTACGCTTTGTTTTAAACAAGCTATCATCGGATAAAGCACAAATGGCTCTCCCTTTTGCTCGACTTCTTTATACAAATCCATCGCTCTTTCTACAAACATTCTATTTACCAGGCAATCGCAATCGCAGATAAAACAGACCTTCCCTCCTGCCCATCTCCAGCCTGTATTTCTAGCATGATTTTTATGAGCAAGCTGTGGCTCCTGGATTCTGGGGGAATTGAAATACCTCACTTTGAACGACCATGATTTCAAAGCCAGGTTTCTGACAGCATCACTCGGTTTCCCATCTTCTACGATGACAATTTCAAAAAATTGCGGGTCTATACTCTGTATCTCATAAGAACGCAATGTCCATAGCAATTCCTTTTCCGCACTTTCCACACACGGCAGAATTATAGACAAAAAAGGCAAAGCCTTTTCCTTATTTTCTTCGCTCTCTAGCATTTTCCTTCCTCCTCCCGTTCCTTTTTTCCCTGGGCTTCTACTATAATCAGAGAATGCTCTTCTCCATGAATAATATGGCTATCGCTTTGCCATGTCATGATTTCTAAATTTTTCTCTATCATCTCTAAATATTTTTCCTCGCTTCTAAAGCATATATGATAGCCTCCTTTTTTCTTGCTAGTATTTTCATATAAACATAACAGAATGCGCCCTTTTGCCATGATCGCGAGTTTTTGAAAAATTTTCTCTACTACTTCATCGCAATTGTGCTGGAGTACTGTTGCCGTAAAAAACATCTCTGCTTTAAAACCTATCTCTTCTGGAACGGGCGTATTTAGCTTATGATAGCAATATCCTGGATTCTTTTCTTCCGCTATTCTCAACAGATTTTCACAAATATCCATTCCTATGTATTTTTCTTTATCAAAAAACTGGCTGTATCTTCCACTACCACACCCATAATCCAGGGTTTTTCTATCCAATGGGATCTTCCCTAAGATAAAATCATACCTTTGTCTGTAATGTTCTTCCTGATCTTTCATCTCTTCATTTTGAAAGCCTACACTTTTTTCTTTATACACTTCAGATCTTTTATTCCAATATTTTTCTATTTCTTCTATTTTAAGCCATTCCTGTTTTTTAGGATCTCTTGTTTTTTTCCCTTCCTCTGCCTCTCCTCGCCAGGTTGACCCTTTTTTTTCTGCAATGTGTTGCACCAATCCAGGAACAACTAAAAACTTTACCCCACTCTTCCATTTATTTTTCTGATCTCTATAAATCTGGCAGTCTATTCCGCTGCCTATTTTTTCCCCGTCTTTCAAGACTGGTGTAGGGAAGCTATGCATAGGTTCCATCGGAAACCATTTCGACCAAATTTCTCTTTTAGCTAATAGCTGTGTAAACCTTGACGATGGCTTTATTTTATAGTTTTCTGATATACTATAGCATACATTATGCTCTGGAGCATCAAAACCCGTAACAAAATGGGCTATTTTATCATACTTTTCCATCTTCTCTAAAAGTATAGATAGCCACCCGTTATCTAAAATCACATCATCTTGAAATTCGCATACATACTCAGATTTTGTTTCCAGGAATGCTTGGTTGAACCTCTGAATCAATCCTTTCCTTTGCCCATCATGGATAATTTTGATCCCTTGTAGCTCTGTTTTTAAGCTTTCCAAATATTCTATAGTCCCATCATTCGAGCCATCATCCGTTATAATTATCTGGCCTACCAGGCTCATATCTGTATTTTTAAAAAAGCTTTCCATCGTTTTTCGGAGAAAATTTACTCGATTGTATGTTGTAATGATTATGTCTATCATCCCATTGTTTCCTTAATTTTATCGTATATGATACCTGGCTCTATATCTCTACATGCCCAACCGCAGTGCGATTTCTGAGAAAGCCAGTAATTTTTTTTCATTTCTTCTGTTTTCTTGAATTGGCAAGGCTGGCATTCTATCCCTTTAATCACTATTTTTGTATATCTATGAAAATCAGGATCATAGTTTTTTACCCTATCTGTCATAGTAAATATCACCACATTTTTAATCCCAAAGACATTTGCTGCATGATAAAATCCTGTATCGTTTGATACCAATAGCTTACAGTTTCTTATCAGTCCTAAAGTATTTTCTATTCCTATTCCTGTTTCATCCTGAGTCCCTTCTATATATTCCTCCTTCAATCCAATGGATGCAACTTTATATTCTTTTTTTAATCTTTCCGCCAACTTCTCCCAATGCAAATAAGATTTGACCTGCCATGCCTTTTCTATAGAACAATTCTTGTTGTATCCATCACAAAGCAAAATATCATATTTCTCTTTACTTTCTCTATAAGAACAAAAGCCTGTTTTATCTTCGGCCTTTGGATTATAGCAGCCAGCCTGTATCAAATTCATTGCTACCTCGGATTTGCCACACTCTGGCTTATATCCATCCACCATAATGCTTTTGACTATAGGAATTCCCTTTTTTTTCATCGCCACTATTTCTGCCTTTCCAGCATAAACCACTCTTGCCATCGCCTGAAATTTCTCATGGCATACTATCGTTATCTTCTCTTCCTTTTTCTTTAAATAATTAAAGGCTGGCGTACTCTGGATTATATTTCCTAAACCTTCTGCTATTTCGTAGTAGATCATCTCTTCCTTGCCTTCTTTATACATTTTACCAGGTAAATTGCCTGGCCCTTTGCTTGCCTTACAAATCAGAATAAAACGCTTCTCTTTCTTTCTAAAAAAAAATATTTTTTACTTTCCTTTTCTTAAATCTATGTTTTTATAGTATAAAGGTGCTGAAAATATAATACCAATCATTCCTTCATATTTCAATACTTTTTTGATGATAATGTAGTTATTTTTTTAAGGATAAAACTATGGCGTTTGGTTATAAAGTCTATTTTTCCAACCGTGCGGAGGATCAGGTAATGGCATGGAACCCAGACACAGGGAAATCCCAGATCATAGCAGGGAAAGGGTCTGAAACACCTGAAACAAAAATAAGCGACCCTTATGGGCTGTGCATGGATCCAAAAGGAAGGCTGCTGATAGCAGATAAATTCCATCATCGTATTTTACGAGTAGACCAGGGAAAATGTGAAAAGCTGGAAACCAAAGATATAGATGGCCATCGTAAGAGAAGAGCCATAAATCACAGGCACGATCCCATAACACCCACAGGACTCTTTGCAGAAAAGAAAGGGAGCATCCTGGCATGCTTTTGCGATGAAAACACAGTTTACAGAATCCACGAAGATGGAAGGCTAGAGCTTCTGCTAGGAATTTCGCCTTCAAGGCATTATGTGGTAGACCATTTTACCGAGAGTGCAACGGGAAAAGATGTACAGAATACACCCGTTTGCAAACCAACGCATATTGTAGAAACCAAGGATGGAACGATTTTTGTGATAGAAAGAGCACACCATGTCATACGAAGGTATAACGTTCAGGACGGGCTAAGCTGCCTTTTCCCGTAGGAACTCAGGCAAGTGTTCCAGAATATAAAACAAGCCCCAGATCAAACCAAAATAGAGAAATACTATCCACCTTATCCAACCGCCCTGGCAATAGAAAAGGATTGCCTGTACATCTCAGACCTATGGCACAGATGTGTGTTTGAAGTGGATTTAGCGACAAGAGAAATGCAAAAAATCATGCAAACCCCACAAGGATTAGGTAAGGGAGGCCCATCGGGGCTTGCCATAGGGTCAGACAAATCCGTCTGGATATGGGACAGTGCTCAAAAGAAAATTCTCGGATACCAGAAAAAACAAAATGCATGGAAAAAACTGGATGCGGAATTTGTAGTTCAGCAAAACAAACAAAAATGCAACATACATGGCGGAACTGGAATGGTTTGTGCTTAGAAAAAAACAATCTATCATTTTAAGGAGAACAATATGGGAGCCCCAGATGGAATAGCCCAAAATAGAGGCGATAAAGATGACAATGGAAATTGTGGAGCAGGAAATGGAAAGAAACCATGTAAATGCTATAGGCCTGATGATCCATGCATTCCAGAAGTACCTTCTACAGCCAATGATCGCTCATGCGATGACAAATGCCAGATAAATCAGCCCGATTCACCATGCAGTGGAAATAATGCGAAAACCGCAGGCCCGAATACAGTCAATATAAGATACAAAAAAGAAGCCACAAGCGGTGTAAGCGATATGAGGGTAAAGGCAGATTGTGTGCGTATCCCTCTCAAATCAGGAGGAGCATTGGACTTTACATGGTACAATGAACCATCATACTTTTACCCAGGATTGTATATAGGCAATTTTGGATGGCTGCCAGCAAGAGCAGGAGGGTATTTTTCCTTTTTTCCGTACATATTGATAGGAGACCCGGAATACCAGCGTCTATCGAGATATGGGATAATGAGGTACCAGGAAGACATAGTAGCAGACACGAAAACCTACTATACGCCCGTGAATCCAGCATCGTATATGGCATGGGAAGATAGCAGCACAAACGAGTTCACGGAGTACGATATGGATAGCCATACATACTTTGTGTATGCAAGCAAAACCCACGAATCTCTAGCATGTCGCCCCCTAAAAAAAATAGACCGATATGGAAATGTGCTCAACTACCATTATAGTGAAAAATTGCCTGGAATGCAATTGCTGGAAAAAATAACAGGAGACATAGCAGGGATAACCCCATATTTTGAATACGACGAAGAAGATGCAAGCTATGGAGTCCCGATCAGACAGATTCATCTGCACAACGAAGAGAACCCATCGGAAAGCAAGACAATCTATTTTGAATACGACAGGAACGAGACAACAGTATACCTGAACAAAATAGTATACCCCAATGGATGCGTGGCAGGATATGGCTTAAGACAGGAAGACCATGTATCCATAGAAAAAGAAGAAGATGCCCTGGGATATACAACGTATTTTAGCTACAAAGACATAAGTGGCTCTAAGCAACTGATAGAATCCATAGAGCCAGAAAACAGAGTGACCTATTACGACTATCAAGACTATCTGACAGTAATAACGCCAGAAGGAAAACCAGGAGAAGAATACAGATATTCGCTTTTGATGAACGAAGCGCAAGCTCCCCAGTTGGACTCGAAGAAAGATTCGATGGGAAACACGACATACTACGAATGGACATCAACGAGCGAAAATACCCCAGTTCCCCTAAACCGAATCAGGAAAGAAACAGCAGCAAACCAAAAGATAACATACTACCAGTACAACGGCCAGGCAGTCCTGAGAAAAAAGGCAGAAGAGGAGAGGGTGACAGAGTATATTTACGGGCAATTCGGGAATACCACCCTGGACAGCTACGAAAGCAACCTGGTAGCCGTATGGAAGATGGAAGACAATTCCAAAACCATATACGATGCGGTAGGAGAAAACAATGGCCGTGCAACAGGCACAACCTCCGTATCAGGGAAAGATGGAAAAGCCCTGGAATTCGATGGAATAGAGGGAAGTGTAGAGTGCGGGGACGATGCCAGCCTGCAATTCAGCGATTCGTTCACCATCTCGGTATGGGCAAAACCGTATAGAGACGAAGTATCCGACACTGTCTTTTCTCGTGGAGGAAGTTACATTGTTCTACGCCAGAAAGAAGATGATTCAAGCTGGCAATTCGAGCTTATGGACGATGCAGATTCCTATGCAATCTATGGAGGAAGCGTACAGCCCAACCAATGGCAGCATCTGGTAGCAGTGAAGGACGGGACTTCTGTAAAGCTGTATGTGAATGGAAGCCAGGCAGCATCAGGCTCGACGAATGTTGCCCCTTTGAGTGGCGTAGTAAGAATAGGAGTAGGGGGAGCTTACTTTGAGGGAATCCTGGACGAAGTCTATGTTTGGGATACAGTCCTTTCCGCAGATGCGGTTTCCGCCCTGTACAACTCTGGCAATGGAAGATTCTATCAGAGCAACCCCACAGTGCCAGTAAAAAAGATAGGCCCAAGAGGTTACGCAACGTATTTCGAATACGACAGCGGGCTGAACATAACCGCGCAAGTAGATGCCCTGGGAGGAAGAAAGGAAACCGAATACGACGCTTATGGCCGTAAAATCAGCAAGCAAGACAAACGAGGCAACACAACATACTATCTCTACGACGAACAGACAGGGAACTACCGTGCCATAGTAGACCCCATGGAAAATGCAACCTACTTTGGCTACAATGTCTGGGGAGAAATGACGTACAAAGTATCGCCTAGATGGAAAGAAAGCGGAGATCCAGCCAAAGCAACGACCTATTATGAATACGACAGCCTGAGCCGAAGGACAAAACTGACCGATGCCCTGGGAAATACGACATACTATGACTACACAAGCAGGGGAGATTTGCTGGCCGAGGTCAATGCAAGAGGAATAGAGACCGAATACGACTACAACGGCCTGCGTCTAAGGACAAAGCAGCAAATCAAAGACACAGCCCAGGCCATCGTGCAGACCATAGAATATGGCTATGACCCATACAAAAACAAAATCTGGGAGAAAAATCCCCTCGCCCAGACCACATACTTTGAATACGACTACAACGACAGGCTCACAAAAACCATAGATGCAATGGGATACAAGACCTACTATGAATACGATGAGGTGGGTAACCAGACCCAAACCACGGACGCAAGAAACAATGCCACATACATGGCCTACGATAAGCTAAACCAGCTCCTCTCCCTAACCGATGCCACAGGAAACAGCATATACTATGAATACGACATCGCAGGCAACAGAACCGCTCAGATAGATGCGCTTGGCAATGTAAGCTATTTCTACTACGACCCCCTGGATCGCCAGAAAGGCAGCATCAATGCACTTGGCCATGAAACCTACTATGAATTCGATGTGGCAGGAAAGCAGATTGCTCAGGTAGATGCCAGAGGAAATGCTTCCTATTTCTACTATGATGCACTCAACAGGAATAAAGGCTCTAAGGATGCTTTAGGCCATGAAACTTATTTCGAATTCGACGCTATTGGCAATCAGCTAGCGCAGGTAGATGCTTTAGGTCATGCAAATTATTTTTACTACGATGCTCTGGATAGGCAGAAAGGCTCTAAGGATGCTTTGGGCAACGAGACATACTTCGAATTTGACGCTGTTGGCAATGAGATAGCTCAAATAGATGCTTTAGGCCATGTGAATTATTTCTACTACGATGCACTGGATCACCAGAAAGGCAGCATTAATGCTCTTGGCTATGAGACATACTTTGAATATGATGCAGCAGGCAACCAGATTGCTCAGGTTGATGCCAGAGGGAACGGCTCTTATTTCTACTACGATGCCTTAAATCGTCAGAAAGGCTCAAAGGATACTTTAGGCAATGAAACCTACTATGAATTTGACGCTGTTGGCAACCAGATAGTCCAGGTGGATGCCAGACAAAATGCGAGTTATTTCTACTACGATGCCCTCAATCGTCAAAAAGGCACAATCAATGCTCTTGGCTATGAGACATACTTCGAGTTCGATGCCAATAGCAACCAGATTGCGCAGGTAGATGCTTTAGGCCATGCAAATTATTTCTACTATGATGCCTTGAACCAACAGAAAGGCGCAATCAATGCACTCGGACATGAGACATACTTCGAGTTCGATGCCAATAGCAACCAGATTGCGCAGGTAGATGCTTTAGGCCATGCAAATTATTACTACTACGATGCCCTCAACCATCAGAAAGGCACAATCAATGCATTCGGCCATGAGACATACTTTGAATACGATTCCAATGGCAACCAGATTGCTCAGGTTGATGCTCTAAATCATGCGAATTATTTCTACTACGATGCCCTCAATCGTCAAAAAGGAACAATCAATGCTCTTGGCCATGAGACATACTTCGAATACGATGCCAATGGCAGCCGCACAGCCCAGGTAGACCCACTTGGCCAGACAGCCTATTTCTACTACGACAAACTCAACCGC
>CALKWO010000143.1 GCA_938003875.1 uncultured bacterium
TTTTCGCTATAAGTCATTGCTAGCCAATATGTGGAATTTAACATTGTCAAATTAACTGGACCACTTAAAAAAATTCGATATCATTTTTTACCGATGTCGTTAGTCTCTATTGCGCTGAAGGTTGTCTTTTCCGAATAGATAGTCACTTTCGGCACAACCCTGAGGCTACAAATCATTGCAAAGGCAAAAGTCCATTTATCCGCCAACCTTAAAATACGCCCTATTCTAAACTATTTCCATTGCTCCGAAAGTTTTGTTCCAAAATCATCGAATGCACTTTCTATCATCTTTCCATATACATTTTCTGCAGTTATAATCCCAGGGGCATAGCCATATCTGGTATATGTCACCCTAAGATTTGCAGGCGGAATAGAGACATGAGTGAAGTCAAAAATTTTCTTTTCTTTTAAGAATACCTGGCAAGACCAATGGTGTTCGATACCCTGAAAGTAGTCCTTTGTAATTCCCATGCTTTGAGTAAATTCATAGCTATAGGAGCTGGGATGGACTACGGCGGATATTTTCATAAGGATATCTCCAGAGGGTTGTATTTCTGCTATTCCATAGGGTATGGCCTGCTTCATGATCTCTTGTATTTTTTCATTGAGTACAGACTCTTTTGCACTGTTTTTGCTATTGACAAGATTCTCATCAGGAGCCTGGGCATTTTTATGTTCACCCAATGCTGTTACTATGGGAAATGGCCCTTTTAGATCGCCTGTTTCCCAGGAATATTGGATAGAAATGGCGCACTTTTGATTTTGATTTGCAAACTCTAGCATTTGCAGGATAGCATCTTTAGCAGGAACATTCGAATCGGCTTTATAATTGTCCATACATTTTTTATAAAGCAGATCGATTTGCTGTTTTGTATCCTCCTGGCAGAGCCTGGAAATTTCTTGCTTTTTATCAGGTGAAAGCAAGGAAAACTTATGTCTCTGGGCTAATTTTTTCAGCCCAGAGACATTTTCTTTATTTTGCCTAAAAGCTTTTAAGTACTCCTGATACAATCTTTCTTGCGCCTGAGATTTCAGAAAATTAGGGGAATGCTCTTCTAAAAATTGTTCATAGCTCTCTATAGAAGAACAATACCGTAGATGCTTCATCTGAAAGGAAAATGATGAAAAATAGTAAAATATAGCAGCTAAAACAGAGGCTGCCATACCAATCTGGTAGAATGTCGTCCATTTGCTTCGGGATTTAGGGCTAGGATACAATGTTTCATCCAGTTTTTCTTGGTTCTTAGGATCGGACATCTCATAGAAAATATCATGCCCCATAAAGGAATCAAAATTTTGCTTTTCTATTGCATCAATGAAGTCCAAACGGTAAGCCTCCAAAAGATTGATCAGACTATCTGCTTTTGCTTTAGGGGTTACAGTGAAAGATAGAGATTGTCCATCCTGAAAATAAAAATTGAAGCTTGTACCCGTGTAGGCACCATTGGTATATTGGTGTGTGATTTTCAGGTCTTTTTTGTCTTTCCATAAACTATAATACGTAACATCTTCCATCCCAACCTTGGTAACATAAAGAGGATTGATAAAAATATAAGGCTTAATGATAGCCGCTTTATGATCTTTGAGATAATGATAGCTAACAATGGCAATCCAGGCTGCGATAAAAGCCCCGCCAAACCATGCTAAATAAGGAAGATCATTCATTTCCTGGCTAATGAAAAAACCAGCAATCATGGCACCAGCGAAGACGATGAGTCCAAAGATAGACAAGCCAACAGAACTATTTTTGATATAGAATCCAGCATATTTTTCTGGATTTTCCTGAATTTTTTTCAAACACTCATAAATCTCTATAGGCAATTTCTCAAGATGCACTTTCATGATATTTCCTCCTTCTTCTATATTATTTGTGAGGCAAAAGACAAAAAATACGAATTTGTTTGATTGAAACATTCTCATCATGGTCTAGAGATAGCTAAGGTCGGCCTCCAAAAATGTCAAATAAAATAATGAGTCACTGGGAATAACCTGATCGGGGTCTCGTAGGGTAAAGTCGATATAATTTGTCGAAAAAAAACCGTTACGCTGCAATGCTTTTTTCATCCACTGCGTTGTTCCATAACACTCTACGAAGTCTGCTTTTTGTTTTTGTAATTCAATAATCAATAAATATAACGCCGACTGCCATATATTCTCATCAACGCAATCTAAAAATAAGTCCACAATTTTACCGTTTCTGACTCCATCTTTATGTACTACGTTTAGCAGCGCAAATCCACAAACTCTATCAGCCTGCAAAATTCGCCATCCAGAAAATTCTTGTTGGGGGTGACGCAAATAATGATTAAGGCGTTCAGATGTTCGTATCGTATAAATTTCTTTCATCTTACAAATATTAGAAATTTGGCTAACCTCCTCACCAAACGAGTCAACTTTTTTGAGTGCAAGCGAAACTTTTGGGTGTTCTGTTCTATGAACCAAGATGCGAAGGTAATTTCTGCCTAACTTTAATAATTTTTTCCAAGCGGGACAATGGCCCGATATTTTTAAGAAATAATCCAAATTAAGTATTTTAGTATAGACAGGCACTTTAGCCCTGATTTTATACCCTATCCGTTTTGTTACATTGCGTCCTTCCTCTGTGCCTCCAATACAAAACTGAGAAGAGATTTGATTGCGTGCCTTCAACATCAATATAGCTCCAATAGGCGCATGTGATGCCAGTCCGATCCAGTCCATCATGTGCATTGACGGAAAAGATTTCTCAGAGGCAGCATCGTAAAAAATGGACGGGCAGATGCCAACGTGGCCAATAATTTGGCCATCTTCAAAAGCTATCAAGCTGCGTGTAATATTGTTACTTCCATCGGGATCGAAATATTTCCACAGCAAACACTCTGGAGTAGCAAATGCAGCATCATCTGGTTCATTGAATCCTTTAATAAGGAAATGTGATAGCTCAGATATACATTCAGGATATAAAGGTAGAATTTTTTTTGTCATATTAGTCTGCCTAAAAATACAAAGTAAAAACAGATAGCAGCTTTATTTTAATTCTGGTCGCTAGTTTGACAATGTTAAATTCCACATATTGGCTAGCAATGACTTATAGCGAAAATTGCA
>CALKWO010000144.1 GCA_938003875.1 uncultured bacterium
TTTATAAGTCTTAGCAGTCTTTAACTACTCCGAAATCTTGGGGGAACGGGAACGGCTTTTGTTACCACGCTTCATCCATAATTCCGAAAACTTCAATTTTTAAGTGCGGAATGTAGGTTGATGAATGATTTTTTCTTGATAAGCTTAAAAAAGTTTGATAGACTGAAAAAATATCGTTTTTTAAAGTTGCAAGATTTTTTTGGAGGAAATGATTATGAAATCCCTCATCCTGATTTCATGGATTATCCTTATACTCTTTTTTCCTTTCTGCTGGGCAGATTCCGTCAGCATAGTATCTCATACGCCTTTTACTGGGTCCATGGCATATAGATCTGGCTTTACTACGGAAAATGGGGCTATCCGTCCCTATGATACAGCAAACAATCTGGCTTACCAGGGCAATGGGTTTGCCCAAGCAGCCGTAGTGCAGGATACTCTTGCTGGCTATCCAGCAATCCATCAACCTCAATTTGCCAACGATGGTCTCTATGGCAATGGCACAAGCTGGATTGGTGCGGGTGGTTATCGCTGGTTAAAAATAGACTTAGGGCGTATCGTGCAGATGAGTAGTCTGGAATTTGGACGAGATCGCCTGGCTTATTTTAATGATCGTGCGCCTGGACAATTTACGATTGCTGTTGCCATGAGCGATAATGTATATGCCAATGGGGATTCCAGCAATGATTCTTCAGAATACACCACTGTCTTCAATTCCGCAGATTTTGGTTTTTCTGGTACATTTAATCCTGGAGATACAGTGCGGTCTGCTTTTTCTCAAGCCATTACAGCAAAATTTGTCAAGATAACTTTTGCTGGTGTGGAAGCATGTATTGATGAAATCGAAATTTTTGGAACCGTATCTCCCATTCCAGAGCCTTGCACCGTCCTCAGCATAATGCTGGCTTTGTGTCTATATTTTGCTAAAAAAAGGTTTTGAATCAGAATTTGCCATAGAGATGAAGAGAAAAAATCTCTATGGTTTAAATCCAAAACTTATGGAAGAGATCTGATGAGCCTGCAAATATGCCACATCAAAAATCCTATATTGAAAGAAATCTCCTTTAGCGTTTTGCCAGGACAATGCCTTGTTGTCTTTGGGCCTTCGGGATCTGGTAAGACAACGTTGTTAAGAACAATCGCAGGACTTGAGGCATTAGAGCAAGGCCAGATAATTTTAGGGGAAAAAGAGATAACTTTTCTGGAACCTTATCAAAGAAATATTGCTATGCTTTTTCAGAACCATGCGTTGTTTCCCCATCTGAACGTCCTGCAAAATATAGAATTCCCCCTGAAAAGAAAAGGCTATCCAGCCAAGAAAATCCGATCCAAAGCAGAATATTTCCTGGATCTTATGCAAATGTCCTTGCTTGCGAAAAGATACCCTTCTTCCTTGTCAGGTGGCGAAAAGCAAAGAGTTGCCCTTGCCCAGGTTTTCATGCTAGAGCCTGCGGCTTTGCTTCTGGATGAACCCCTTTCTCATCTGGACAGTGCTAACCAGGAAATTCTGCTAAAAGAAATCAAAAAAATCCACAAAGAACAAAACTTTCCTTTAGTCTACGTTACTCACGATGCCTCCGAAGCCCAAATTATGGCCGATAGTTTTCTTTCTTTAAAGAGTGGTGCTGTTGTTGATTAGCAATTACTTACGAACCTGAGGCTATTTCTTTTCGTTTTTGTATAGGAGTTCTGTGCATCCTAGAAATAAAGCTACTGCAGAAATCCAGAAGCCTAGTTCATCCTGAATCAAGATAAAGACGATCATAGAGGCTGCTGTCAAGCCCACAACCCAGGGGACAGATATTTTCATATTTTAGTCTTTCTTAGAAAAATTTGTCTTTTTGCCTGATATATAAAGCATAAGAATATTGAGAAGAAGCAAAATCCACCAGAGATGATTGGCTTTTATGACAAATTGGGAGAGAGGGGATAGAAAAATTTCGCTGATTCCATAGATGTTCTGAACATTGGGAATGGCTAAAGCATCTAAGATATTTGTGGAGAGCCCATTTGTCTGATAAAGCATATACAAAACGATGAGGGAAAAGAAAAAACAAGTCAGGACAAAAGGCCCTGCAAAGTTCCATTCTCTGGATGAGCCAGGAAAAATCACCTCAAAAGTCTTTCGGAAATAATAGAGGAATCTGTTCTTGATAGCAGGAGCTTCTTTTTCTGGCAAAAACAAGGCAACAAAAGCACCAATACTGAGTATAAAGATAAAAAATAGAGAGAAGTAGCAAATCAAGACAAAACCAGTATCTATACGATTCTCATCTCCTACATGAGAAAGAAGAGAAAACAATTGTTTTAGGCTAAACTGGGGAGGAGTGCCTGATGCCATATCGCTCCATTGTTCTTTTGTAGGAATAGCGAGGAGGGGTGCTTTCGCTCCATATTTTATCATCCTTTCGATTCTAGGGCAGGAAACATTTTCTCCCAGATTGAAAGCCGCTATTGTAAAAGAAGGGTCTTTTTGTAGAGCTTTCTGAAAAAGGAGTCTGGCTGCCTCTCTATCGCAACGATTGTAAGCAATGACCCCTCTGTTGTTCCAAGCCTGTGCTGAATCGAATTTTTGGTAGATTTCATCCGCTGCCTGTTCCTGATGGAGTTTTTGCAGGCTAAAAGCATTAATGAAATCTTTGCTCTCGCTATTGGCTGCTCTCTGAAAATATTCCATAGCATCAGGATGATGCAAAAAACCATTCAGGCAGGAGAGGGGCATGGAAACCGTATAAGATATAGCACTGAGGCCTATTAGTATGGAATAGAAAGAAAAAATTTCGGCAACAATCAGCAGAAGAAATCCTATCAATTCTCCCTTGCTCCAGAATCGGAAGAAAAAAATATTAGCAAAAGGTTTTTTGGGATTTTTAGGAATGCGTAAGGCTTTTATGAAAATCAAGAAAAAAATCGCTGTGCTGATAGCACAAAGCAAGCTTATAAAATGCCCTGTTTTTTCTGCTGGTAAATTTGCACCACCAAAAATGCGATAGGGGGTAGCTTCCTCTCGTCTCTTTTCCCATAATTTCGCTTTTTCCATGTCTCCTGATTTTTTATTTGCAATGGCCAGGGCATGGTACATATAGCAGCTTGCTTCTGCATAGGGACTTATATCCCATATTCTTTGCCCTAACTGGTTCAGATACGATATGTCTTTTTCTCCATCTTTTCTATCCCCCAGAGGTCTTCCATAGAGAATCATCATAGAAATCAAGGCGTTCATCAGCTCTGGTTCATATCCCTGAGCGATCAAAAAGCGTGCTGCCTTTTCAAAAGCTTCATTTCCTAGAGTCATCTGGTATGTATCCAAAGTGTGTACCATACTTAGGAGAGAGAGATGGTATGAGGAAGGGCTTTGTAATGTTTGTTGAAATTTTGCGAATGCTTCTGTTTTTTTGCCCAATTCCCACAAATGCATTCCTTGCTGCATAATATACCATAAATTGCTTGGATCTCTTTTAGAATATTCTTCTAAAGAGCTAATCGCCTTCTCCAGATAAAGAATATTGCTTTCCGCCTTCGGTGCATTCTTTAGAATTTCATCGCTTACTGCTTTTGCGTCATTTTTATCCATCATGGCTTGTGAAAGATAAGCCGTAAGATAGAACGAGATGTTATGTTCCTGGGGCGTGATGGCATATTGTTTTTTCCATGTGAATTCTTTTTGAAAAGAGCATACTTCTATGAGAATGCCTTGATCTGTCTTTTCCATTCTGTTACAGAAACCAGGTAAAACAATCCGTTTCTGAACTATTCCCGTTGTTGGAGACACTTCATAGAGATAAGAGCCTATGCAATAATATAGGGATAGCCCTGACTGCACAGGTTTTGTCTTGTATGCTAATTCCACTCTATTCAAACGATCATGCCTGTTTTCCCAAAGTATTTTTCCCTGATCTGTAGCACGTATAATTCCCTTTTCCATGCAGTATTCTATTGCTGGAAGAGTCAGAGAAAAAATAAAGCATAAAGTCAACAAGCAAATGCTTATATTTTTTCCTATCATAAAAAAAATCCTTTCTTGTAATAAACTTACTCTCAAGATTCTAAAAAAAACCTTGCTTCATGGGAACATACTCAGTAAAATAATAGTTTATGCTATTGCATAGAGATAACGCAAAAGAAATCTTTTGACTAAAACAAATTTTTTCCATTTAGGTAGGATCAGAATGAACGAGAAAGTTTTCAATCAAAGATACATTGTAAAAAAAATGCTTTCAAGCCAGGATGATTATTTTTTGTGGATAGGGGAAGACAAACAAAACCAGTTGCCTGTTTGCATCAAGGAATTCAATAAAAAATCTCCTAACATTCCTATGGCAGCAAAAGAGTTTGCAAGAGAATGTTCTTTGGTACAAAAGCTTGCAAAGATGAATTCAGAAAATCTGGTAAAGATATACTTCATTGATCCTCAGAATTTTTATTATGTAATGGAATATGTGCAAGGGCAGAATGTGCAGGACTATATCGATGGCAGAAATAAAATTCCAGAAGCAAAGTGTATTGATATTGTTCTGAAAATTGCTCATGTCTTATCTCGCATTTATGATGAATTTAAAATTATTCACAGAAACATAGAGCCTAAGCATGTTCTATTGAGGCAGAGTGATTTTGAACCAAAGCTTACAGGCCTTGGTATTATTAAAGCTCAGGACTCCATGAATTTAACTATGGTAAACCAGGTCAAAGGGACTTTTTTTTATCTTGCGCCTGAGTTGATTTATGCTGATTCAGACTCAGAGAGAGAATATTCCGTCCAAAGTGATATTTATGGCCTGGGACTTACATTTTATTTTATGCTTGCAGGAAGCCCTCTTTTTGAAAAGCCTGAAGAAATCATCCAGTTTGTGCAAAATGGAAAGTTGCCCAACAAATTTAAGGATTTTCCTAATAGAGCGATTGCTAAGGTTATTTTTCAGATGATAGATAAGGATATCCTTAAAAGAATATGCGACTATGAAGACCTGCTGCAAATTTTGCAGGATTTGCAAAAAACTTTGGGTTATCCTCCCACTAAAGTTGAAATTTCGGCAGCGATACCTGCCAGTGTCCCTGTTTCTCAGGAAAAATTATATTGGGAAAAAAATATGCAAGAAGTCAATACTTTAAAAAAGACTGTAAATGATTTGATTAAAAGTTTGAAAGATATCAAAGAAACAACATTGAATCTGGAATCCATTAATCCTAAATCTACTTCTCCTGCAACCTCTAAAGACGCACAGTCCAAGGAAAAAAATTATCAGGAAGTCCAGCTTCTCAAAAGAGATGTAAACAATCTTATCAAGGTAGTCAGAGATTTAAAAGAAAGAGTAGCCCAGTTAGAAACCATCAGTTCACAAAATCTTTCTTAATTTTTTGCTCTTTTAGTATAGCAATGCCACATGGAATCCAGCTTCATCGTGTGACATTGTTATATCAGCCATGATTTTTTTACTATGCGTGTGGTTGGCCAATATCTGCCAGGTCTTTATCTGAGGGCAAAACTATGGATAATGTCGTAAAAATTATCATTAAAGATAAAATTATCAATAAAACAGTGGCTCTAAAAGTAAAAGAAGAGACACAGATACAGCGTATTTTTGAAATTTTGGTAAAACGATATGATCATCCTCAAAAGGGAAATATCCAAAATATTCTTTTTACTTTTCAAGGAGAGGAATTGCCTCTGGAGATGACTTTATCGGAGTTGATCGTTAAAAAAAATTTTAAAGAAGAAGATCGTATTGAAATCCAGGAGAGGCCTAAATCTGTAAAATCTTTGACAATAGAAAAGAAAGAGCCTGATTATATCAAGATGATGAGCAAAGGGGGAACAGAGTTCGGCAAGGCAATTGTAGAAATTTTAATTAAAGGCCAAATTCTTACTAGAGAGATCGCAGAATCTGCTCTTCATTCTGCGAATATTGAAAATCGTTCTGTGGTGACTGCCTTGATTGAAGGTGGATATTTGAAAGAAAAAGATATTCTCGCTACTGTTAGCCGCTATCTTGAAATTTCCAGTGTAGACCTGGAAGGAATAACGATTGCTAGCGATATTCTCAATCTCATCCATAAAAATGAAGCAGAATACTATTGTATACTTCCTATTCGTAGGGCGGGAAAAAGGCTTGCTGTCGCAGTTGTGAATCCTTTCGATGCAGAGACTATGAACGAAATCAAAATGGTGACAGGGACGGAGATAGAGCCACTTCTTTCCACGGAACTTTCCATCAGAGCTAAAATAAAAGCTTTATACCAAAGAAAAAATGTGCAAGAAGAACAGGCTCTGCCAGCCATTTCTGAAGTTCCTGAGCGTTGGGAAGAACAACCCGCCTTGGATCTTTTTCCCGATCCTAAAAATGATAAAACTTTTCCATCGAAGACAGAAAAAAATAAGCTCATTATCAAAGATGGCAGGAAGATCGATGCAAAAGATTTTTCACCAGAAGAATGCAATTTGCCCACTATATGGGAAGATAAAAAATTGCCTGATCAGGATGACTGGGAAGAAGAAAAGGCAAAGTGGAAGAAGCCAGAATCAATCGTTCGCAGAAAAGATCAGGAAGAGCCATCCATAGAAGATAACATGGTTCAAGGCATAGACCTTTCTGATATAGCATCGCTTCCCGATTCTTATGATATTCCTGCGGAGATTTCCATGGAAAGCAATATAACCTATGAACAATCTCCTGCTTTACCTGAAGGAATCCCTATTTTGGCAAATATGGAATCCGATATTCCCAATGCCGTGGAAGTAGAATCTTTTACTAAAGAAGAAGCACCATCTTGGGAAATAGAACCGTCTTCTGAAGAAAATGTCTTAGAAAAAGATTCTCAGCAAAAAGAAGATGAGTGGCTGATTGTCTCTGACCAAGACCCGAATGCTATATCGGACAATATAAAAACACTTCCCTTTTCTGTTGCCCAAGCGCATGAAGCCTTAGAATCTGGTAGTATTGCTATGACCGATGAAGAAAAAGAGTTGGAAAATTTTCTGCGCAGCGATATAACTCCAAAGGAAGCCATTGTTCTGAGCAAGCCAGAAGAGAAAGCAGATCTCAAAATTCCAGATTCTCTTTCTCTTGATTTTGGTGGATCAGAAGAAGAGGATGAAGACAATATCGTTTCCAGCGATCTTGTACAAACTCAGAAAGTGAGCTCTTTTGAAAGAGAAAAAACACCTCAGCCTTCCCTAGCTGTTCCCTCTCAAGAGGATTTTCTGGAGACCTTTGTAGATAAAAAAAGAAAAGGCATGGTTTTGCCAGAGACTGTAACAACTATAGAAGAAGGAAAAGAAATTCTTTTGGGCGATTCCTCTGAAAAAATAGACAAACAAACAATGCCTGAAACTGTAGCTCCAGGGCCAATAGTAGCTTTACAAGAAAATATTTCTTTGCCTGGAGATTCCAGAATAGCAGGGGGCGAAATGAAAAGAGCCATAGAACAGGAAAGCCCAGCAACAGAAAAAGGTATGGATGCAGAGCCTCGGCCTGTAAAGCAGCCTCCAGTAATAGAGGGCAAAAAAGAGCCAGAGCCACAAAAATTGCAGGATCATGCTGTTGAGCCAAAGCCTAAACAAAAGCCTTCTCCTTATACCTCTAAAATTTCCAGAGAGACCACAGTTCGATACTACAAAAAAATGTATCCTTTTCATAGCTATCCTCTTGTCGTTCTTTTTTCCCAGAAAAAATTGCAAGATATTGCCAGGGAAGTAAAGCAGGAAATTTCTCAATCTACAGGAAAGGCGATCCATGTAGAGGAGAAAAAGCCTGTTGTTAAGATTGTACCTTGCTTTCCAGGCTGTCTAAGCGTCCCCCAGGAAGTCTCCCTGGATATTACGCCAGAAGAATCCTACGCTAAACTTTGGATTACGCCTCTATGCGAAGGAAAAATCGAAGACGCTCAAGTGCAAATTTGGTATCAGGAAAAATGTATCGATACAATAGGGCTGTCCGTGCAGGTAGTTCGCCAGAAAGCAGCTAAAATATCTGCTTTCCTCGGTGTACTTATTCCTGTGCTTTCTTTTGTCTATGATATTTTTGAGCCTGGTTTACCCAAAAAATATGCTATTCTCGATACTCTGTATATGTATTTCCAAAAAATAGTGGAATTATCAGGCAGCGTAATGAATTTAGGACTAATAGCAGGTGTTTTCTTTCTGGTTTTAGCCGTCTTGTTTTATGTGACTAAAAAATCCAGACAGGCAGAACCCCTTGTCAGCATGATAGACTTTTCGTGATTTTTATCGGATATGGAGTGAAGGCGCAGGGATTGCGCTGGCGTTGGACTTTTGGGCAGAGAGGACTTTTTCGGCGCAACCCTGCGGCTACAATATTTTTGTCGGGTGCCCATGGGAAATGGAATTATCTATGGATTTTTTTTCTTTTCTTACAGAAGATAGTTTTTTTGCTTCTTTCCGCGTTGTTAAACTTCTTGGACAGGGTGGGATGGGAGCTGTCTATCTTGCAGAGCAGCAGAATCCTAAACGCAAGGTTGCCATAAAATTTTTGCTATCCATGCAAAGTGCTATTTCCTCTGAAAGATTTTATAGAGAAATGGAGCTTATTGCCCAACTGGAGCATCCTAATATCATTAAAAGCTATCAGGCAGGACTGCATCAAGGAATTCCGTATATCGTTATGGAATATCTGGATGGCAAGATGTGGAATGACTGGGTGAAAAAGGACTGTCCTTCTCTTCAGGAAAAAATCAAGGCTTTTTGGCAAATTGTCAAGGCCGTTGGTTATGCTCATAGCAAAGGCATTATCCATAGAGATCTGAAACCTGAGAATATTATGATTCTTTCCGATGGCAAAGCAGTATTGATGGACTTTGGAATTGGAAAAAACCTGAATGAGAGCTACCAGAAAAAATTGACGCAGAGTGCTGAAATCTTAGGAACACCTCGTTATATGTCACCTGAGCAGGCAGAAAATTCCAGAAAATGCAATGAACTTTCCGATATCTATTCTTTAGGGGCAATTTTATATGAAATTGCCACTCAAAATTTTATGATACAGGGGGAAAATACAAATGAAATTCTCTATCGTATTGCCTTCGATATCCCTCATTTACCATCGAACATTTGTCCAGAAGTGGATAAAAACTTAGAAAGCATCATCCTCAAGGCGACAGCAAAGTCATCTAAAGATCGGTATAAAAATGCCCAGGAAATGGCTATGGATCTAAGAAGATGGCAAGAAGGGAAAAGGGTAAAAGCCAAAGCAGCAAGAAGTATGAGGAGAGTAAAGTGGTTTGCACAAAGGCATTTCCTTCTAGTCTTTGTTTTTAGTGCTTTGTTCCTTCTCTCCATCCTGACGATTTCAGGCTATTATGCAATCAAAGCGTATTCCTCCCATATACAATTGAGCGAATCCGAAATTATCAAGATTTCTCTGGAAAATATAGATTCCTTTCTCAAAGAAAATTTATATAGTATGGCCTTTGGCGTTTCTCAGGATCTATTTTCCAAGACAAAAATTTTTAAGCAAAATATGCTACAATCTGTCTTTCTAGCAAAAGAGTATGAAGCTTCCCTGGAATGGTTGAATACAGATAAAGCAAGATCTTCTTTTCCCCAAGAAAAAATTGCATATTATAAAGCCATTGCTTTTTATGAAATAGCAATAAAAAAATTAAGAGGACAAAATCCAGACAATAAAAATGAAATATCCCAGTTGAAAGAATCTCTTTCCTTGTTGGATAGCCTAAGCAGAGGGAATGAAAAGCAAGTATTAGAATGGCAACAAGATATTGCATATCCAATGGATATCTTCTGTACTCTGGGCATGATAGAGTATCATGTCTGGAATCAAACTAGAGAAAAAAGGAAAGATGAAAAATCCCTAAAGGAACTTCAAGGTGTTTTAGAAAAGCTGGAAAAAGGAAAATATTCTGATGTATATAAAAGAATAGTTCTACAGGCCAGGGCCAATATAGCTTTTTTTTTAGCAAAAGAAAAATTTTCAGGTTATACTAAAGACCAGTATATTTCTTTTTTCAGCCAGGCAATAGAGAATGCTCCAGAAGATGCAGATTTATATCAAAAAAGAGCAGAAATCAAACTGCTTTTCTCTGA
Organism: uncultured bacterium; assembly: GCA_938003875.1. Classification (GTDB taxonomy): domain Bacteria; phylum Planctomycetota; class Uabimicrobiia; order Uabimicrobiales; family JABWCH01; genus JABWCH01. The sequence goes on from CALKWO010000144.1 coordinate 10,055, forward strand.
ACCTTACTATAGCATCGAGTCTGATTGTTTTTTTTCTCTTCGCTTTGCACCAAGAGATATAAGACCCTTTCTTTTCATCCAAAAGGCTTTTTTAGAGACAAAAATTGAAGAAAATGTCCTGCCCGACATACGCAGGTTTATGGATTTCTGGCTTTTTAGCCAGCATTATCATGAAAAGCTCCACCGTCAATACCCTGATGTGGTTTTATGGCAAGAAAAATGGAATGAAAGCTATGAAAAGTGGGCTAAATTTTCTATTCCCAGGATAGAGAAAAAAAATTTTGAAAATTATTATATTCGCCTTTTGGAAAAATATGAAAAAACTTCTTCTGAATATATACAAAAAATTACAGAAGATAAGCTATTGGAGCTTTCTTTAATCCAGGATACTTCCTTACTTTTAGAGCTGTTTTTACAGAAAAGTTCATCAAAAAAAATAAAGCTGGAAGAGCTTAGAAAACAAATCCAGAAATATAGAGAATTCGCCCCTTTTGCGTCTGTTGTGGTTTCGCTTTGCCAATTGTACCTCAATAATTCTGGGAAACTGAGCAAAAGTCAACTCCAGCAGATAGGCTGGGAAAATGTGGAAAAAGCATACCATGGAATCCTGATATGCCAGGCTTTTCCTAAAGGATATACCCAGGATAACATTTTTGCTCTACGCTACTTAGCTGCCCAGGCATTGCTTGTTCTTGGTACTCCAGAAGCGTATATTCTACTCTGTTCTTCTCAAAAATCTAAAGATATTCTGGTTTCCTTTTCCAGTGCTATGGTATTAAAGGAAAAAGGGCATCCCTATTCCAATAGCATTTTGGAAAAAATGTTTGAAGCAAAAAATTCTTTTTTAGCAATTTTAACAGCCTTAGAACAGTATCCAGAAGATAGTGCTATTAGCCTAGAAGTACAAAAATTTTTGAACAAGGAAGTTTGTGCAGAGATTCGCTTGAGTGCTGCTCGTCTATTTTTAAATAGCAAAGACGGAGAATCATCCCTGAAAGAAAATGCCAGAAAAATTTTTCGAGATGTACTGTATGATTCTAAAATAGATTCTAAATATAAAAGGTATGCTTTAAGATGGTTTTGGGAGAATTACAAAGAAACAAATCAGGAATATATAGAAAAAGATTTACAAAATCTGATAAAATTTTTACAGGATGGAGATATTTTTCTTGCTCAGATGGCTGCCATTATGGCAGGACACAATTTTGTTCTTTTTCAAAAAAAAGAATTGCAGGAGAAAAAAGAAGAGATTGTGAGACTTTTGAAGGAAAAAAGTGATAGCCAGGATGAGCAACTTCGCTTTAGCTGTATTTTAGCATTGGGACGATTAGAAGAAATGCAGATACTTCGAGATATTCTTTTGAAGAAAGTGGATTTAGTTTCCTTTTTCACCTTTGCCAGCAGCATCTGGGGGCTTTCCCGACAAGGAGGCGAGCTTTTGAAAGGATGGGAAAGTAAGGTGCTGAATGCTGACATAGTTACAACATTGAAGAGACTTATCTCAGGGGAAGATCCTTATCTTCGTTTTAATCTTTTATGCACTATTGGACTTTTGAATAGAGTTGAAAAAAATATTAAAAACTTTTTCTGTAATATTCTGGAAGAGCAGTTGGAAAAAAAACTGGAAAAAAAAGACATTCTAGGCACTTTTTATGGCTTGATGCTTTTAAAACAAACCAGATATCTAAAAAAAGTAGAAAATTTTCTAGATATAAAAAATGGCGATTTTTTAAATTATCTAAGTGCTGCGGTTATTTCCTACATTCGCTGTGAAAAACAGCCAGAACGCTGGATTGCATGGTGTAAAGAATTGACCCATGCTCCCCATAAACAGGGGGCTTCCTATGGCTATTACTATCAGATCATTTCAGGGATGAAACGAGAAGATGAATACCCTATTTGGGAGGATTGGGGGCTGCCCTTAAGACAGAGAGAATTCCATAAATTTCGTCTAAAAAATTCTATCCTTAAGCTGTATTATGATTGCTATCCTTTCGGGTATAGTTTGCCATCGGATTTTCAAAAAGGGATGGAACAATGTTCTGTTTTTTTGAAACTGAATAAAATGAAAAATCAGATCAAAATATGGATAGAAGAAGGAAAAAATTTTTCTTCTCAAAAAAATGAAGCGTTCCGTAAATGCTATTTCTTAATAAGACTAGAGCAACTCTATCATCAGTTGAATTTTTGTGACTATCTTTGGGAAGATATTCGATTTCAATATGAGAAGGCCTTTATTGCATCAGAAGCAGGGGAATTTTTTCTTGCCTGTTCTATTTTAGAAAAAATGATACAGCGTTTTTCCCATGTCCATTCAGAAGAATTATACATATATCTTTCGGGGAAGCTTCTTTTAAGCGAATGCTATTTTAAAACAGGAAAAATACAGCAAGCCAGAGAATGTCTGGAAACATTGCTTTCACAAGAAAATCCATGCCAGGAAGCATTTTTTTTAAGAGGGCTTATTTCTTTGGAAGAGGCAAGAAAAAAGAAATCCATATCTCTTTATCAAAATGCTTTAAAAGATTTTATCGCCTATTCTATTCATGATGTTTATCATATTGAAACTTTGGTTTACCAGGCTATTTGTATTATAGAGATGAAACAACTTCAAGGAAAGAATATAGAAGAAATTACAATGCAGAATGAGGAAGAAATTTTGTCTTTTATAGAAAAAAAAGTACAAAGAGAGATTCAAAACATTTTTTGGCGTACCAACTTATTGTACAAAAACCATGATAAATATGTTTTTTACCACTTTGCAGATTGTCTCGGATACCAGAGGATACTATCTCTGGTATATTTTACGAGGGCCAGGATCAAAGCATGGGAAGGAAAGCAGGATGATGCTTTGATGTTCCTCGAAAAGGCATACCAATACCATCATAGTATGGTACCTCTTCACAAAAACGAATTTAATACAGAAAGACCTGTATGGAAAGAAAAACTCATTGCTATAGATAGTCCCTTTGAAAAGAAAAATCTTTCCCGATATAGGGAATTGCGGGCTATATTGCCAGGTTTCTTAAAAAACCGTCAAGAATAAAGGGTTTTTATGCTATTACAACTAAAAATACTCAATGGAGAAAGGCAAGGGGAAATCCTTTCTTTAGAAAAATTTCCTGTCTGTTTTGGCAGGGGAGAGGAAGCCGATTTTTATCTTTCTATAGAAGATATGAGTCGAAAGCATTTTATGATTCTGGAAGAAAAAAAGGAATTTTTTATCATGGATTGCCATTCCACCAATGGTACCTATCTGAATGAGAAAAAACTCTCCCAAAAAACTTCAATCAACCATCTGGATTATATACAGGCTGGTTCTCTGCTCTGCCAGGTATTGATGGCAACATGCAGAAAAGAAAATCCAGTCCTGGAAAAAATAAATATAGAAGACGGCCAGACGCCTGTTTATGAAGATCCTGCGGATTCTAAAATAAGGAGAAAAATACCCCAGAATATATTAGAAAAAATTTACTCCAAATCTGTAAGCACAAACTATAATGCACTTAAAATTCTTTATGAAATTTTACAAGAATGCAATACCGAATCCGATTATGAAATTTTGCTCAATAAGCTCTTAGATAAAATTTTTCCTATACTCAAGGCAGAACGAGGGGCCATTGTCTTGAATTACAAAAACCTGAAGATAGAAATTTTTACTACCTTAAAGGGAAAATCCAAACCTTTTCCTCTTTCCAAAACCATCCTTTGGGATGTCATGGAAAATGGGGTTTGTATTTGTTCTGATAATTTGCTGGAGGATGTGCGTTACCAGTCTGCGGAGAGCCTTCGTATACAAAAAGTAGAATCCCTGCTCTGTGTTCCTATCGTTTCCTCTGAGGAGATACTAGGTGCTATCTATTTTGATCGCTGTAGCAAGAATTCTCCTACCTTTAAAAATGAAGATCTTGATCTTCTTGCAGCCATAGGTATTGTGTCTGGGAACACGCTACAAAAATTGCTGTTGTTTCAGAAAATTCAAAAAATCAATTCCCATTTAATGACGATTTTGGAAAATTTTTCTGGAGGAAAGAATAAGCTAGGGATGCAAGAAATGTATGACTGGCAAAGTTCAGAGATGGAATCAGCATTGTATAGCATTGCCCAAGGAATTTCGACTGCAACAGGAGAAGATTTTCTGAAGCTTGCCAGCAATTTTTTTATAAAAAATCTGGAAGTGGAATATGTTCATATAGGAATATTGGATGAAAGCAAAAAAAATATTCAGACCAAAATCGTCCAGCAAAACCAGAATTTTTTAGAAAATTTTGAGTACCCATTAGAGGAAGGTCCTTGCTTTAGGGCATTGCGAGAACAAAAGATATTGTATGATCCCTGCTATCATCAGAATTCTACCTGTTCTTGCTTTCCTTTTAAGGAAGACTTTCAATCCTATATGGGAGGGCCTTTTTTCCGTCTGGACGGTGTACCTTTAGGTATGATAGTACTTTTAAGCAGAAAGCCTTTCGAAAATAAGATGAGAGCAGAGCTGATGATACAAATCTTTGCTTTTCGGATAGCAGCAGAACTGGAGAGAAAAATTTCTGAGCTTTCTATGAAAAACTTAAATAAAAGTCTACAAAAGAGAGCAGAGGAGCTTTTTTTGTCTCAGAAAATGCTGGAAAAGCAAAGCAAAAATTTGCAAACCATTCTGGATAGTATTGGGGATGGAGTGGTTGTGATTAGCAATCATTGCGATTTTCTTCTTTGTAATCCTGCTGCAGAGAATATGTTAGAAATAAACAGAGCAGAGAAACTTTCGGAAAGATGGCTAGAAAAAAGCCGATTTTTTTTACCCGATAAAAAAACGCCGTTTCCTTTTCGTCAGTTTCCCTTGATTATAGCGATACATGGGGAATCGGTGAAAAAAATAGAAGCCTTCTATAAGCCTGAAAACCATCTACAAACAGGGATCTGGTTTAGCATCAATGCAAGACCTATCAAAGATGCAGAAAATAACATAAGAGGGGCTGTGGCTATTTTCTCTGATATTACAGAAAAAAAACACCAGGAAGAATCCTTGAGAGAAATGCAAGTCGAACTAGAAAGAAAGGTTCAGGAGAGAACCGCTGCTCTTCTGGAAAGCAATGAATGCCTTAAGCAAGAAATCATGGAAAAAAACAATGCCCAAGACGCACTTAGCAAGAGTAACCAGTCTTTGGAAGAGGCACTGAGCAAGCTACAAGAAACCCAAGAAAAATTGATCCATGAAGAGAGATTAAGAGCCTTAGGTGAGATGGCAAGTGGAATCGTACACGATTTCAACAATGCACTAGGTCCTATTACAGGATTTAGCGAACTCCTTCTGAATCGTCCTGAAAATCTGGCAAACGCAGATAAGGTGAAAAAATATCTTGAATTGATTCATATTTCCTCAAAAGATGCATGCCGAGTCGTGGAAAGGCTCAGCAATTTTTATCGCAAGAGAGAAAAAAGCGAAAATCTTATCTCCATCGATATGAATGGCCTTATCAAGCAAACCGTTTCTCTTACAGAGCCTAAGTGGAAAGAGCAACCACGTGCACAAGGAATTACCATAGAAATAGAAATGAACCTGCAAAATATTCCTACGGTACGAGGCAATGAAGCAGATTTAAGAGAATCTCTTACCAACCTTATCTTCAATGCTGTAGATGCTATGGAAAAAGATGGGAAAATAACTATCTCTACAGAATATCAGGCTCCTTTTGTTGTTATCAGGGTAGCAGATACAGGTAAAGGTATGCCTAAAGAAGTCAAACAACGATGCCTGGAGCCTTTTTATACAACTAAAGGAAAAAATGGTACGGGTCTTGGTTTATCTATGGTCTTTGGAATTATTCAAAGGCATGAAGGAAAACTCAATATCGAGAGCGAAGAACGCCAGGGTACCTGTATTATAATCCACCTTCCTACAGGTTCAGCAAAAACAGCAGAAAAAATGGAAGACAAGCATGCATCTCTCCCTGTACCTTCTTTGCATGTTCTTGTTGCGGAAGATGACCCTAATGTCCGCGAGGTAGTAGGGATGTATCTTAAAGACGAAGGGCACAATGTAGTGCTTACCTGCGATGGCATAGAAGCGGTAGAGAAATTTTCTACAGAAAAGTTCGATCTTGTCATAACAGACCAGGCTATGCCAAAGATGAGTGGCGACCAGGTTGCCAAAAAAATCAAATATTTATCTCCAGATATACCTGTTGTTTTGCTAACAGGCTTTAGTAGTTTTTTATCTTCTGAAAACATAAGCTCTTATGGGATAGATATGATTATAAACAAGCCTTTGAATCGTAGTAAACTTCATAATGCCTTGAATAGTTTATTTTCTCCCAAACAAATTTCCTAGAAGAAAAGATTTGAAATTATAGAGAACTTTTGTCAAAATATTTCTACTGAAAAAAGTTCATACCTTTGACCCCAAAGGAGTTTGATATGCAAACCATCCTTATTGTAGAAGACAACAAGGCTTACCAGGAGCTTTATAGCGAGTTCTTTTTAGATAAAGGATATCGAATCATACAGGCAGAAAATGGAGATGATGGCCTGAAGAAAATTATCCATCACAAGCCAGATCTTCTGATTCTCGATCTAGCCATTCCTGGTTTTAGTGGACGTAGTTTGCTTATGGAGATCAAAAAACTCAACAAAGATCTCCCTGTGTTCATTGTAAGCGGCAGGGTAGGAATGCAAAGTGATCCTGAAATAGCACTTTGTGCCCAGGTAAAAGGCTTTTTTGAAAAGCCTGTCCATTTAGAAAAGCTTCTTCAAGAAGTTGCCAAAATTTTCCAAAATTTGCCATCATCTGATACAAAAGCCCAGAATAAAGGTTGGATAGGTAAAAAAATTCAAGGCTGCACCATTACAGAGTGTATTGGCAGAGGAGGCACGGGCGTTGTCTATAAGGCAAAGCGAGGGAAGATGGATGTTGTTGTGAAAATACTCTATCTCAATCCAAGCCATGCTCCCACTCCCCAGGAGAGCGAACAAAGTCGCTCTACAACAATGGAATTTGACGATACAGAAGAAAGAATTGCGCGTTTTCAGAGAGAGGGAAAGATTCTGACTCAAATAACACATCCGAATATCATCTCTCTTTATGATACGGGGATACTGGAAGGCGATACGTATTTTATCATTATGGAATATTTTGATGGCCAGGGGCTTGATGCTTTCTTGGAGAAAGAACGCAGAGTTCCTTTAACAGAAGCCTTATCCGTAATCGAACAGATTACGGAAGGGATGCAGGCTGCTCATAGAAAAGACCTTATCCATAGAGACTTGAAGCCATCGAATATTCTTTACAATCGTGAGAATCATCAGCTTAAAATCATTGATTTTGGATCCGCCAGAGCCATAAAGGTAGAGCAAACCCTTACGCAGCAGGGCTATGTCGTGGGCACTCCTCTTTATATGTCTCCAGAGCAATGCTTAGGCTCTGCACTAGACCACAGAAGCGATATCTATAGTCTTGGCGTTATCTTTTTTCAATTGATTACAGGCACTTTACCTTTTATCAAAGAAGGTGCGATGCAGATTCTATTTGCCCATGTTTACGAACCCTTTGAGTGGCCTCCTCAATATCGCTATCTTGCCCCTCCTCCTGTTCAGACGATGATCTATAAAATGCTGGAGAAGCAAAAGGAAAAACGATATAGCAGCATGGAGGAATTCTTGCAAAGCTTGAAAGAATTTTCCAATAAGAATATATAGGAACAAGAATATAATAAGTTCCACATTTCCTCCCGCAGACTCAAGCAGATGCTATTAACATAGCACTGCTTAGTCTGCACAGGCTTTTCTCTTGTATACTGATTGTGTTGCAGAAGATGAAAATGCTTAGCCACAAAGGACTCAAAAGGCCAAAAGAGAAAAATCAAATTTTTACTTGGTGTTTTTGTGTACTTTGTGGCTAAAATTTTTCATGCACCAAAAAGTTCAACTCAGGCAAAATATCAGGAAATGGAGTATCTTAAAATTATGAGGAACAGCCCTGGACAGGGGAAGTATACTATCCAAGAAGCAGGAAAATCTTTGATTTTGGCTTTGATTCTGGTTTCTATGGTTCGCTTTTTTTTATTAGAACCTTTTAAGATCCCTACCCCCTCTATGGAGCCAACACTGATCGGAGATCCATTTTGTGGTGATTTTGTTCTTGTAAATAAATACTGTTATCACCTTTATAAGCCAAAGAGATGGGATGTGGTTGTATTCCATCACCCTTTAAACCCTAAAATCAATTTTATCAAAAGGCTGATAGGACTTCCTGGCGAGCGTCTTCAGATAAAAAATGGCAACATATACATCAATGGAATTCTTGTCCGAAAGCCAAATTTCATACAAGAAGCCTTGAAGCAGCCTGTTTTTGTAAACCAGAAGATTCAGGATTCATGGAAATTTCAAAGCGGAGATTGGAAAGAGGAGGACGGAAAGCTTTTTCTATCAGATTCAGGATGGATGCTCTATAAGGAAAAAATTACAGACACATACAAACCCGCTCAGGAAAGCTTTTTTACGAAAAGGAAACGGTCTTTACCTGAAACAGGGGGGCTTCATATAGTAGGAGAAATTGAACTATCATTTTTTTTACAAAGCATGAAAGAGGAAGGGCAATTTTTAGCCCAAATACGCTATGGACAATATCGCTTTGTGTTGTCTTTGAAGACAAAAGATAAATGTGAACTTTTATGCTATACAGGAGAATCCATAGAGCCACAGGAAAAATGGCATCATGACTTTGTTTTGCATCCTTCTCAGAAATATCGGATCAAGATCAGCAATTTCGATGAATGGTTGAAAGTTGTAATAGATGGTTCTACTTTATTCGCCATAGATTATTCTACGAATCTAGAGAATACAGCAAGCAATATTTATGAAAGTAGCGTCAAAATAGGAGGAGAGCAAGGATATTTTATTTTGGAAAACATTTCTCTCTGGCGAGATACATATTATATCTCCAGAAGTCTTTTTGCAAAAGAAGCTGATTGGCTTATTCCCAAAGGGAAATATTTTGTTCTGGGTGACAATTCTTCTCAGAGCAGCGATAGCAGAGACTGGAAAAAATTTTCCATGCTGCTAAAAAAGGGAATTATTCTGGAAGGCGATCAGCAATATACACCAATACAAAAAAAAGAGATATACTATTTTACCGATATATATGGCATCCATCGCTCTATTCCCTATGAAGATATAAAAGAAGGAATTACAACTCATTTGGAAGCACCTTTTGTCCCTGAAGAGCATATTTTCGGCAAAGCATCTTTAGTGGCCTGGCCACCCACACGATGGAAAAAAATCAAATAGGAATTTTATCCTGAAAGGCTGTATATACCAGACCAGGGCAACGCTCTGGGCAACTTGGGAGAAAAAAATGGCAAACGAAGAACACGTACAAAAGCTGAAAGAATCCTTAGAAAAAAAGTCTTGTAAGCTTTGGAACCAATGGAGAAAAGAAAATCCTTCCATCCAGGTAGACCTTAGCAAAGCGGATTTAGAAGGCCTCAATTTAAAAGGAATCAATCTTTTTCAGGCAAATCTGTCAGAAGCAAAGCTAGAGAAAACAATTCTAACAGAAGCCTATTTGCGTAATGCAAATCTAGCTCGCGCTAATCTTACAAAGGCAGATTTGACAAAAAGCTTCTTGAGCAAAAGTCATTTGAATCTGGCAAATTTGACAGATGCAGATCTTTCTTTTGCTGATTTGACCCAGACCAATCTTCGTGAGTCGAACCTTACTCGTGCCAATTTTACCAAAGGCTATCTTAGCGGCGCAGAGATGAAAGGTGCTTGTGCGATTAAAGCTAATTTTTCTGAAGCATATTTAGGCAATGCCGATTTAAGCGAAGCCGATATACAGGGTGCTATTTTTTTTAAGACCAATCTTACTGGAGCGATTGTCGTTGGAATCAAAGGAGTCGCTGCCAGTGCTCAAAATATCATCTGCACCAGCTTAGAATTCCATAAAGAGAAAGGAAGGAACGTCTTAGAGTTCAAAGATGAAAAAGACAGAGAAGAACTTTGCGAATATCTTCTTAACGAAAACAAGCTCTTGAGCAATCTATACAACATCAAGTCTAAAAAAGACAGAAATCCCCTGATGAAAATCGAAAAGTGGGAAATCGAGGGGGAAGAATATAAAATTTTGTCTAAAATAGGAGCAGGAAGCACGGGCACTGTGTATAAAGCACTTACCATAGATCAAAAATTCGTTGCCATCAAATTTTTTGAGCCTGATACGCAGATATTCGATATGAATATCTGGGCGAGCTTAAGACGAAGATTTATGCTGGAAAGTGCTAGAAATAGAAGGGTAGAGCATCCTAATGTGATTGCGATCATAAAAAGGGGTTTATGGGAATTCCGCCCTGTTGTTATAGAAAAACAAGAAAAATCCAGGCCTTTTTTCATTATGGAATATATAGAAGGAGGTACCCTGGAGAACTTGCTTAAACTACATAGAATTCCCCTCTATATCTCGAAGACCATCATGCAAAAAATAGCCCAGGGACTCTATCACATACATAAGCAACCAGCCATAACAGAACAGGAATTTCAGGAAAATACTGTAAGGATAGAAGCGTCTATGATTCATGGCAAAATGGCGCACAGAAATCTGAAGCCAGAAAACATTCTTATAGGAGAAGGGGGAAAGGTAGTAAAAATCTCTGATTTGGGTATGGTGAGTTGGAAAGACATTGGTGCTTATTTTAAAGCACTCAACTGGAAAGATTCCCAGCTTAACCAAAGTATCATTAGCTCTATGTGCTATATGGCCCCAGAGCAAAAAGAAAATCCTGCCGCAACCCAAGAGGGCGATATTTTTTCCCTAGGACTTATTTTTTACTACTTGATTACAGGCACTCCTATAGACAAAAGCTTTGCTCTTAATAAAGTTAAGCCGCTAAACGATATCTTGGAAGATTTTGCATTGCAAAGCCCATGGAAAGATTTGATAGCATCTATGATAGATAGAAATCCTAAAAATCGGCCTACCATCAAAGATGTATTGGATATACTCAATGGGATATAGGTCTATTCTAGGGCTAAATTTATTAAAACTTTTTGAAGGATGAAAAAATGATTTGGAACTTAGATCCTGTACTGATTCAGTTTGGGTATTTAAAAATCCATTATTATGGAGTTGTGTTCGCTCTTGGTATTTTTATTGGCTATTTATTTTGGAAAAGTCAGACTCTAAAACAAGGTTTTTCGGAGAAAGACACAGAAGACTTTGTTTTATGGGCTTTTATTGCTGTGATTGCAGGCTCTCGTTTGGGGCATTGTCTATTCTATGAGCCTCAATACTATCTTCGCAGGCCACAGGAAATCCTTTTTTTCTGGCAGGGCGGTCTGGCTAGCCACGGAGCGACTATTGCCTTGCTGCTAACCTTATATTTTTATCACAGGATCAAAAAAATTGTTTTTTTACAGCTTTGTGATTGCTTTGCCCTTTCTGCTTCAATAGGAGCTACCGCAGTCAGAATAGGAAATTTTCTCAACAGCGAAATTGTAGGAAGAAAAACCGATGTCCCCTGGGGTATGAAATTCCCCAGATATGATCTGTCTATGGGATATAGTGAGCCTGTCTTACGCCATCCTTCCCAATTGTATGAAGTCGCTCTAGGGCTGCTGGTATTTTCTGTAATTTTTTTTACAGATCGTTATTATAGTAAAAAAGGCGAAAAACGCCCCCTGGGTCTTCTCAGCTCCCTTTTTTTGATATTCTACTTTACTGGACGTTTTGTGGTAGAATATTTCAAAGAATACCAGACTTTACCATCCTCTTTCCCTCTGACTATGGGACAGATTCTCAGCATTCCCTTTGCCCTGGCAGGATACATACTTTTTATTCAGGTAACTAAGAAAAGAAGTGCAGAATAGCAAATATCTACAGTAAGTTCCTATATTCCGCAGCTTCTAAGGAAAGAATTTTGATTTTTTAGGTTGTTTTTTAAGAAAAC
>CALKWO010000145.1 GCA_938003875.1 uncultured bacterium
TACTTCTATCCGCTTAAAATACTTTTTTTCTTCCTAGAAGCTGCGGAATGTAGGTTTTTCTATCAAAAAAAACTTTACAATTCTCTTCAGAATAAGATTTCCATTGTCTGTAGTCAGGAATTCTAGGAAGTATAGCAAATTTTTTTGTTTTTTGAAATTTTTTTTCATTATTTCAATCATTCTAAAATAAAGCTTCTTCCAGAAGCAAGACAAGAGAAGACAAAACTTAATCTTAGGCTGAATGTCATGTATGAAGTAGCTTACGGGAAATTTTTTCTTTAAAAATTTTCTCCATCCTTTCTTTTGACTTAGGCTAAAAATAAATTATAATACAATTATGATAATCTTGTTTTAGTCAAAATCTTGTTGAATCTATTTCTAAAACCGCAAAATGGAGTAGATACTATTGCCATAGCACTACTCATTTTGCGCAGGATTACTTTGACTAATAGACAATTATGATAATCTTGTTTAGCACAACAATCGTTGAAAGATAGCATTGGTTCTAAATTCTTTTAGAGGAGCAACGAGATAGACTCGTTGGAAGATACCATGATTTCTTATAAGATGAAAAAAAATCCTTTCTTTGTTCTTTTAGCTTTTTTGGCTGGATTTTGCATAATGGTTTCCAGTGAGGAGTATATTTCTATCCAGCCTTCAGATCTGTCTGTGCAGCCAGAGGCAAAAGTTCCTTTTATGGTGGGGCTGGTACGAAATGGATCTGTAGATACCACAGCTCTCCCCTGGGATTTTCAGTTTTCTGCCTCTGAAGGAAGCTTTTCTGGAAATGTATATAGTGCCCCTAAAAATTCAGGGACATATCTTGTTTTTGTGAAATACAAAGAGCTGATGCAAATAGCCATGATTACGGTGGAAGCGCAGGAAGCAGTAGCTAACATAGGGATTACGCCCGAAAAGGCTACTCTTTCTCCTGGAGAAGAAATTCGTTTCCAGTCCAAAGTATATGGAAAGTCAGGAAAGATTTTGGAATTCGCCCCTGCATGGGGTGCCAAAGGTGGAAAGATAGATGCTAAAGGAAATTTCAAGGCAGGAAACCAACCAGGAGAATTCAATGTGGTCGCGTGGGGGCCAGGAGGAATCAAGGCAACTGCCCTGGTAAAAATACAGGCAAAAGAGGTACCCCAGGATATTTTAGTCCGATTGGAGATAGAACCAGTTTCCCCCAAAATTTTTGTCAAAGAAAGTATTTTTTTTAAAGCTTATGCTATAACACAGAATGGGCAGAATAAAAATGTACCTGTCCTATGGAGTGTATCTTCTGGAAATATAGACCAACAAGGAAAATTTACAGCCCCAGAAATTCCCTGTAATGTAAAAATTACCGCTCGCCATGCTGAAATAGAAAACAGCATACAAATTACAGTGCTTCCTGTTCCTTTAGTTCTGACAACGTTGAATATCCTGGAGCATACTTCCAGGATAGAAGTAGGACAGAGCATTGTTTTTCAAGTTAAAGCCAAGGACCAATGGGGAAAAGATATGCCTGCAACGGTTCAGTGGGAAGCTTCTGAAGGGAGCATAAATCCTGAAGGAAAATTCTTCTCTCAGAAAGAAGGAAAATATAGGATATGGGCAAGGGCAGGCAAAGTTTCAGCATATACAGAAATAGAAGTTGTTCCTACACCTTCGGTCATTACTAAAATCAATATTCTTCCCGATGTAGCCCAAACTCAGGTAAACCAGAGAGTACAGTTCAAAGTACAAATTTTAGACCAAAATGGCAAAAGCATGAGAGTTAAAACAGAATGGGGTTGCTCTGGTGGAAAGATAGAAGAAGGAAATTTTCTGGCGCAGAAAGAAGGGAAATATAAGATATGGGCAAAATCTGGCGAAATCATGGCTTATGCTCAAGTGGAGGTACTTCCAGAACCTCTTGTGGCTAAAAAGATTATCATTACTCCTCATGATGCTAAAGTAAAAATTTTGCAAAGTTTACAATTTCAGGCACAGGTTTTAGACCAAAACAATAAGCCTATCGTAAGCAAGATAGAATGGAGCGCATCGGGTGGTAAAATAGACGAAAGCGGATTGTTTACCGCGGGGAAAATTCCTTTGGAAGGCAAAATCATCGCACGATCCGAAGATATTTCTCAAAGTATCAGCGTGCAAATTGAACCATTGCCTCCTGTTGTTGCTAAAGTATATATTGTTCCCGAATCTACGAAAGTAAAGAGCCAGGAAAGCGTAACATTCCAGGTGCAAGGGGAAGATGCTTCAGGGAATAAAATTGATGTGAATGTGGATTGGGATGCTTCTGGCGGGATCATAGATGGTCAAGGAAAATTTACCGCTGGAAAAGAAACAGGTTTGTTTAGTGTATCTGCGAAAGAAAAGACACAAGGGCTTATCGCTAAAGCCAATGTTACCATTTTCCCTCAAATAGAATACCTGTTACGAGTGAAGCCTGAGAATACCACCGTAGATCCAGGGACAAAAGTGCGCTATGAAGTCAGCCTCTACAGAGATGGCAAGGAGCAATGGGCATGGCCTTGGGAATTTTCTTTTATTCCTTCTCAAGGAAATTTTCAGGATATGGTATATACTGCTCCTTCCGAAGCAGGCACATACCAGATTAAAATTCAGCATCCTAAAGCAACTGCGATGGCTAATGTTACAGTCAAGGCTGTTGCATTGCCCCCTAAAGTAGAAAGAATTTTGCTGGAGCCAGCGTCTATTCGTCTGGAGCCAGGACAGACTTTTGTACCTAAAGCTATCGCCATGGACACAAAGGGGAACCCTATCCAGGCTGTTTTCCAATGGGAAGCGCAAGGCGGAACGCTGAGCAAAGAAGGTATCTTCAGGGCAGGGGATACAGCAGGCATATATAAAGTCAAAGCGATAGAAGTTTCTTCTTCAAAATTCCAGGAGATAAGCGTTACTATAGTTCTTCCAGAAGCACGCTATTCCTTGCAGGTAAAGCCTTCTTCGCTGGATATGACACCAGGCGCGACACAAAAGCTGGACATCAAACTTTTTCAAGGCGATAAACATATATGGACATGGGATTGGGAATATACGATTGTCCCTTCTCATGGGACGGTAGAAAATGCCATTTATAAAGCTCCCATGACACCAGGAAAATATTCTATCGAAATTCGTCATGCTCATGCATACACAAAGATTCCTGTGGAAGTCAGACAGCAAGAAATTGTCAGGCTGTCAGTTTCTCCTTCTGAGACGGCTTTGAAACCAGGAGAAGAGCAGATATTCTTTGCTCAAGGTTTCGACAGAGAAGGGAATATGGTTCCTTTTCATGTGCAATGGCAGGCAAAGGGTGGAAGCATAACACAAGATGGCGTTTACAAAGCAGACGATCAGGCAGGCGTTTATGAAGTAGAGGCCAAAGCAGCCAATGGCCTTAGTGCTAAGGCCATTGTAAATATCCGCACCATGCTACAAGGCATTGGAATATTCCCTGAAAGCGTTACCTTGACACCTGGTCAGAAATACCAGTTTCAGGCAAAAGGTTATCTGGAAAACTCACAAGAAACCAACGTAGAAGTGAAATGGTTTAGCACTGGTGGCGATATAGACGAAAATGGAATGCTTACAGCGAGCATGAAAGAAGGGGATGACTTTATTGTCCGCGCTGTTCATTCTAGTGGTCTGGAGGCCAGTGCATCACTTACGATTCGTAGCCTTAGGGCACAGTCTTTGGAAATCAGCCCTGAACAGGTAGAAATGTATTCTGGAGATAAGCAGCAATTTGTGGTGAGAGGCATCATAGACGAAAAAAATAATGCCACTTTGCAATTAAAATGGTTTGCCAGCGGTGGTTCTATAGATGAAAAAGGTCTTTATACAGCGGGTAAAATCCCTGGTTCTTATGATGTAACGGCTATAGATACTCTAAGCCAGCTTATCATCCGTGCATCTGTCAAAATCAAGGCATCTGGGCAGATAGAAAAAGCCAAAGGATATACTCTTGCTGTTCATCCAGGAAGCATGAGAGTTTCTCAAGGTGCAAATGTGCTGCTGAAACCAACCTTGTTTTATCAGGGTAGGGAAGTATGGTGCTGGCCCTGGGAATTTCGTTATATATGCTCAGGCGGTATCCTCGTTGGAGAATATGGGAATATATGGATCGCACCTATTACGCCTGGACGCTATACGATAACGGTATCTCACCGAGAGGCTGTTTGTATTTTGGAAATGACAGTAGAAGGTTTGAAATCGCATAACAAAGTAGCCAGACTCACCATCAAACCTGATGAAATTTTTCTGAATGCTGGGCAGATCTATACCTTCTCTGTTCAGGCTTATGATATAAACGACGATATATTGGATGTCCAAGTGCAATGGAATGCTACAGGTGGAAGCATTGATGCCAATGGAAACTATCTTGCAGGAAATTCTCCTGGAATCTACCAGGTATGGGCTTGTCTCGATAGCCACAAAGATATAAGAGCCAATGCTCTTGTTACAATCAAAAGACAGCCTTCTCTTTATAATGATGGATTTAGCTGGGGCATAGCCATGGCACAAGGAAGAGTGAAAAGAGAGCAGGTTCTACAGGCAATGGAAGAAATTTTTTACAAATCGCTTTCTTCTATTTATGAATTTCAGCAAGGTTTCAGTGCAGGCTATGGAAAAGAAGGGATGTCTGTTATTAAAAATATCTGGAACCAAACGATTTATGATTTAGGAACCTATTATGGCGAAAACTTGAAGTTCCAGAAGGTTTCTCAGGCAAAAGTGATGGATTTTATGCGTTCTTATATCAAGAGGCTGTCCATTTCAGAAAGAAGTACTTTCAAATCAGGCTTTTTAAAGGGCTATGACAGAAACGAAGGCTTTATATTATACCGAAGATTAGAAGAGGCTTTCAAATAAAGAGGTTTTCCATGAAAAAGGGTAAAAACGAGAAATACTTTGAAGATATAATGGCGAATTTTAAAGACTATCCTGAATTTCAATTTAGCGAAGGTAATTTTTTTGATCGTTTGCAAAATTTAGCATACTTTCAGATAGGAGATTTTCAATATCCAGCTCATATTTTGCTTCACCATCTTTTGGAAGATTACAGTGAAAAATTGCAAATCAAGCAAAAAAACATCACCTTCAGTGTTGTTCAGACTCCTGTATATAAGATCAAGAGTGATATTGCGATTATGGGACAGGATATCAATCGGATTGTTGGGCCTGTAGAGGAAATGATAGAAGAAACAGATTCGACCAATTCTATAGAAGATACGATAAAGCTCCTGGAAAGATTTAGACCTAGCAAGCAGGGAGATATATTGGTTTCTAATCCTTCATGGTGTGCAGCAAAATGCTTGTGGGAAGCTGTTATTTACCATTTTGAAGGCAAAAAAATGACCAATGCCAAAATTGTTCGGTCTACTTTGCATAATTGCTTTAAAAAAGTAGGAGAATTAAATATAAAATGCTTGAGCATGGATGCCTTGGGGACAGAGTTCCATTCTCTATCCATACAAACTTTTGTAGACATTTTATGCGAAACCCTTTTTTTAGAGGCTCATAATTTAAATCAATTAGAAGAAATCTTTATTTCTGCAAAGACGGAAATGGCTTCCAAGGCTATAAAAAAAGCCATAAAAAAAACTTTAAAAATGCATTGTTTTTACAGCCATTAAAAAGAGCTTACGGATAGGGCTACACAATTTTGATTGCTACAAGATATAGAAACATGGAAAGGCGGAAATTCTAGTTATGGTACAGTTCAATTTTATACAAAAAGAAGCGACTTATAAAATACTTTACTTTGGCCCTACAGGATCTGGAAAAACATCCAACTTGAAGTATCTTGCACAAAAAATTACCCCTAAAGGACGCTCTCAGCTTTCCACTATATCCGCTTCTGCTAAAGACAATTTATGGATTGATTTCTTGACAGTAGAAGCAGGGATATCAGCAGGAATGAAAACTCGCTTTAATATTTTTACTCTTCCTTCACAAGAACCTTATGAATCTGTACGCAAACTTTTTCTCCAAGATGCAGACGGTCTGGTTTTTATTGCAGATAGCACGAAGATAGAAGAAAATCTTTTTGTACTTCAGGGAATTGAAAAAAATTTACAGGAAAATGGAAGTTCTTTGCATCAAATTCCTCTTGTAATTCAGTGGAATAAAAGAGATTTAGCATCTGCTCTGGACACAAATCTGCTACACGATAGAATCAACTATCCTGGAGTTATAGAATATACAGCGAGTGCAATAACAGGAAAAGGCGTTTTTAATACCATAGAAAAACTTGCTACTCTAGCAATCAAGGCGGCAATTGCCTCTAAGCAATATCATATTCAAAGAAAAAAGCTTTCTACAGAAGACGAAAGCCAGGATCAAAGAATTTCTCTTTCTATTTTTCAAGAAGATGAAGGAGAAAAAAATTTACAGCAAGAAGGAAAAACAAAAACCCCTGATGGCATTACAGATCGCATGAAACTCACCAGGACAAGGCTTTTTGCTCTAAAATCTTCTTCAGGTTCAGACAAAGAAGAGCTGCATGTTGAAGAATCAGAGCGTGATAGCAGCGTAGGAAAAGTCGTTTTTCTCAAGCTTTTTGGTAGCATTCATCCTGCCAGTAGCCCCATCATCAAAAACAAAGTCATGGACTACTACAATCAAGGTAATGCCAGGATCATACTGGACATGGAAAATATCGAATATATCCACAGCACTGGATTTGGCATGCTTATCGAAATAGGAAATCGAGCCAAAATTATGGGGGGAGGAATTAGCCTGATTTCTTTGCCTGAAAAATTCAAGACACCTTTTGAATTGATGGGAATGAACAAATCTGTTTCTTTGTTCAAAAATGAAACAGAGGCTCTCTCTTCTTTGAAGTCTGTAGAAAAAGTATCTACGGATACTCAAAATCCAGCAAATATCAGCGTCAATCTCACATGGAAGCACCCTAAACTAGCCTCTATCATTCCCCCTCCTCAAAAAATTCAAAATTCTGGCAATCCCATTTACATAATCTATGAACACAGCGATATTGATTTACTAAAAAGATTAGAAGAAGATATTTCTGCTCAAGGCTATACTGTTACAATAGATCGTAAACGACTAAAAGAAGACATAAGCTGGAGCATGGAGAATAGCCAGATGATCCAGGAAAGTCAGATTATCCTTCTCTTATGGACAGATTCTTCTTCAAAATCAACTCTGGTATCCCAGGAATGGGTTTTAGCCCGTGGGCTTGGTAAAAAAATTATTCCCTGCATGCAAGGGGCCAGCCCTATTTTGCCTGTTCCTTTGCAATCTCTGGAATCTGTCGATTTGCGATACTATGAGAAGGCAATATCCAAAGTTTCCGAAATGCTTTCTGAAAAATTTCCCTATCCTTATAATTATAATATGGTTCCACCATGTTCTTATATCCCCTTTACTCCTAATCCTTATTTTATAGAGCGAGACCAGGAGCTTTCTCTTTTGTATCACCTTATACTGAATCATAAAAATGTCATCATAACTCATGACGGGCCCTTTATGGAAATAGAAGGCATAGGGAAAACAAGGTTAGCCATAGAATTCGCTTATCGTATGAGCTTTCTCTTTCCTGATGGCATTTTATGGATTAATGGGGCAGGAAATTTTCATAAAGAATTTCAGATGGCTGCTTATGAGCTAGGCCTCGTTGAAGTTTCTCCCAACTTTCAGCTTTCTTTCACGAGTCTCAGAAAGTTGAAAAGCTATATTAAAAATCATCCTGATATGCTTTTGATTATAGATAATTTAGAAGACACCACGATGCTAGAACAGGAAATAGCCCCTGGAATCATACCCATGCAACTCGGTTGCTATCTATTATGCACAAGCAATTCTAAAAGCAAGATACCAGACACTGCATCGCTTTTTTTGGAAGCCCTTTCTCCCGAATCTTCTATGCAGTTGTTTTTAAATATTGCTAAAAATCGCCAGGGGCAAGAAATAGAGATGCTAAGAACGCTTATAAATCTGAGTGGAGGCTTACCATTAGCCATTGAAATGATGGCAAAATTTTTGATGAAAAATTCCCAGCTTACCATAACACAATATTATAGAAGTTTCAGTGAGCAAAGAAGCCATCCTGCGGAAGAAACAAACAAATTGTCTTTCTCTATCCTCTTGAATACCATTTTGAAAAAGCAGACCGATGGCTTACAAGATGACTATGTGCAAAAATTGATAGAAATCGCAGGATGGTTTCCAAAGAGTACTATCTTGTCTCAGGAAACCATAGGCATTTTTGCTGGAGTCGCTTCCGATACCGTGAGAGCACAGGTATATTTGAAAAATCCTATAGAAAGATTGCAGGAATTATCCTTAATAGATGTAATTGCAGAAAATTCTATTCGTATGCACCCTTGCGTATATCGTTTTTTTCAGAATGCCCGCTATGACATTGACCCTGAGCAGCAAAAAAATACGAAAAAAAAAGCAGCAGAGAGAATGTTTTCTTGCTACCAGGATTTTGCTCGTCTCGAAAAAGACTATGAGAAAAGAGGATTCATCCCCCTTCTTGAAGATATAGAAACAGGTCTTTCCTGGAATGAAAATCATATAGAATTGCAAGAGATGGCAAAATATTTTCACAGAGAAAGCCATGCGATCCAGCAGCAACGATTTATGCCTCATTATTTTATACAACAATTATATAGTAGAGTCTATGGCGAGAGTGAAGGAGAAGCCCTTTTATTGAAAAATCTTCAAGACTCTCTTCCCAGGGTATCCTGGCAAAAAGGAAGTTTCTGGCTTAAACGATGCAACAAGTTTCCTCCTGCTGTCTTGACAGAAAAGCATGAAGTCTTTGTCTCAGGAATGAACAGAGCGATTTTATCTCCTAATAACCAACAAATGGCATTCGCAAGTTTTGATAATCTTTCCTTATGGGATACATACAATGGAAAATTATTGCACAATTTTCTTTCAAATTCTGCAGGAAGCAGAGCCTTAGTTTTTAATTCACAAGGAAGCCGTCTTCTTGTATCTCACTTCAACGAAATAAAATCCTGGAATGTAAATGAACCAAAAGATGTCTATACGTTGTTAAAGCAGACCGATTGCATCCTGGCTTTGGCTATTTCCTCTCGTGATCTGTTAGCTTGTGCTGGAAAAGATAAGGTAGTCTATCTGTGGGATATGCTCACTTCTAAGGAGAAAGGGATACTAAGAGGGCACGACAGCAATATTCATTGCCTTTGTTTCTCTAAAGATGCAACAAAACTATTATCAGGAGGTTATGATAAGACGGTTGCTCTTTGGGAATTATCCAGGAATGATTTATTATATACAATACGAGCTCATTGTGATGTAGTAACCTCAGTTTGTTTTTCTCCCAATGGGGAGATTTTCCTGTCAGGTGGCAAAGATGGTCAAATTCGTTTATGGGAAACAAATACAGGAATTCCCATAGGTTCTTTGCCTGGACATAGAGGGGAGATAACATCTCTTGCTTTTTGCCCGCAAGGCAATTATATCCTCTCTGCAGGGACAGATACCTGCCTGAAGCTTTGGGACGCTTCTTCTGGAAAATTATTGCAAACCTTTGTTGCAGAATATCCTGTAATACAATGCCAGTTTAGCCAGGATGGAAACTATATATGGGCTTGCGATGCCTTGCCGACAATTTATAAATTTAGACTCATGAAAATCAATGTCTCTTTATGATATGAAAATATCGTTTTTTGGAAACTATTGACAAGATATTTTTTTCCAGGTATACTCTCAATATCTTAATCAGAAGGATAGGAAATTATAGTTTTAGTGCTAGATGTACTTTAAGCTATCCATTTTAGCCCCAAAGGGGAAATAGAATAGCAGGGGAACTCCCTGGTAATTTAAAAAATATATATTTTACGAGGATATAAAGGCATGTTAGATGAAGATAAAATGCCAGAAGACCCGACCAATGAATCGGCTATAGCTAATGCTCTTCGCAATAAAAAATTTCAGGAAGCAGATGAGGAACTGGATATATCGAATGACGATATATTAGAAGAGCGAAGGGAAAGAAACAATATAGCCCAGCAGCGTAAAAAAATCCAGGAATTAGAGAATGCACTGGAAGAATATTCTGGACATAAGATGTTAGTCGTGATTAAAGGCCCACCTGATCCTGATAGTATAGCATCGGCATGGGCTCATTGTTTTATTGCACAAAATTTTGGTATAGAAACACAGATTTTGTATTTTGATCCTATCAGTCATGCTGAAAACAGAGCGTTGGTAAAAGCACTTAGAGTATGTCTTTTACAATATAACCAGGATATTGATCTATCCGAGTTTAGTTGTTATGCTCTGGTGGATACTCCTTCTGAAGATTTTCCAGCTTTAGCGACGCTTCCTAAGGATACTCCACTTTTTTCTTTAGTAGACCATCATAAAAAAACAGGAAAAGTGAAGGCATCTTTTGTGGATATACGGGAAAATGCAGGTGCTACAAGCTCTATTTATTCAGAATACTTGCAATATGGAAAATATACGTTGAGTGCGACAAGTGCCACGGATGCAGAATTAGCAACAGCATTGCACCATGGAATTCGTACAGATACAGACAACTTTTTTTTAGCCAGGGAAATAGACTGGCGTGCTTCTGCTTATTTGTCACGCTTTGCAGATAGGGATCTTTTGAGACAGATTGCATCTTCCCCTATCACTGCGAATACAATGGATATTTTACAGCAAGCTTTAGAGAGCAAAGAAATCAAGGATAATTATCTTTTTGCTGGAGTTTCTTTTGTAAGAGAGTCGGACAGAGATGGAATTGCCCAAGCGGCGGATTATCTTGTAAGAAGAGAAGGAATTGATACGGCCATTGTGTTTGGAATTGTAGAAGATCAGTATATACACGGATCTCTGCGCACAAGAAGCAGTACAATGGATCCTGATAGTTTCTTGAAAGAAGTATTAGGGGCAGATAAGGAAACAGGGAAACCTTATGGTGGTGGACGCTTTGATAAAGGTGGTTTCCAGATTCCTTTGAGTATTTTTTCTGATTGTGTAGAAAAGAAACTTCTTTGGGAGTTGGTCAGTAAGACCATCAAAGCAAAATTTTTAAAGAGATTGGGTGCTTGATATTTTATTTTGATACCATTTTAAGAGAGAACCAAAGTGCGCTATGCCATAATTTCTGATATTCACAGCAATCTGGTTGCTTTAAACCAGGTATTGGATCATATAAAAAAAAGAGGAATCAAAGAAATCATCTGTCTGGGAGATGTTGTTGGCTATGGGCCTAAACCAATAGAATGCATTGAACTCATTATGCAAAATTGCTATGTTTGCCTGAAGGGCAACCATGATGAGGCTATGGTAGAAGGAGTATGTTTTTTTAATCCTGTAGCTAAAAATGCCATAGAATGGACAAGAGAATATCTTCTTGGAGTAGAACACCCTCAGAAAGAGGAGATGTGGTCTTTTATCAGCGATCTGCCTATGACATATATTTTGGACAAGGAATATATGTTTGTACACGGATCTCCTTTAGATCCCACTATGGATTATATTTTAACCAGGGATCTGGTGATTGAAGAAAAGAAATTTGAGGATATTTTTGATTCTTTTGAAAATATTTTATTTACAGGCCACACACATTTGCCATGCGTCATTACAGATTCTATGGAAGCCTTTTCTATTAAAGAGCTAGGCTATAAATATAAATTCAGCGGGCAAAAAGCTATTATCAATGTAGGCTCTGTAGGACAGCCAAGAGATAAAGATCCTAGCTCCTGCTATGTGGAAGTCGTGGATGATTTTGTTTTTTTCCATAGAGTTCCCTACGATTGCGAAAAGGTGTATCAGGAAATTTTAGAAAATCCCAAATTAGATCCTTCTTTAGGCAGAAGACTTCTAACTGGTACATAATCAGGAGTAAACTATGGTATATAAAACTATTTTTCTACTATTTTTCGTCTTTATTTTTATGGATGCCTCTACGATTGCTTACTGGTCTTTCGAGAACAATCTGGTAAGCTCAGTCGGGGGAAGCACTCTGACAGGAACTGCACAGGGAACTATAGGCTATAGTTCCAATGTAGCACCTACAGCACAGGGAAATCAGTCTCTATATCTTTCCAGCTCTTATCCAGGCTCTTATGTCAAGATGAATGGAACTACCAACATCACTGGAAATTTGAATGCGCTTACAATAGAAACCTATGTAAAATTCGATCTTTTTACTGGCACACTTTCTACGATTTATAGTGAAGATAGCGTTGTTCGCTCTACATATCTTGGATATACCAATGATGGCAATTACTTGCGCTTCTTTATAAGCCAGGGAAGCATCTCTCCTCTGGTTTCCAGTGTAGAGGTATTGGATGTGCCTTTGCTTTTGAACACGAATCAATGGTACCATATCGCTGCTATTTTCGATGGCTCGGCAAAAACGCTTTCCCTGTTCTTAGACGGTCAAATCATTGGTTCCCGAAGTGTAAGCGTTTCTACCATACCCATAACTTCTGTTGTTCCTACCGTAGGAGCATGGAGCTACAGTCAAGGTACGCTTCCTCTTTATGGTCATCTGGATGAAATGAGAATCAGCGATACGGCATTGTCTTCTTCCCAATTTTTGTACTCAGCTCAGGTTCCTGAATGTTCTACATTGATTGGTTTAGTATTGGCGGTGTTCTTTATTTTTATAAAAAGATGAAAGCTATGCTACTCTCGATAAAAACAGCGATTATTCTTTTAGGATTTTTTTTATGCTCCTTCTTAAAGGCGGATATTTATTTTGAGGGAGGCCCCTCTTTCTATGATTTACTCTATGTAGATCCTGGCAACAAAGAAAACCAGCAGACTTTCTCTCGTGTGCAAATTTTGAAGAATATCACAGCCTGGATGAATGTATACCAATCTCGTGGAGTCAATCTTTTTACTCTGCCTATACTGGATAGCCAGGGGGTTATTCTTTTCGATTCGAGTGCCCTTAAATCTGTAGGCTTCCGCTATCTACAGGAAGTAGGAGACATTGTTCCCTTAATCATTATGGAAGCCAGGAAGAAAAATTTAGCGATCTCCATCCCTCTGGATGAGCTTGCGCATATTATAGGAAAAACCAAAAAATATAAAGAATGGCTCAATCCTGAAAAATTGACAAAAGACTGCATTGCTGAATTTATCAGAGAATTAGGTATTGCATTTAGCGCATATTCTGTCACAGTATGTGTTTATGAACAATTTTTTTCACCAGAATATCGTCAGATCATCGCACAGTCCTGCGAAAAAAATGGTGTATTGTATATTCGATATGGAGGAGATAAAGAAGGACGTGGAGATATTTTTTACAGCGAAGACTATGCTACTTTCCCCTTTGCTCCTGAAAGCAAAAAAGAGGATGCAGAATATCTCCTGAATTTGTCCCAATTGGGTATATCCTATTTTAGGATTGGCTATCATAATATGATATTTGGCCTTGCCAGAACCTTTCGTAAAAAGACAGGTGTGCTGACAACAGGAGCGTGGGGCTTATCGCCAGGTTGCCAGTTTAATGTCGCGCTCTATCGGGCAGTCCAATTTTCACCTTCTTACTATTCTTTTTTTCCTGCTTTTTATGAAAAATCACCTTATGAAGATGCAGAAGATGCTAAATTCATACAAAATTTTCACTATGAAAAGCATCTACTACCTTATTTGAAAAAATTTTCTCCCAAGAATAATCAAAATACGGAAAGACCTATAGCCAATATCATTCTGGACATTCCCTCTGGTTCTTTTGACCAGTCAACCAGAGAACTCATAGAGTGTTCCACTTCTTGCTCCATGGAAGCCATTACTAATGCTATCACTGCATCTGGTATGGATTTGTATGTTTCGGCTAGAAAGCCTGTGGAAAAGGCGGATTTATATTATATTTTTACACTAGGAAGCTATGGCCCTAAAAATATAGCTTGCGATGTTAGTGAAGAGGTAGCCAGCATTTTTCCTTGCGGAAAAAAGGTATTTTTGCATTGTGTGTTAGGTTTTCCCAAAGGCCCCCAGTGGAGCAAAATATCTTCCTGGTTTGGGATTCCTGCGCAAGCAAGCCTGTTTATGGCTTCTAAAGAGAATCCTCTGCTATCTCCCATTCCGCCAAACGTTTCTTTTGTCTTTCCCTCAGGGGAATTTTCTGTAAAATGGAAAGGCTACCAGTTTTGGGTCAGAAACTTAAAAGAAGCGGGATATCTTTCTAGCTACCATAGTATCAACCATATTCCCAAAAAAGATCTATCTCCTGATTCTGAAATTCTCCTTGGTTATGAAGGAAAAGAAACCTTTTTGCCTCTGCTAATAAAAAATAAAAATTATTTTTTTGTCAATGGCAATTTTCTCCATTTGGATTCATCTTCTATTTTGTGTAATTTAATAGCAAAAAATCCTGTTTTCTATAGCCCTGCTCCGATTTATCTTACTGTAGGAGAGAATGCCTGCGCTCTTTTAGCAGTGGAAGACAGTGAAATAGAACTTTTTTTACCTCAAGCAGAGGGCAGCCCCATATCCCATTGGAATAAGAATGGGAAAGAGAAAACCACATCTACTTTAAGCTGGAATGGAAAATTGCTAAAAGGCAAAATACAAAAATGGGAGCTGGTGGTTTTAGAGAATAAAGAAAAATGATACATTCTGTGTAACCTCAGGTAACAACTTTTTTTTTTAGTATGTCACGAGATGTAACATGAAAATTTTAGGCTCCTGTAATTTTTTGTAATGGGGCAAAGACGCAGGGATTGCGCTGGCGTTGAGCTTTTTAGGAGACATGACTTTTTCGGCGCAACCCTGCGGCTACAATCTGTTGATCCGTGTTTATTTGTGTTCATCTGTGGTTCTCTTCTTATTTTTCTCTGTGTTCTCTGTGCCTCTGTGGTAAAATTTTAAATTATGCCTGTTCTCAGAATAGTTGGGAATTTGTTAATTTTCTTGGTATTGTTTTTGCACATATTTTCTATCTGGTAAATGGTCTTTTTTCAAAAAAGACATAAACTTGGAAAATCTTAAGGAGTTTTTTTTATGAATTTTCGTAATCTGATTACTTTCTGTCTGCTAGTGGCTTTCTGCTTCAGTGGATTGGTATCTGCCGAAGGGAAATGGGTATCTTTGGATGGAACTAGCACAAAACCCACTCCTATTAAAGTAAAAGTATTGGAACAAACCGCCAATTTCGTAAAATTGGAACTGGTAGTTGCCGGTTATTGTGAAAAAATCATCAAAATCGAGGATCAGGAAGTTGTATTATTCCATATTCCACAAACTGCACAGACTATGGAATTCAAAGGCTTCCCTATGCTTCCTAAATTCGCTACTCTAGTCAAAATTCATGATCGCTGTGGAGTAAAACTGGAAGTAGTGGAAAAAGAAGAAGTAGAAAAAGAATTGACAGTGCCCGTAATTCCCGCTCGTGGACACTTCAATCGTAATATTGATCCCAGCACTGTTCCTTTCAAATTCGGCCCTATCTACAAAGAAGATGTCTTCTGGCCAGCAGCAGAAAAACAGTTTACCCTGGGTAAAGCTTTCTTGCTCAGAGATGTCAGAGGCGCAAGATTGCAAGTCCTTCCTATGACAGTCAATCATGTTCAACTGAAAATGAAAGTTGTTAAAAGAGCAGTCGTTACATTGACCTGCGAAGGTGAAGGCGAAAATGCAGCTCCTTTCGTAAGAAATCAAAGACGTGCTGGTAAAACCTTCAAAAAAATGTATGAGAATGCTTTTGTAAACTACAGTGAACCCGAATCCCGTGATTTACAAGAAAACAACAAAAAACTAGTTGTTGTCGTTCCCACACAATATGAAAGTGCTATTCAGACCTGGGTAGCCTGGAAACAAAAATGCGGTTACAAAGTAACAGTGAAAGCCGTTGCAGATGGAACCGTAGCTGGCGATATCAAAAAATATCTGCAAGGTTTATATGATGATGCCAACACCCGTTTTGGCTATGTTGTGCTGATTGGTGATGCTGGCTACACCAGCAATTTCGAACAAGCCAAACCTATGCCTACTTTCAAAGGATCCAAAGAAGGCGCGGCTGCTGATCGCGTTTATGTCAGACTGGCTGGAAATGACAACTATCCTGATGCATTCGTTTCCCGTATTTCCGCTACCGATGCTAATGGTGTTACTGCACAATTAGACAAAATCATCAAATACGAACAAACTGCTGGTGGCGATTGGGCAAACAAGGGAATTTGTATCGCAAGCAGCGAAGGTTCTCCTACTGATTATACAAGAGCAGAATGGTTGCAGAATGGTGGCAGCGTTGGACAAAAAGTTACAGTAGAAGCTGGTGGACTTCTCAAAGCTGGTTATACCGCTTTTGATGATATCTATGATCCTAGTGCAAGTGCTTCTAAAGTAGCCACTTCTGTCAACGATGGCCGTGGAGTTATATGCTACATCGGACATGGTAGTTCTACTTCCTGGGGAACCACTGGTTTTAACACTGGTCACATCAAACAACTCACCAACGGCGAAAAGCTTCCCGTTATCTGGAGTGTTGCATGCGTTAATGGCGATTTCGTAAAAACAGCAGAATGCTTTGCAGAAGGCTGGATGAGAAAAGTAAATGGTGGAGCTGCAGCTATCGAAGCCGCTTCTACCAATGAATCCTGGGTACCTCCTTGCGATAAACAAGCTGCTACAGTCAATGCCATTATTAAAAAACAACACCAGACTTTCGGTGCATTGGAAGGTGCTGGTCTCATGGCTGCTCTGAAAGCATGGGGCGATACCAACAGCAGCGAAGGCAACAAAATGGCCGAACAATGCAACCTTTTCGGTGATTGCACCATGATTGTAAAACTTGGAAAATCAAGAGACATCCAAGTTAACAACAATCGCGCTGTGGACGGTATTTCTTTCCAGATCAACAGTGAAGATCGTGGAGTCGAGAATGTCACAGTCACAGTTTACAACGAAGATCTTTCTTTCGTAGTAAGTGGCGATACAGATGATCAAGGTTCTGTAAATCTTTCTCTGGAAAATGCAACTGGCAAACTGTTCTATACAGTAGTCGGCCAGGATGTAACTCCTCTTGTTGACATTGTTGTCGAATAGTTAAGATACCAAAGGATTGGAATATAAATTATAGTTGATTTAATAATAAAACTATAGTTTTCTATCCATTAACTCAAAAAAGGCAGTAAAACTGCCTTTTTTTTTTGCTTAATCATTTTCAAGGGGACAATATGCAGATTTTTGAGGGCAATGAATACGAGCTAAAACAAAAATTTTCTCTTAGCCCTATCGCTGTTGTTTGTGCGGGTATTTTACGAAATAAAAACATCTATCTTACAGAGCCTTTTCTGGAACTCTGCTCTAAAGGTGGCCCACTGGAAGGATTCTTGAAAGAACGGACATTACCAAATATCCTAGAAAATCCTAAGAAATTGCAAGAGCTCCATTCTGTCCATGATCCACAAAGCCTTTATGGAATCGTTCTTCTGGACGAAGGAAGAAGGAAAATCCTGGCTTTAGAGATGGAAATAGCAGCCGAAGCTGGATGGCAAAAAAAAGATACTGATGCTAAATCCACGGAAATGCCTTTAAGCAACATAGACATGAAGATGCAGGGCTTGTCTTCTTTCTTTTGCCAGGAAGAAATCCAAAAAATCAAGGTTACGTTAGCCACAGCAGTTCATGCGAAAGAAAAAAGGGAAGCCATTCGGAAAATGGCTTTATCGGGACTTCCTGAGCCAGAAAAAACGATTCTTTTTTTGCACACTCTGGCAGACCCCGAAAGAGAGGTTCGCAGTGAGGCTGCCAATGCTTTATTCCAGGTAGGCTTTAGCCTGGAAATCACGCAGGCTATAAGGAATCTGACTGATGGGGATAAAGCACAGCGTCTTCATTCTATCAATAGTCTTGGCAAATTGTTTTCCCATGCAAGTGACCTGGAAAAAGCTGCTATCTTGCAAATTTTCATGTCCAGTCTCCGCGATAGCGATTATAAAGAATTCAGCCTTCCTTTGTATCGCTCCATTCATCTACTCTGTCCTGATATTCCAGAACGAGCCAGCAATATGCTGGAACAAATTATGTTTTGTGCTTTGGATATGATGGTAAGCCACTTGAGCGATACTTTAGATATATCCTCTTCCCTATTTTCTCTTTTAGAAAAAAAAGACCATGAGCGAGTTGTTTCTTTTCTTACAAGAGAAGTCCATAAAAGCCAGGATCGTCGCCTGAGAGCTTTTCTTCTTGTTTTGCTGGCAGAAAATAGCTTTTGCCGTCTTCCTGAAGAAATGATAGCCAGAATGGTTTTTGAAATCTCTCTGGGTGATGAGCTAGATCCGATTTATCTCCATTTAGCTGCCAGGATTGTAGAACTGGGAGATAAAGCTATTCCTTCGCTTTTAGAAAGATTTTCCGTAACCATTCGAACAACAGAAAGAATGCAGATAGCCAAACTTTTTTCCACCATACTGACCACCCACAAAATTTCAGTAGATTATAAAAATCAAATCTTGAAAAGCTACGCTCAAATTTTTCCTACATCTCCTGATATGCTCAGAATGCTTCTCTTAGACACTGCCTTGCTGGAAGACAAAGAGATTCTAAATTCCATAAAAGAAGAATTTGCAAGAGAAATCCTTGTGGATATTCATAAAGATCGGATGGACCAGATCAATCAGGCATCTAAAACAGCGTTATGCCGTATGAAAAAGGGTTCTGTTTCTGCATTGCTTCAGGTTTTAAAGAACCCATTGCAAAAGACACAAAGCGCAAAAGCAGCAGAAATTTTAGGGGATGTTATTTTGCAGCTTTCAGAAAAAGACAAAAAAGAAATCATAGAGTGGAAAGACTTTTGCTATGAGGAAATCCAGGACAGCATAACCCATCAGGGACATCTCTTTTGTGTTCTTGGCAAAATAGCCTCGTGTCCAGGCTCGGATCAGGAGCTTTCAGAAGAAATCTGCGAATACCTTTTCTCTCATTTATGCAAAACAAGCTATCCCTATATTCTTTTAGAAGGATTAGGATATGCAGCTTCTTCTCCTTATACTTCTCCCGAAACCAGAAACAATATCTGCCAGCTTTTTATGGATCTTATGAACCGACGCTTACCAGAAAGGTTGATACAAGAAAAAAAACAAGGGGAAAGCAAAATATACGAATTCGATGCTAAAACATCGGCCTATACAGACCTTTTGCCCGTGTTGCTTCAGGGATTCAAACGCCTTGCCGTTGAATCCACAGCTCTTCCCTCTCTAAGAAAGGCCATTGTCCGCTATTTGTTAGAAAAATGGGGCGAAATTGTTTCTTGTAAATTTGTATGGGGGCCTAAAAACACAACCGATCTGGCAGACACGCTATATTCTATTTGCTTAAGTCCTCTAAGTGACGAAAAAGATAAAGTCAATATCATGAAAGCACTCTATGAAAAGATTTCTATCTTCAGCATAACCGAAATGATAAGCAATCTTTTGCTCCACTGCATAGGAAAAAAATTTGAAGAAATGGCGGAGAAAATAGCCCAGAGCATTCTGGACTTGTATCAAAGCGAAGACTACAAAAACCCAGAAGACAGAGAAGTTTTATTGCGCTGCATAGGAAGAATGACAAAAGCACGAAAGCTCGCTACAAACAAAAAAAAGTCCGATGCTATCCGAGAAAAATTTTTATACCATCTGTTCGATGGTCTTCGCGAACAAATTTTTGGGGTCAATGAAATTTTGGAAGATTTGCTTACATGCCCTTACCTTTCTAACAAGAGCAAAATGAGCATAGAAAAGAGGCTTCCTAAAAAAAATTTGTTACCCCTTTATCAGGAGAAAAACTGAATGCATATTTTGGAAACTTTTTTTACCACAGGATTCGATTACAAGATGATCCGAGGCGGGATTGATGTATATATCTGGAACCTTGCCAAAAATTTTATCAAAAAAGACCACAAAGTTTCTATAGTCATCCCTGCACATGGGCAGATAGAGTATTTGAAAACGCAATACAAAGTGGAAAAAGTAGACTACCAGCACACCTACAGGTTGCCTATTGCTCTTGATATGGATGTATGGAAAGGCTTTCGAGAAGTGGAGGAAATCCCTCTTACTACCACTGTATACAAGCTTACAAAAGAAGGCATAGACATATATCTGCTATCCAATGAATATCTGGATAAATACCCTGATACTTTCTTTCCTCCTTATGAAACCAAAGGGAAAGACCTGTCTTTTTTCAAGCCTATGATATACCAGATAGATTTTATCTTTTTTGTGCGCCAATACTTTGCGGATGAAAAGCTCTTGATCCATGCTCATGAGCCTTATTATCTCTATTTGATCCCTATTGCTTTCAAAGATGACAATCGGAAAAAAGTCATCAGCACTGTTCAGTCCAACATGCCTGTGGATAAGAAAATCTATAAAAAAAAGCTGGAAAATGTATTGAATTTTCTAGGCTTACAGATAAATTTCTCCCAAAACAAGGAAAAATACGAAGATTCTGAATTTTACCGATGTATGATGGAATATATGCCAGTAACCCATCTCTACTATAAGTATAATCAGGAGAAATATATCAACTTTTATTCCCTGATTTTGGAATACTCTGATGCAATAGATTTTCTCTCAGATGGACATCGCTACTTTTATACTACATTCCAGGATACAGCATTTCAGCCATTATACCATGAGCTGGAGGTATCCAGGTATATCCAGAGAAATTTCTATAAAACCTTCGTTGGGTGGTGTGCCATAGGAAATCCCTGGTTTGAAGAGGCAAGAACAAAGGCTTCCAGAGAATCTCGTATGGAAACACTGCAAAGACTAGGATTGAATCCAGAATGGCCTACTTTCTATCATAACGCCAGGTATGCTGTAGAACATAAAGGCCAGGTAGAGCTGATGAAAGCCATCGGTCGGGTTTTAGAAAAAACGCAAAAGGTAAACTTTATCATTAGAATGCTCTCTGCCAATGGCATCAAGCACGATTTCTTTCTGGAGCTTGCAGCAAAGTACCCTAAAAATCTATATCTGGAATATGAAGTTCGCCAGGAATCGGATCTGATCTCCTATGTGAAGGCATCCGATTTCTGTATCTTCCCTTCTAAATTTGAAATGGATACTTTTTTGATTGCCCAAGGGGAAGCCATGCTGAATGGACTGGTACCTCTCGCTACGAGGCAATATGGGATGATACACTGGGATCATTTTATAGATATGCATAAAAATGAAGCAACAGGCTTTTCTCTCATTCGCTCTTTTTCAGAAGATGATGTGCTTCTAGTGGATGACCTGGAAAGGAAGATTTTCGAGGCAATAGACATATATAAAAACCATCAGGATAAGTACCATACCCTATCGGAAAATTCCCGCAAAACCGCTTCAAAATTTAGCTGGGATTTCAGCGCAAACTCCCATCTGACGGTTATGCAAGCAGTATACAACGGCATTACGCCAGAAGTGAGCCTTGATGACAAGCTTTACTACCAGCTCTATGATCTTCTGGAAGAGAAAGAAAAAAAGGATCACTATCATCCGATAGAACAACATTTTTTTCAGCTTGGTGACTACCTCACTTATAAGAAATTGTATCCATCCCAAAGCATAGACAGCAATCCATGGATAGAAGCCTGCTATGATCTGGGAAATTTTTCAGATGCCCTGGCAGCAGCCCAAGATGCCAAAAATAGCGACTGGCTACAAATCCTCCAGAAAAAAATCCACACCCAGTTTTCCCAGGAAAGCCTCACAATACAATACCATTATCCAAAGGCAAGCAGAATACGTTGCTTCATCAAAAACAACTTTCTCCCCCAAAGCCAACAAGACACATCCAGCATCAAAAGAAAGGAATTTACAGAATATTCCATGACAGAGCATACAGGAACATTTACCCTGGAGACAAAGACAACAACAAAACCAGCCTCTCTCTATTTCCTGCTCACACTGCAAAACGGTAGAGAAGTCTGGGAAGAATATGCGACTCTGAAACCTAACACGGATAAACCGTAATCAAAAAAAAAAATTTACCGCAGAGGCGCAGAGGTCGCAGAGAAAAATTTTAATATTTTTTATTCCTCTCTGCGTTCTCCGCGTCTCTGCGGTAAATTTTTACACTTTTGCACGAGATTTTACTTGTAAGTGACTAATTCGTGTTAAGGAATCGGAATTAAATAAGTTCCCCATTTAGACGATAAAGATAACGATTAA
>CALKWO010000146.1 GCA_938003875.1 uncultured bacterium
CCTACCATGCCTACAGCCTTGCAAGAAGAGCAAAACCAGCCAGGCACAAAAGCCACCACCAGCCAAGCTTGTCGCCAGGGGAAGAGCAAAGGCTGGCTGGAATGAGGGGAAGAGCAGGACGGGCTCAAGGCTTGCTGGATTTGCTGGATAGCAGGAATGGCTGAAACTGGCTGGCATACCATGCAGCATCCTAGCAAGAAGAGCAAAGACCACGCTTAAGCCCTGCTGTGCAAGTCATGCCAGAAGAAGAGCAAAGACTTGCTGGGGGATGGAAGAGCAGGACTGGTAAGGATAGCAGGGCTGGCAAAGAATCCAGGCAAAAAAGCCAGGCTTGCAAGTCAAAAAGAGCCAGCTATCTGTAATCCTTATTCTGTCTACAGAAAATTCACCTACCCTTCGGAGATACTTGTACTCTGAGGGCGTTTTGCAAATATCATTCTGTCATGCAATACTAAAGGCAATCTTAGAGGAAGGGTGGGGCAGATTTCGTATTCTCCCCCAAACAGGACAGTCAGTGCGGGGAACCAAAAATGCCAGACTGGCGAGGCGAGCAGGAAGAGCCAAGAACAGCCGCACGGCAGGAGACAAGGCAAACAGGAGAAGGCTTGCGAGGTGGGAGAATGGTTTTAGGTATCTTTAAAACCATCTTTTTTTCCAGCCATTTTGACAAATAATAGCTACACCCAAAGCCCTACAACACTATTTCTTTTCTGGCATTGTTTTTGCTTTAAATGTCAGCTCAGTTATTTTCGCATCTTTCCAATGTTAAACAATTTTAAAGGATCAAAAATGACCACAGCAATTGCCACATTTCACAGCGATTCCCTAGACGGTATGGGCATCCCAACAAGATTTCATAGATATCTTGTAATAGAAACACCCTTCAACGATACCTATCGAGCTATTAGCATTACTCCATTAACAGACGGTACCCCCAGATACAAATCCGCTCCAATTATGACAAAAGAAAAAACTCCAGAAAAAGCAATAAAATATGCTTTTGAAGAACTTCAAAAGCACTCTGATTTGAGAGGTTTAAAAAGTGATCTCTCAATTAATCCCTCTAAATAAACATAGTCTTACAAGCTTTTGCTATGCCGCTTTCCAGATTGACATTTTAAGATTGCTTTTTTGCCCAACCCCTCGAAAAGGTTGACGAATCGCTTGTAATATAGGTAAATAAAAGGCTACAAAGCAAAAATAGCCAAAAAATGTTGATTATATTCTCTACAAAAAGCACTGTGGGTCTTGAAAGAATAAGTCTCACAGTGCTTTTTGTATACAGGAGAGCTTGGATTAATTGCCTCTAGCGGCTTGTTTTTTTTCGTCTTCTTTTCTGCCATACCAAACGCTTCATTCATAACAGTAATGATATGTTCTTCTCCAATCACTTTGAGTGCATAGCCTAGTTCAAACATAACATTAGGATTATGTACCGCTTTTGCTGGCCTTTCGTCTTGTGGAGTCGTTTTAGCGATGTAGGTTATATCTGCCAAGTAAATGCTAGAGTTATCTATTTTTTTCAAAATAGTCCTAATAATTTCAGGAATCCCTTTGACATCTTTTGTGTCATGATCAATACATAGATAGGCATCATCGACTTTAAAATTTTTATTGATTCTTTTAATTGCTGCCTCGACTGCATCTTTTATAAAAAATCGATTAACCTCTTTTGGTCTATCACTTTGCCACGAATAAAAAACTGTAAAATCCACAAAACCTACCTTTCAAGACATAGTTTTTTTATATAACCAGAACAATCAGATAATTCTACCCAATTTTGGCAGATAGCAAACAGAATTTGCTAATGAAGGAACCAGGCTGACAAAAGACCTAAGGGCAAGGTAAAAATTTTGATCTCAGGCGTAAGATTTCTTCCTTTCCTCAGTTAAGTTGGGAAATGCCTGGATCAAAGTTAAGCTAGGCACCCAAGTATATTTACTATCTGAGGGGACACAAAAGACTAATAATCTTGATTTTTGTCTTGCAAAAGATATAATTTAATGCCATGTCTCAAAAGTTTTAATTCATAAAACCTCTTTTCAAAGAAAGGTTAAACATGTCCTATAGTAAACCGAAGATTATTGCCCAAAATGCCCCCAAAGGCAAATTTGTAGCAGGATGCCCACAGTATACCAAAAGTTGGGGAAGCTGTAGCCAGTGTGAATTACGCGGTTAAAAAAAGTTGGCTCGGTGTTGAGACTCCCAAAACATTCCTCGGCCTTTCAGGATGATCCGAGGAATGTTTTGTTAAGGCTGGCCAAAGGATTAAAGAATGGAACTAAATAAGCATTTCTGCATCAACGAGAAAACATGTTATCGTCTTTGTTCTGATAGTTTTGTGCGTAGATACGGTGTACTAGGTTATATCAATAACCAGCTGACCAATATGGATCGTGTATACGACGAAAATGGTGCAGTCTTTCTTTCGATGATTGATCGTTCTCCTTCAACAGTGTCGGATACAATCGTACGCTTGCTCCAGATTTATCCGGCTGCTGATCCCAATGAAATTCAGTATGACTTCGCTGAATTTCTTCAGTCGCTGGAAGAAGACCTATTTATAATTACTGGCAAAGATTCAACCGATCTGGATAAAAAAGAACCGCGATTCTGCTATGAAACAAATCCCTACGGTTTTAAGTCTCGTACCAAATCTTACTGGGATCCAGCTAAAATTAGAGGTATCTTCGACAGTCAAAGTACTCTAGAGGAGTATTGTAAATCAAATCCAACCTTGATAGATTTACAATTTGAACTAACATCTCGTTGTAACGAACGTTGTCGGCACTGTTATCTTCCAGTAGCCCGTCTTGCCAAAACACTTGAGAGCGACTTAGTCTTGGATATTCTTGACCAAATGCGAGAGATGGGGACACTTTCTGTCTCGTTTTCAGGTGGAGAACCAATGTTACATCCAGATTTGCCTCTTTTTTTACGTCGGGCAAGGGAAAATGATTTTTCTATTGCAGTGTTGAGTAATGGAACTGCTTTAACGGATAACCTCGCTAATGAATTGGCGGAAGCAAGGTTGGCCTATATCCAATTCTCTGTATATAGTACTATTCCAGAAGAGCATGATTACATTACACGTATTCCTGGTTCTCATACATTGACAATGCAAGCAATCGAAAAACTGATGGCACGGCAAGTTCCTGTTCAAATTAGTTGTCCAACAATGAAAAGCAACTATAAAAATTTCAAAAAAGTTTTGCAATGGGGACTTGGTCTTGGTCTGAAAACTTACACAGACTATATAATGATGGCGAGGGCGGATTGTACGGATGATAATCTCGCTGAACGGCTTGAAAAGGCGGAAATAGAAAAACTTTTAAAGGACATTATTGAACACGATGAGTCCTACCGAGATGCACTAGATGAGCGTATTGATCTCATCAATCTTCAACTACCTTCGTTGCAGCAATCTGGTCGTTCTGTATGTGGTGTTGGCCGAAGTACGCTTTGTTTAGGCTCGAACGGCTACTATTTCCCTTGTGCTGGATGGCAAGGGATGCAACTAGGCAATGCATATCAACAAACACTAAAAGATGTGTGGTTTGAGTCTCCTAAACTAACTATGCTTCGCAAAGTAACCTGGGATTCCTTTCCAGAATGTATGGTTTGCAATTACTCCGATTATTGTGCTATGTGCATGGTACGAAACTTCAATGAAGGAAATGGTGATCTTTTTAAAATAAGTCAACATTTTTGTAATGTTGCTGCTATCAATAAAAAAATTGGCGATGAATATGTTCAGAAAAGAAAACTGGAACGACAATCCATCCCAAAAAATTGATTTAAAATTCAGAAATCTCCTCTTTTATAGCTCAAAATTTTAAAATATGATTCCAATAGCAGATGCTCATATACATATCGGAAAATTTAGAGAAAAATATTTTAAGCCAGATACTATAGCAAAAGAGCTTATTCGAATGAGAGTGGAAAATTGGCTAGTATCCTCGACAACAGGCGTAACAGGAAAATGGGAAAAAGCAGAAGAAGAGATTCAATGTATGTTAGATGCTGCTCCATACAAATCACTTCCTTTGCTTTGGCTTACCCCAGGAATGGTTGAACGCTCTTTCGACCTATCTCTTTATTTTCGAAGAATAGATTATGTTGGTTTAAAGATTCACGGCTTTGGGAACAATTGGCCTCCTTATGGTAAAAAATTAAGGCAAATATTTCATGTAGCTAAAGAAAGAAAATTAGTTATAATGCTGCATACTGGTGGTTGTGATCGTTGTGATGCATGTGTATATGAAAAAATTATTGCTGAATTTCCAATGGTAACTGTTATCCTTGCCCATGGTCGCCCTCTTGATCAAACTATACATCTTTTAGCAAAATATGAACGAACATTTGCAGATACTGCATTTATGCCTACTGATCATCTGGCTAAAATTGCAAAGGCTAATTTGCTCCACAAAATAGTTTTTGGCTCGGATTATCCTATCATTAGCTGTTTCAGACATAAAATACCACTAAAAAATTTATATATTTCAAATGTAAAATCTATACAAAGATATATTGATACTTCCTCTGAAAAATTTATGAGTATTCTAAAAGGTTCTATATAACTAATGGTTGTAGGAAAATCCATCAAAACCTTATAAATATTGATATAGAGCTTGAAATCAAAATTTTTCGATTTTTGATTTTCACCGTGGATTTCGACAGGTATTTTTGCGAAAACCTTTGCAAATAGTGGGTTTAATAAATACATTGCATAATTCTAGCACCTTCAGAAATTCTTTCAAAATAGGTTGGAAAGGCAAAACTCATATTTTCATTGAGAAGCAAAATCTTATATGATTTCATAAGTTATTCTAATGTAAATAGATAAAATTACAAAAATTCACGTTCACACTCTCGAAAACGTTTCACGGTTAATTTCACTTATTTTTACTTAATTTTTTTATGTCCAGGATAGCCTTGTTTGACTTCATTATGCCCACAATTCCTACAATACATTTCAAATATAGGATGATGGGCTAAAGGTATAGAATCAAGCCTCATCTGTGGTATCCATTTTACTTCTTGTTCAAAATGATTTCCAGTTTTGGTACTTCCACAATTCGGACAAGCGTCTCCTGGCTTATTCCATTGTGTTTCAAACATATTATACTCCTTAAAATAATTTTAATTCACTTAAAGTAATGATTATTCTTTATAGCAGATTTAAATTTTTTTTTCAAAGAAAAAAAATAAATTTATTTTTATAATTATATGTTATAAAAATAGTTACAACATATATATAATTACGTTTATAATGTATACATTTATTTTTGGTGTATACTAAACGGTTATTAATTAAATAGCTCTAACTCTAAATAAAGGGAGGTTAGAGAGCAAGTAGGCTGGGTATCTGGCAGGATTTAAGGCTTGGTTTTGACTGCAGAATTTTTTAGTAAAGGCAAGAAAAATGGAAATGAAAGATTTGATAACGGCTATTTTGGTAATCGTTAATATCTTGGTTACTATTTGGACGGGCAGGAAAAACCGTTATAACAATACTGTAACAGTAGAGCGAACAAAATGGGTTGGAGAGCTAAAAGAGAATATAGCTTATTTTATAAATGCAACATACGAACTTTACAATTTTAAACATGGCTTGCATTCAGAGAGTAAAGAAGAAGCAACAAAGGAAGCCAAAAAAGCCCTCCTTGATTCTAGGAAATTTCAAAGTTTAATAATACTTATGTTAAATCAAAATTTTACTTCCAAAGAATCAAAATTAATTGAATCTATGAAAGAAATGATAGAAACTACGAGTTCGGAGCTAAAAAAAGATGATTCAAGCAAAATTGAGAAAAAAACAAAAAATATAGACGATGTAACAGAAGAATTAATTTCTAATGCAAGGATAGTTTTAAAAGAAGAATGGGAAAGAATAAAAAAAGAAATATGATTATTTTCCTACCCGAAAAAAAGTAATTAAAAAAAATATATAATCCTTTATTTATCAAAGGAT
>CALKWO010000147.1 GCA_938003875.1 uncultured bacterium
TCTATTTCTCAAAGTTTTCTTCATAGCCTTGCAGATTTATTTTAGCGCAGAATCCTTTTCTTGTCAAGCTTTACTAGCTGAGAAATATGTTGAGAAAGGGCGTAACCGCTAATGCGCTCAAGAATTTTTTACCACAATTTAGGTTTAATTCTCATTAAAAGTTTACACAAAGAGGCGCAAAATAGATTTTCTCCTTGATTTTATTTTTTCTTGACTATAGAATCATTTTCGATAGAGGCACAGCGAAAAAGGAGAAGAGAACCACAGATGAACACAAATAAACAGTGTGTAAAGAGTCAGTTTTAGAAACGTGTAAAAAGTCAATATAACTGTTAAGGATGTTCGATGAAAATTAGAGAATACCTATGGGATTTGCTGGAAGATCCTACTGCTACAACTTTCCATCGTATTTTGCATGGTTTTTTGATTTCTTTGATTATTTTAAATATTGTTGCTGTTATCTTAGGTACTGTAAAGGAAATTGAAGATTCTTTTGGGAATTGGCTTCATTGTTTTGAGGTATTTAGTGTAATCATCTTTAGTATAGAATATCTTGCCAGACTATGGCTATGTACTGTCAGCGAAGAATTCTCTTCTGCCATAAAAGGACGGTTGCTATTTATTCTAACCCCCTTTGCGCTGGTAGATCTTGTAGCGATATTGCCTTTTTATCTCTCTGCTTTAGAGATAGATTTAAGACTTTTGCGTATTTTGCGTCTTTTACGTTTGCTTCGTCTTAGCAAATTGCTGAGATATATGGAAAGCCTGAAACTGATCGGCAGGGTTTTCTATCTTAAAAGACGAGAGCTTGTTATGTGGATTGCTTTGATAATGCTTTTGATCGTGATTACAGCTTCTCTGATGTATTATGCAGAGCATGGTGCCAGAACGGATGCTTTTAATAGCATTCCTGAAGCCATGTGGTGGTCAGTAGTGACATTGACAACAGTAGGATATGGTGATCTTTATCCTGTTACGTTTTTAGGACGCATATTAGCTGGAATAACAGCAATATCAGGCATATTTTGTTTTGTTCTGCCAACGACCATATTGGGTACTGCGTTTATAGATGAATTGCAAAAAGAGAAAGAAAACAAAGAAAAAAAATGCTGCCCTCATTGTGGCAAAGAATTGCCTTAAATTTGCTTGTAAAACTAGAATTTTTTTTCTACCACAAGAAATTTGTTGACTTATGAAAAAAGTTTTATATCATCAAGAGATTATGTATTTTGGTTTATATTCTGCATAGCAACTATGCATCGAATTTTTGAAGTAAAGCAGAATATTGTAAATTTCATTAACCCTTTTTTATTAGATTTTTCCGGAGGAGCGTATGATTCTGATTTCCTTTTTAGGAAAAAAGGATATTGCGCTTATTATTAGATGAAGATTCAAAAGGACATTATTAAACAGTATCAGATTCCCGAAGAGCAATTAGAGCGTGAAGTCGCAGAGGCAATGGGCGAAGTAGATCTAACCCAGATGAGTTGTTTGTATGAAGAATCTATCAAAGACTTCGAGTCAGAAAAAATCGTCAAAGGACGAGTACTCAGTATAGCATCCGATAAGGTCATTGTTGATATAGGCTGCAAATCGGAAGGTGAAGTACTTCTGTCTGAATTTGAAGTTCCTCCTCAATCAGGAGAAGAAATTGAAGTTCTCCTGGAAACAGTAGAAGATGAACTGGGAGAAATCGTGCTTTCCAAAAAGAAAGCAGATAGAATCAGAGGATGGGAACGCCTCATTGAGACCAAAAAAGAAGGCGATGTTGTCGAAGGAAGAGTTGTACGAAAAATCAAGGGTGGCTTGCTGCTGGATGTTGGCGTTCCAGTATTTTTGCCTGCTTCTCAAATCGACATTCGTCGTACCGGAGATATCTCCGATTATATTGGCCAGGAACTGAAGGCTCAAATCATCAAAATCGATGAAGCCAGAATGAATATCGTTGTTTCTCGCCGCAGACTTATTGAAGAAGACCGTCGCAAGATGAAAGAAAGACTCCTGGAAGAGCTACAGGAAGGACAGGTCGTATCTGGCGTTGTCAAGAATATCGCAGATTTTGGCGTATTCGTAGATTTAGGCGGCATAGATGGACTTCTCCATATTACAGATATGAGCTGGGGAAGAATCAGCCATCCCCAGGAAATGGTCAGCATAGACGACCGTATCGAAGTCAAAATCCTGAAACTAGACAGAAAAAGAGAACGCATTGCTCTGGGACTCAAACAAAAAACAGAAAGTCCTTGGAAAAACGTGGAAGACAAATATCCCATTGGTGCCAAAGCCAAAGGAAAAGTTGTCAGCGTAATGAATTACGGTGCCTTTGTAAAGCTTGAAGAAGGAATCGAAGGCCTTGTTCATATTTCTGAAATGTCTTGGACAAAAAGAATCAACCATCCTTCTGAAATTGTGAACATCGGAGATGAAGTAGAAGTCGTCATTCTCGATATCAACAAAGAAAAACAAGAGATTTCTCTTGGAATGAAACAAGTAGAGATCAATCCCTGGTCTTTAGTAGAACAAAAATATCCTATTGGCTCTAAAGTGCAGGGAAGAGTCCGCAATCTGACAAACTATGGTGCTTTCATTGAGTTAGAAGAAGGTATCGATGGGCTTCTCCATATTTCCGATATGAGCTGGACTAAAAAGATCGGACATCCTTCCGAAATGCTGAAGAAAAATGATATGATCGAAGCAATGGTTCTGGATGTAGACCCCAACCAGAAGAGAGTGGCCTTAGGAATGAAGCAACTCATGTCTGATCCCTGGGAAAAAGACATTCCTGAACGTTACAAAGTAGATGATATTGTTACAGGCAAAGTCACTAAACTGACAAATTTCGGGGTTTTTGTAGAATTAGAACCTGATCTCGAAGGTCTTTTACATATTTCCGAGCTTACAGATCGTAAAATCAAATCTCCTGATGAAGTTGTATCTGTAGGAGATGCAGTTGAAGTAAAAATTTTGAGACTGGACAAAAAAGATAGAAAAATTGGACTGTCTCTAGTAAGAGCACGCGGCACAGAAGAAGCTACAGAAGCTAAAAAAGAAGAAGCTGCTCCAGAACAAGCTGCTCAAGCTGCCCCTGAACAGGCTCCTCAAGCTGCCCCTGAACAGGCAGCCACTGAAGTTACTCCTGAACAGCCAGTAGTAGCAGAAGCTACCAACCAGACAGCAGTTTCTGAAGAGAAACCTGTAGAAAAGGTAGAAGAAAAAGCAGCAGAACCTTCTGCCCCTAAAGATACCCCACAAGATTCTCCTCAAGCCTAAGCGATCTCTTATTTGCCCGCCGAAAGGTGGGTTTTTTTTTCATAAAAAAATTTTCAACGTTCGTAATGGGTTAAAAAATTCGTTACGAACGTTTTTATAAGAAAAAAAACTATGTTGAATATAATTCTTTTAATCCTTAGTGTTATTATAGGTTATATTATCTATTGGCAATTGGGAGCAAAAAGATTTCAGGAAGCCAAAAGCCTGGCAAAAAAAATCAAGGAAAAGGGAGAGAAGGATGCTTTGGATTTTGAAGCTAAAATAATCGCTGCAATTGCTCTTGAAATTGAATATATGAGGAAAGCTTCCTTGCAAAGGCTGGAAGAGCTCAAGGAAAGCAATATATCTCTTAGCAAGAAATTAGATGTACAAACTAAAGATCTGGAATGCTATGAATATAAATTGCAGAACATCAGCCAAAGCATAAAACACAAAGAAATAGAGCTGGAAAAAATTCGTTCTTCCAATGCTATATCTATAGAAAAGCTAAAAGATATAAAAAATAAAGTTCATGAAACCTTGTTGTTTATTTCTGGATACACACAAGAAAAAATCCAGGAAAGATTCTTTTCAGAATTCGAAGAAACCTTGCAAAAAGAAGCCAGAGGAATATATGATTGTTATCTGAACAACATCCTGGCAAACTCAGATCGTATAGCAAGGCGAATTTTAGCTACTGCAATCCATCGCTGCCATTTTAGTCATTGGTTTGATTCTTATCCAAGCAATATGCTTTTACACGACTCCAGCCATAAAGAATGGCTTTTAAGCGAAACCTTTTTAAATTTTTTAAAGAAAGAATTGGATTGCAAAGAACTTGTGCTGGATTATGAAGCGATGTCAAATACCCTGATTATCATTATGGCAGATGGCTGCAAAAGAGAGATCTGCAGAGATGCTTTGGAAAAATGTTTAAGCCAGAAAAATACCTCTTGGGACGAATTGCAAAAGCAACTGCAACAAAGCAGAAATAAAATCGAACAGCAGGTTTTAAAAGAAGCTCAAAATATTTGTAGTCTTGTAAAAATAGAGGTATGTGAAGAGATAGCTAAGTTCCTGGGAAGATTGAAATACAGAACCAGCTTTGGGCAAAATGTATTATGGCATTCTTTGGAAGTATCTTATCTTGCCAAGTTCATTGCTTCTGAATTAGGTTTTGATCCTTATATGGCCTCGCGTTCTGGTTTACTTCATGATATTGGAAAAGCCATAGATCATGAAAAAGAAGGCGGACACCCCGAAATTGGTGGCGAAATTCTCCAACAATTCGATGAGGCACAAGAAATTTTGGAAGGAGTTATGGAACACCATGATGATGTTCAGGTAGAAACACCTTATGCTACCATCATCAATACTGCCGATGCGATTAGCGCATCCAGGCCAGGGGCAAGAAGAGAGACATTTGAAAAATATATTCATCGTCTCGAAAAATTAGAATCCATAGCCTTCA
This sequence comes from uncultured bacterium, assembly GCA_938003875.1. Lineage (GTDB taxonomy): Bacteria > Planctomycetota > Uabimicrobiia > Uabimicrobiales > JABWCH01 > JABWCH01. The sequence continues at coordinate 4,721 of CALKWO010000147.1, forward strand.
GCTTTCCAGGAATTGAAACTGCGTTTGCCATATCTGCGGGAAGAGAAATACGTGTTATTCTTGATCCAGAAAAAATACCAGATCAAGAAGTCAAAAGCATTGCACTGGCAATATCGGGTATAATAGAGAAAGAACTTCATTATCCAGGCAAAATCAAGATTACTGTGATTCGAGAAATGAAAGTTATAGAATACGCTCAATAACCCAAGTAAAGAATATTATTTATGAGTTATTTTGAACCAACTTTAGTGAATCCTTTAAATGAAGACCCTGCGCTTTTGATCAAGATCAAAAATGAGAAGCGTTCTTTTTTGGTGGATTGTGGGTCATTGTATCGTCTTTCCTACAGAGACATGCAAAAAATCACCCATGTCTTCATTACTCATACTCATTTAGATCATTTTATTGGCTTCGATAGTCTTATACGCGCCAATATTGGTTTAGACAAAACACTGCACTTCTTTGGTCCCAAATTTATAGCGCGGCAGATCCATTGCAAGATGCTGGGCTATACATGGAACCTTCTATGCAGAGAAAATCTTAAAATTAAAATCCATGAAATAGATATGGAAGAGTTGAGCGAGATGGCACTTTTCCCAAGCGATTGTTTTCAACAATGCCATATTTTAGAGAAGCAATCTCTTTCTAACAATATTCTTTATCGAGAAGCCAATTTTTTTGTAACATACTCAAGGCTTCAGCACAAAATCCCTTGTCTGGGCTATGCTTTCACTGAGGAAGAGAGATGGCATGTCGACAAAAAGAAATTGGAAGCCTTTGAACACGCACCTGGAACATGGCTCAATGAAATCAAAGAAATCTTAGAGACAAGGACCAGAGTGATTTCTATAAAGGTAGAAGACAAAGAATATTCTATGTCCTATTTGCAAAAATGTCTTTTTGAAAAAAAGCCAGGACAAAAAATAGCTTATATTACAGACACTATCTTCAATGAAGAAACACTGGCAAATTCCATTGAACTTGCTCAAAGTGCCGATATCCTATACTGTGAAACACATTATGCAGCAGAAGATATAGCAAAAGCAAAGGACTCATACCATCTCACCACACAACAGGCAGGATTTATCGCTAAAAATGCTCATGTAAAAAAAGTCGTTGGATTTCATTTTTCTCCTCGTTATCGTCTAAGCAGGATCCCCAATCTCCAGAAAGAGATAGAGGATTCTTTCAAAAAATAGATATTTAGGAATCGGAATTAAATAAGTTCCCCATTTAGACGATAAAGATAACGATTA
>CALKWO010000148.1 GCA_938003875.1 uncultured bacterium
TTTATACCCCTCTATTATCTCTTTAGCATACAAACAAGTCAAATCTTTTTTTCCCCTAAAAAATACAATTTCCCTCAATCATGAGAAAAAATGTTGGCAGCAAATCATTTTTGCTTTGATCATAGCATGGTTTATGCTATAATCTTCTTTCTTTATCCTTTTGGTATTTTATAGAAGAATTTTTTTACTGTTCTATGTTTTGCTTCCTGAAAATTTTTTTTCTAAAATAGCAAATGCGTGAATGATTGGCCTGTTATAAATTCATCTAAATCATAAATTTTTCATAACTATTTGGTAATCAAAAAGCATAATGTTGAAATTTTTAATAATTAGGCACAATATTTGCTAAAAATTTAGGGGAATTTTCAATAAAAAATTTATTGCCGATAGAGCTATAAATTTTCCTATATTATAGAGATAAAGCATAGAATGAAGTTACAATCTATAATGAACCGTTTTTAGTAAAGGAATATTCTGTGGTTTCTTTTCCTACTCATTTTATCGCCAGCCTTCTCTCTCCACTTGGATATGGCCTTTTAGAAATAGGCAAGAGCAATCTGGAGCTTTTTTTAAAAAAAATCACAGAACACTTTGAAACAAGTGATTTGGTTTCTCAAGCTCTACAAAGTGCCTATTCCAAGAGCATAGAAACAATACAGATAGCTTTATCAGGTTTTAGCTTTTATCATAGTAAGGCAATCCAAGAGTTTAGTCAGCAGTTTCAGCAAGAAATCCTATTGCCCTTTTTAAAACAAACAGGCAAAGGCGACGAGTTTATTCAGGAATGCAGGCAGCAACTTCGTTGCCTTCAAAAAATTTCTATTACCCAAGACATTTGTTATTCAGAACTGGCATCCTGTATTGCTGGCTTTGTTTGCAAAGAAGCAGAAAAATATGAAAAAAATAGCCAGAATGCACAAAGGGATTTTATAGAATGGGTGAATGCTTTTTTCCAAAAAGATTCTTCTGCTTTAGCTGAATTGCTGGAATATCGGAATGTTTTAAAAGAAGCTATGCAAATGCACTTTGGTATGGCTATTCAAAAAAATGAAGAATTGTTTCGTGCTTTTTGGCTTATGAACCAAAAAGGTCTGAGCTACCAAATTGAGAAGATACAAGAGGACATACAAATAGCTAAAACGAAAAAAGATAGGGAGTTTTTTGATACTTTGCAAGAGCAAAACCTTCTTCTTCAAAGAATACAAAGTCAGATAGAGTTTGGCGTGAATTACATTCCTCAAGATATTTATGCTTTGCTTCAAAAACAAGGAGAGCAAAGTTCTTGCTGGCAAAAAAATATACTACAAAATTTCCAAGAAATAGAAGATTTCATTAAAAACGAATTCCAAAAGTTCGATAATAGCCTAACATCTATCAAAGAAGAGCTTTCAGGAATGAATGCTAGTTTTCAAAGAATAGCAAGCCAGCCTAGATCCACACACTACCACCAGGAGATTCATGTATACCAGGTAATCCAGGAAAAGCCTTGTTCTATAGAAATTCCTCATGAAAAAATAGAATCCATTGTCATAGTAGGAGAGACAAAGAGAGGGAAAAGCTCTTTGATTAATGCTATTCTTGGGATGCAGCTATTGCCTGTTTCTTCTCGAAATCTGTTTTCTCTTGTGCAGTCCGTAAAATGGGGGAAAAGCTATTGTGCTAAACTATACCTCTCAGAGCATGCTTCCCATTTTTCGACTCTTCCTGCCAAAGCATATAATGGCTTGCCATACATGGAATTTTTGCAAGAGGAATTAAACACCTCTTTATTTTACAATGATAGCTACAACAATATCAGTCCCTATCAAAAATTAGAAATAGAATATCCCTGCCCTATGCTGCAAAAAGGAATACAGTTTATAGAGTTGCCTTCCTATACAGAGTTTAGCCTGGAAAAATTTTGGAAAATACCAGATATGTCTTCTTTTCTTTGGAATGCCAGGGAAGTTTGGCAATTGCTTTCCTATAATCCTTGTCTTACAGCAGCGGATAGAAGCTTCTTTCAATCCTTTCAGGAACTCTACCCTGGCAAAAAAATAAGGCAGATTGTAAATTTCATAGATCAGATACCTTACAATGAAAGGACAGGCATACTAGAATTCTGCCAAAAGAAGCTATCTCAGCCATATCTGGTTTCAAGCAAGCAGGCATTGGAAGCAAAAGTCCAAGACAATAAAAAACAACTGGCTTTTTCTGACATAGCTAAACTGGAATCTATACTTTGTTGATCTAGGAAAAAAATTTATGATGCAAGATTTTTCAAAATCGGCAAAAGCATCTTTTGCTTTTTTTCAAAAGTTAAAAAGGCTCTTGCCTGCTCCTATTCCTTTGCAAAATGAATCTAATTTAACACTTCGTCCTTCTATAACTTCTGACATGAAAATGCAATTGGAGAGAAAACGCCCACAAGAAATCAGAATGATGCTGAAGGTAGAAAATCGGCTTAGAATAGTGGAATATCTTTTGAAACGCTACCCTGAATTTCGAGATAATCAGGTACAAGACTTGATTAAGGAAATCAACGACAGAAACCAGGATCCCAGATTGTATTTGGGAATTGTAGGCGAGTTTAATAGTGGAAAGAGTACGTTTATCAATGCGTTGCTAAGATCACCTTTCCTTTGCATGAGCAGTAAACCTGCAACAACCTGCACACCTACCGTGATCGGCTACCATCCAGAGCTAAAAGCCCAGGTGTATTTCGCAGATAAAAAGAAAAAGGATTTCCAAGACTTTCGCTCTTTGTGGATTACTCTATTTCAAGCCTTAGACAAGTATTCTCAAGAAGCACAAATTAAATGCTTGCAAGAATTCGTTCACAAATATAGTGCTGTTTCTTATGGTGCAAAGAATGAAAATGCCCAAACAGACGACCTGGCAAAGCAAATCCACTCTGTTCAGGTCGGGTATCCCTCGGATGTCTTGAAAAAACATGGGCTTGTTATCGTGGATACTCCTGGTGCTAATGCAAAAGAATCGCATGATATTTTAACAGGCAATATCACCCGCCAATTTTGCGACACATGCATTATCTTGATACCTAAAGATACACCTTGTTCTCAAAGTTTAATGAAATTTATAAAAACTTACTTGAAAGATATTTTGCACCATTGCATTTTTATCGTACACAAAACGGATCAAATCCCCTGGAAAGAACGAGAACGTTTCTTTAAACAAATCCAGACAACCTTGCAAAGAGAGCTAAAAGAAACAGGTATAAAAGATTTTTTACTTTTGCCCGCAGCCTCCCAGATTCTTTTGGATTCTTTATCCCAAAACGATCCTAATCAACAAAAATGGCTCGAAGAATTCCAGGAAACGGAAAGGAAAATTTACCAGAAATTGGTGGAGAGGAAAGAAATAATACTTTCTGAGAGGATTATCGCTTGTTTGAATAAGCTTTTCCGAGAGCTTACAGAAAAATTGAATAGGTTGAGTCAAGAATACCAGAAAAAATACCAGGAACTCAATAGCTTAAAAATAGTCAATCTATTAGAATTTACCAATGCCCAAAATGAGGAACAAACTAAAGAATTGTATGCCTTTTATACCAAAATCATGCAAGAAGCAGGGATAGATTTTCAAGAAATGCAAAAGATGATATATTCAGACTGCTGGCAGTTTATCCAGCCAGCAACCTCTAAGACGGATTTGCAAGAAAGACTGAAATCATACTTTAACCCTTATATACAAAAAAGTTTTTTTGATAGATATGAAGATTTTTTACTAAAATACAGCCGAAAAGTTAAAAATCTTACACAAGAAAGGCAGGAAAAATTCAAAGAAAAATTTATAGAACAATACTACAAAAAATTGCAGGCTTTAGACCAACAAATACAAAATGTTGATATTAATAATAATTTTTATATTTTTATTAATCCTAATGATGCAGTAAATAATATTGAAAATTTAAAAGGTGAAGAATGGGTTGGCATGGGTATAGGGGGAGTCATTGGAGGTGCTATTGGTTTAATTTTTGGTGGAGTTGGTATTCCTATTGGAATTGCTTTGGGAACATGGATTGGTAATCTTATTGGGCCTTCTTTGGATACAGTGAAATATAATATTTACCAGGATATTTGCAATAAAACTTTAGCAGAACCTTTTGAAAAATTATCAAAAGATGCAGGCAAAAAGATCAACGATTTTTTTCAACAAGGAGCAAAAAGTTTATATAAAATGGTTTGCTATTATTTCAATGTCTATAACCATCAAGTAGACAGAATGATACAAGACTTAGAAAAAGAAAAGTCAGATAATCGTCAATACCATCAACAAATCGAGATTGATATAGAACAAATCCAGAACGAGCAAAATGAAATCAAGCGATTTCAAAATCGTTACTGTAGTATCGCTTAAATACATACCCATTGGTTAAGGAGAATTTTTGTGGATGAATCGTTACAAAAACTTTTTTCCGAGATAGACAATCTACTCAAACAGAGCAAAGTAGAAAAATTTTTAGAGGAATGGATGTCTATTCAAGGTATACAAAATAACCCACAATTTTCTGTGGCTGTCGTAGGGGAATTTTCGCGAGGCAAAAGCACCTTGCTTAATCGTCTGCTAGGCCAGGATATTTTACCTGTGGGCACATTGCCGACAACAGCCATGATCACATACATACGATATGGTAAGGAGCAGGCAATCTATCGTGTCTTAGAACAAGGGCAGCAAGAAAAAATTACTTTAGAAGAGTTGCAAAATCTGGTTGCCCAAGATTCAGGAGAAGACCCAAAAGGATGCATTTTGATAGAGCTTCCTTATGAATGGCTCAAAGAAAAGCAGGTAGAGTTCTTAGACACGCCTGGTGCTGGAGATTTGCAAGAAAAAAGGGCAATGCTTACACAAAGAGCGATAGCTGAATGCGATGCTACTTTAGTTGCTATAAGTGCTGCCCTTCCTCTTAGCCTTACGGAAAAATCGTTTGTGGAAGAGCATATTTTTCAACGCAAAATACCCCGTGTTGCTTGCATACTGACAAGACTAGACCAGATCAAAGAAAGCGAACGGGAAACTTTAGTAAAATCTCTTTTAAATAGACTGCATTCCTGGAATCCAGAAATTGAACTTTGGTCGAGTTTCGGGAGTCCTGTTCTGCCAGAATCCTCTTCTCTTAAAATGGCAGGAACAGAAGCCATTTTGGAAGGAATTACAAAATGGGCAAAAGATCCTGAGCATAAAAAATTACGAGAAAACCAGATGCTGACCCAAGCACATTTCTTGATGAAAAAACTATACTATCATCTTCTTGGCAAGAAAGCGCAAATTATGGGGGAAATAGATGGAGACAAAGCAAAGGCAGAGCAAGAATCGGAAAAGCAGTCCTCTGGCTTAGAAATTGCATGGAAAGACATAACAATTAGTATGGAACAAAGGGAGCTAGAAGCCGAAAATGAAATAAAAGAATGCTTTCAGGATAAAGCTAAAGAAATTTGCGATAGGCTATGCGAAAGTCTGGAAAACGCTTCTAGTCCACAGGAATGGCAACAAAAGAAAATGCATCTACTCGTTATAAGGTATACCAGAGAAATGATTCAAAATGCAGAAAATTGTTTACAAAAGAAAATCCAGGACGATATACTATGGCTAAAAAATGAACTAGAAGAATTTTCTGAAAAAATTTCCACAGATGGATACAAAGGTTTGATCCCTAAAGAAATATTGTCTGACGTTCCTTGCCTGGAAGAACAAGGACAAGAGATGGATTTAAGAAAGATAGGGATTGGTGTTGCTACAGGAATCGCGACAGGTATGGCATTCCCTGTACTAGGTTCTGTGTTGATTCCAAGCACCATAGTAGCAGGGACCATTGCTGCATATAAATCCATGCAAATAAAAGAAGAAAAAAAACAAAAAATAGAAGCAGAGATTGGCAGGGTCATTGAGTCCAATACAAGAAAAATGCAAGAAAAATCCCAGAAAAAAATAAGGGAATACTACAAAAAGACCATTGAAAAGATACAAAAAAGACAAAAAAAATACCTGGATATCCAGCATGAAGCTATTGTCGCCCAATATGCTCCCGAAGAGAAGAACCTGGAATCAGTCCAGGCGCAAGAAAGAGAAGCCAAAAGTCTGGTTTCAAGAATAGAAAACTATCTGAAACAAAACATAGAGCAAGAAACGAAAGGAGAAAACCACGCATGATTCGTCCAAACTATTCCCAAAATACCATGAATTCTCTCATCAATTTTCAAGAAAAGCAGCAAAACCTTCTTTCTTTTTTTGATAAAATCATCCCTATATTGCAAGGTTTACAAAGCAAAGATTTAGAATTGGCCTACAGGGTACAGGGTCGTCTAAAAAACGAGCTGTTTAAAGTTCTTGTGATAGGGGAATTCAAGAGAGGTAAGAGTACCCTCATCAATGCTCTCTTGGGGGAAAGCGTTCTGCCCTCATTTTCCTGGCCTTGCACGGCTGTTATCAATGAAATCAAATATGGAAGAACCAAAAGAGCCATACTCTACTTTAAAGAAAATCTGCCTGATCCTTTGCCTTCCAGCATAGCCCAAGAAGCTCTGGATCACATCAATAAATTCAAAAAGGAAGAAATTCCTCCTTTGGAAATCCCTATGGCACAAGAAGCTCTGAAACCTATAAAGAAATCCGAAAAGAAAGAAATTCCTCCTTTAGAAATCCCTATAGAAAAGCTGGAAGAGTATGTAGTGATTGCAGACGCTGCCAAAGACCAGGCGGAATCAGTAGCAGAAACACCCTATTCCAAAGTAGAAATCTTCTGGCCTTTGGAAATTCTACAAAATGGCATCGAAATCATAGATTCCCCAGGATTGAATGAACACAAAAATCGTAATGACATTGTGTTAAACTATATAGATAAAGTAGATGCCATAATCTGGGTTTTGACATCCCAGGCTTTAGCTAGCATGTCCGAAATAAAGGAAGTAGAAAAAGCAATCAAGGTTTTAGGGCATAAACAGGTTTTTTTTGTATGCAATTTTTTCGACCAGATCAAGCCAGCAGAACGCAGCCATATCATGAAGTATGGAAGAGAAAAGCTGAAAGACTATACAGAATTGGATTGTGAAAAATGCATCCACTTTGTTTCTTCCTTACGGGCACTCGAAGCTAAAACAGGCCATGATGGAATGACCGACCAAGTACTCGATAGTGCAGAAAGAGAAAACCGCCAAAAAGAATCAGGCTTTGATGCTTTGGAAAAAAATCTTTTGGATTTTTTGACACAAGAGCGTGGCAAGATCAAATTGGTATCCCCAGGAAGACAGATCACAGGGTATATGGAAACAGCGATTTGGGAGACAATACCATCGCAAACGAAAATGTTGGGAAAACCTTTAGAAGAGCTAAGAAAACAGCAAGATGAGGTACAGAATGCTCTTTCTAATGCATACCAAAAAAAAGAACAAATCGCCAAAAGACTTAATGCCAAATTAGGCAATTTAAAGAATGATATTGAAAATGCTTTTAAATCGCAGCTTTTATCTTGCATTGTTCCTAAAATTCCTCTCTGGGCAGAAAAATATGAACCTAAAACAGATATTAGTGTTTTTGAAATGAAGCAAAATGCAGAAGAGTTAACAAAAGAAATATGCAATTATCTTCAAAAGGAAATAGACGAGGTGATGCTTGTCTGGACACGCTCTTCTTTTGAACCTTTTTTAATGGATAAGCTAAGAGATATTGCGGGAGATATACAAAAAGACTTTGAAGATTTTAGCAAAAACCTGAACCAGATTAAAGCGAATGCCTTTGGACTTCGCATGGAAGACATTACCCAAAAATACCAGGTTAGTACATGGGAGAGGGTTCTTTCTGGTGGTCTTGGACTTCTTTTAGGAGGCATCGGTTGTGCTTTTGTAGGTAGCCAATTGGGGTTTAAAGATATGCTCATCAGCTTATTGCCAAGCATTGGGATTATACTGGCAGCCTCTGCTCTCAATATAGCCAATCCTTTGTTTCTTATACCAACCTTGTTAGGCGCAGGTGGAATACAAGCAGCAATTAAAACAACCACAGCAAAAACAAAGATCAAGATGAAAATAGCAGAAGAGTTCAAGAATTTTTTCCAAAATCCCGTGAGTTTGGACAATATTGCGAGGGAAACAAGCAAAAAAATCACAGAAGAAATCCAAAAGATTTTTGTAGAACCTATTGTGAAGAATCTTGAAGAAGAAATCCAATCCATAAAAAACCAGATAGACTATATCATAAAAGAAAAACAAAAAGGCGAGTCAAGCACTAAAGAAAAAGAGCATCAACTCCAGCAGATACAGGAACAGATGAAGACAATGAAAAAAGATATAGAAGACTTTCTCTATTCCGTAGTTGGTATTCCATCTCAGAGGTAAAATTTTTAAGGAAATCCAGGAAATTTTTTTTCCTGGATGATAAAAAAGTTATGGCAGAATATAAAGAAGACCTGGCACAAGAGTTCCAAGAACTCATCGCCAGCATTAGCACAGACATTGGCAAAAATACAGTCATTCCTGTTGTCCAGGAAACACAGCAGTCATGGAAAAGGCAGATAGAAGAGATTAGCAGAGAATTTACCCATCAACAAAAAAAAGAAATCGAAGTCTTTCAGAAAAAATACAAAGAAATTATCGATGGTTTACAGATTCTAGGCAAACAGGTAGAAAGGGATTGGGGAAAGCATCTTTTGAATACGCAGAACGTCATTACATCCCTAACGCAAACTACCAACCAAAGCCAAAGTGCCATCCTAACAAGCGTAAATGCGTTTGAATTGGCTAAAAAAAATCTCCAGAATCTTGCGCAAAGCCTGGACATAGCTCAAAAGCAAAGCGAAGAAAAGCTGCAAGCCTTTAAAAAAGATTTGTTTATTAGGCTGGAAGAAGAAGAGAAATACAAAGAAAGAAGCCTGGAACAAATTCAGAAAGCAGAAAAAGAAGCTCTGGAAAGCTTGCTGACTATGCTGGAAGAAGAAGAAAAATCCAGGATAAAAAGCCTGGAACAAATTCAGAAAGCAGAAAAAGAAATCCAGGAAAGCAAAAAAATCATTGCAAATTCTTCTCAAAAGATAGAAAACCAGATACAAAGCATCTACCATACATGGGATTCTCAGCAAAAAAGCACTCAAAGCATGGAAAAACAAAATAAAGAAAACCTGGATATTATGAAGAAAAGTGCTGAGTATGCACAGAAAGCCCAGGAAGAGGTCAAAGGCCATTTAGAACGCATCCATTTTAGTATATCTGAATGGATATACAAAATACAAAAGCTTTCTCAGGATTGGGAAAAGAAACTGGCTGATCTTTCCCAACAAATGCTCCTGGAGCAAGACAAGGCTAAAAAAAATGCTTCAGATCGTTTCTCTTCCGTGGAGCAAGCTCAAAAAAAGACTATAGATGGCTTAGATCAATCCATAAAAAAGCTTTCTCAGGATTGGGAAAAGAAACTGGCTGATTTTTCCCAACAAATGCTCCTGGAGCAAGACAAGGCTAAAAAAAATGCTTCAGATCGTTTCTCTTCCGTGGAGCAAGCTCAAAAAAAGACTATAGATGGCTTAGATCAATCCATAAAAAAGCTTTCTCAGGATTGGGAAAAGAAACTGGCTGATTTTTCCCAACAAATGCTCCTGGAGCAAGACAAGGCTAAAAAAAATGCTTCAGATCGTTTCGCCTCCCTGGAGCAAGCTCAAAAGAAAGTCTTGGATAGCTCAGAGCAGTCTGTAAAAATAGTAGAAAAAAGCCAGCAATGCCTCCAAAATTTGCAATCTCATGGCGATACTTTCATATTTAACAGCCAGGAAATTATGGCTGAAATGAAAAAAAGCTTAGAAGAACAAAACGAAAGCATAGCACAAATTCACAAAGAGGCCAAAGACTCGCTGGAAAGCATTATACAGCACACTCAAGAATTGCATTCCATAACAAAAGAGACTCAATCTTCTCATGAAAAAAGCAGAATGATCTTTGAACAATTCCAGATTACAGCGCAGGAAACAGACAATAGATTGAAAAATGCTTTGCAAGAATTGCTCCAATGGCATGATTCCCTTTGCCTGCAAATCAAAACATCTGACGAATCTATTCAAACAATGGGGAAACAATTAGAGATTTCGGCAGCTTACTTTAGCGAAACAAAGCAAATTGTCAGGAACCAAAAAATAGAAAATAGAATCTGGTTCTCTATCCTGAGCATAATCAATATTGTCTTGATGTATTTGCTTTTTACTTTGATGTCAGGTGTGAAATAGATAATGCTGACACGTTATGATACGTATATTACATATTGATATAAAATATCTTATCAGAATATAGATTATTATTTTGTGATTTTATTATTTTATGATGGATAAAAAAGCATCGCTCTGCTTTTTATGATGAATACGACAAGTTTGCCAATGATTTTTTGATCTCCCTGGGAGAAATCAAAAAAGAAGGCCGATTGCTCAGAAAGATGACAAACA
>CALKWO010000149.1 GCA_938003875.1 uncultured bacterium
GATAATGATAACGATAAAGATAACGATAACGAAAAAGAATTAAATGCAATTTTCGATATAAGTCATTGCTAGCCAATATGTGGAATTTAACATTGTCAAACTAATGGAATCAAATCTTTTTAAGCCAGCTAAAGGATATTTACCAGAGACGCAGGGATTGCGCTGGCGTTCGGCTTTTGAGCAGACATGACTTTTTCGGCGCAACCCTGCGGCTACAATCTGTTGCAAGGCAAAATGTTAAAACTTATTAGTGGTAACCACAGAAAGGATCGTAGTTCATATCGGCTTTTTGAGGAATGAACTGGATATCGGAATAGATCTCGATGTTGAAGAGACATTTTGTGAGCAAGATCATACGTTTATTTTCATCTAGTAAGAATGTCACTTCTTCCAGAGTTTCTGGATCTACTTCGAAGTTGGCAAGAGGATCATTCTCTGCGCCTTCCTGGTTGCTGGCAATATGGAATTCATAGGTGTCGGACATACTCAAGGCATGGCTTACGCAGCAGCGTTTTTTGCCTCCTTCAGGATACTGAACTGTAAGAAGTAGTCTTTCGCCTCCTGTTATGATGGGAGAATCGTCCAGAACCTCTTTGAGATACAGGGTGCGCTCCAGAGCGATGTCCTGGCCTTCTGGCATTTCTTCTTCCTCTTCAGGCTTAGGTTTGGCAATTGGCTTAGCCTTTTGGCTTGGAGATTCTTCATCATCGTTCTCAATTCCAAAAGCCTCTTCGTCTTCTTCACCCCATTTTTCTTCTTCATCCTCAGGCACTGGCTGCTCTTCTGGTACTGGCTGTTCTTCTGGCTCTTCAGGTGTCTGTTCCTCATATTTTTTATATTCAGAACGCTTTAAAGGACTTTGTTCTTTCGGCACAGAAACAAAGATGTTTGCTATACTTTCCTGAGAAACAGGTTCTACAAAGTCTTTTGCTATGATTTCCAGGCCTTTGGGCAAATAGAAGCAGCGAATCATAAGCTCTGCATCGGCTTCAAATCCTACGACATAATCTTCACGGAACCTGCGGAAATCTTCAAATCCATGGTCTTTGGCAACTTGCTCTGAATCTATCAACCCCAAATACTGGGGCTCAGCACCAGGGAAGTCAATCCTGTATATCCAGAATTTTTCCTGTACAGGCCTTAGATCGCGTATGGAAGATCTGGCGACTTTTCTGTCGTCCCAATAGGATTTGACATTGAGTTCCTGGCCTTGCTCAAAGATGGGAACCATAGCGACCAGGGAATCGTAAGCAAGACGACAAGGCAAATAGGAAAAGAGGTTTTCGATCACAAGTTCGATCTGGTCATAGCCATCTCTCAACATCTGTCTAGTCTTTTCATTGAAGGGATCTACACGGACGGATTCCATATAGCGTCCAACGCATGCGCCTAAAGCTACGGAAGTTTTCGCAGAATCACGGTCAAAGCGGACATTCGTAGGATCATAGTCAAAAATTCCATCGCTTTCGCGGAAAACTATCTGCGCTACATCCTGTACAACCTTCATATTGCAGGAAAGACCAGCGAGTATGAGACGATCTACGCGGTCATGCCTTGTTTCTGATCTCAGGCGTGCTTGTGCCAGACTTGCAGCGAGGCTCATAGACTGCTTGACGGTATCGCTGATGACCGTATTCATCTCTTGCTGTGTGATGAGCATACGCAATTCATCTTGAGGAATCTTATCTGCCAGCCATGGATGGATCATTTTGATGAAATTGTACAACTGTCCACTATCTACCTCTACTTCGCTAGGCCAGTTTTTAGCGAGGCCCATGCCAAGGCAAGTGCCAAAATTTTCGATAATAGGCGTTCCCAGAGCTTTTTTGATTTCATCTGTCATTTCCCAAAGTGTGAAGAAGTTGGGAACTTTGCTTCGATCATCGAAAAATCTTGTAGGAACGACGGCATCAATGACTTTTTCGTTCCATTCATTGTATTTTCGTAAAAATTGTGTTGGATGGATTGTCCATTCTAAAAGAGAACCGCTTTGGTACCTGACAGGAGCGTCTTCTGCTGCGTCTTTTACGCTAAGCTCTTCAGGCAGATTGTACAGCAATTGACCTAATGGACTATCGCCTGGTGGCTCTATGTTTTTCTCTAGGATATAGGTTAGCAGATAGTCTGCTATTTTGGATTTTAGGAAGCGGAAGAACCATAGGGTCAAGAGATCACCGCCTAAATAGCGATGTCCTGTTGTTCCCAGAAGTCTTGGAGTAATACGGAAATAGCATCCGCCATTGCCTCTGTCATCGTCTTCATCAAAGATAGCCAATTCTTCATAGAGAAGCTGGATGAGAGCGATGTCTGTCGTTCCTCCTCCTAAATCATAAAGGAGGATATTCTGATAGGATCTGCCATATTTATCTTTACGGCTTCTGGCCATCAGCCCATGCATACCACATACTGGGTCAGCCCCGATTTCACGCCATATATAATAAATAGCAGCGGCGGTTGCTTCATCGAAACGAGTGTCTATTTCTTTGATTTCCAGCTCTTCCAGGATTTCTCTCAACGTCACCCTCAAAGAAGCAGGATATGTCGTGGGGAATGTTGCTACAAGAGACTGGGGCCAGGACGCATCCTGGAATAGACCAGCTTCTGCTCTGCGATGGATATCGGCAATTCCTCTTTTCATCAGTTCACGGTATGTCAATCTGGAAAGAACGGAGCAAGGGATTTCTACTGGCTCACCACTTCCTTCTGCTGGCATCACTTCAATATTCTCTTCGCTTCCAAAATATCTTTTGCTGGAGAGGACGAACTGGCGAATGTCAATTTCGCCCATAGCTGCATTGTGCAAAAGCAGGCTGACTCTTGCACCCATGTCTACCTGGATTTCCTGAGCCAATGTTTGGATATCGGAGCTTGATGGGACGCTGATTACTTGCAAAACACTGGATATTGGTGCTGCCCCGACATTTCGGTCGAGTTCCAGGACAAAGTATCGTTGGGATTCCAGGCTGTTTGCATCAATAATAGCCTCAAAACCTTTTAAAGCTTCATAAGAGAGCTTTTTCATCATGGGATTGGGGCTTTCTTCGTTGATGCCACTGTTAGAGAGGCGGCTTACGAGTTCTTGTAAAATCTGCACGCGAGAGCTATCATCTATATTGCGGATAGCCTGCTGGATTTCTTCTGTTGGAGAACCGCATTCGGGTATAGAGGCATTAGGAACAATCAATGTCAGGTTGTGGACAAAAAGATCCAGGTCGCCAGCTTCCATGTTTGCTAGATGGCTGGAGAGCCATATATTCATCCATTCACATAATGATTGCCACTGCGCCTGCCCTAACTGTCCTCTTACTTCTTCGGCTGCGAAACATGGATCGCGGACAGCAACAGTAGAGTTTGTCGTTCCATAGTCTATAGAAACAAGACCGCTATAAAAGCCTGCCTTTTTTTCTCCCTCTTCTTCTTTTTCTTCCTCTTTTTCAGCTTTGCTTTCTTCTCCCTCTTCGTCATCTTCTCGGTTTTCATCTTCTTCTGTGTCTTCGGCTTCTTGTTGTGGTTTTTCTATTTTTTTTTCAGGTTTTTCAGGTACTTTTGTCTCAGCTTTTTTGCCTGCTGCTTTGCTCGCTTCCGCTTGCAACTGAACTTCCTGAGTACACTGCAATTCCAAATTTCCTTCTTCTGGATCTTTTTTCAGAAGCTTTACAATAAAGGCAAACTTCACATCAAAAGTCTCTTTGATTTCCTGTGTATAAGGCAAAACAGGGATTTCGATTAAGAGATTTCCCTTCATAGGAGTCAGGGTAAAACGATTGACATCCAGCATATTTCCCAGAAGCAATTTCACCTGATTTTTTATGGATTCCGAGGGAAATTTGATATTCGAAGGAAAGGCTATCTGGATTTCAAATACTTCTTTTTGCGGGTCTGCTCCTAAACCTTCTAGCACATAAGACAATTTCTTTCCTGGTTGAGATGCTTTCATCACAACCAGTTTGTCTTTCGGAGAAAATGAATTTTCTGGCATTGTTGTATCCTTCAAAAAAATGCTCATTGCGGATTTGTAATCCATAACGATTGGATAACGTTACGGATGACACATCCGTAACGAGCGAAAAGTAAAGGACTACCATTTATTCCAATGAATTTTGGTTTCGTCGTATTTATTTCTAGGTTTTTCTACTCCAAGAGGATAGCCTAAGGAAACAATACTAAAAGGGAAAATTTCTTCTGGGATTTGTAAGATACTGCGAAGATGAAAAATACGGTCTGTCATAGGATAGATGCCTATCCATACAGCACCTAGCTTGACAGCTTCAGCCGCAATTAGAATATTGTGTGTGGCTGCAGCACAATCCTGTACCCAGAATTCGTTTGCCAGATCAGGAGATGCTTGCTGTGGGGTTCCACAGACCACAATAGCAGCCCCCGCATCTTTTAGCATTTTGCCATATTTTAAAACTTCTGCAAGAGCAAAAAGTTTTGTTTTTTCCGTTATGCCTATAAAAGACCAGGGACGTTTGTCTGCTGAAGTACACGCAGCCATAGCTGCCTTGAATAAAACATGCAATGTCTCTTTTTCTACAGGTTTATCTGTATATTTTCGGACACTTTTACGATTGTGAATTACGGTAAGAGCATCTTCTAATTTAAAGATTTCTTCCATGAAATATCTTTCTACCACTGGTTCCAGTGGATATTTTTTTCATCGTATTTGTTTTTAGGTTTTTCTATTCCCACAGGATGACCTATAGAAATCACATTTAAAGGAATCATCACCTCGGGAATATTGAGAATTTTGCGGATATTAGGCAGTCTTTCTTGTAATGGGTAGCAACCAATCCATACTGCTCCTAGTTTAATGGCTTCGGCTGCAAGCAAAATATTTTGTGTCGCAGCAGAGCAGTCCTGCACCCAAAAATCTTTGGCTGCATCGGGGAGCATTCGTTCAGGAACTCCACAAACTACAATAGCAGCAGGGGCTTCTTTAAGCATTTTTCCATATTCCAGGCCATCTGCCAGGGCATTGAGTTTTTCTCTTTCTGTGACAACGACAAAAGCCCAAGGCCTTTTATCTGCTGCGGTAGGGGCTGCCATACCTGCTTTTAAAAGAATATTCAGATCGTCTTTGCTGATTGGCTTATCTGCAATATATTTGCGAACGCTTTTACGATTATGTATAACACTAAGAGCATCGCTTCCAGAAGAAGCGGCACTACTGGAGACTACAGGAAGATGAGGTTTTAGCAAAATAACAATGATAACAAAAATCAATAAAACATTCATAATATTTTCTAATTTCATATTTTTTTTCTCCTTGGTTTCTTCGCTTTCTTGTTTTTTAGGAACTTTACAAAAAATTTCTAAGAGCTGGCCTGTTGGGCATAAGTATCGACACCAAAATCTGGGATAGAGTAAAGATGCCAGCAAAAAAATTATGGCCAAGACAAGAACACTCCATGATGCATATTCATAGAGAAAAGCGGAGAAAGGTTCTACATAAGTTAAGTCAAAGCTATATCCTGCAAGTAATAGCATAGCCAAAATAGCGAAAACGATTTTCCTGGAATGATTGCCTGCCTTTTTAAGGAACAAGGGCATAGCAGGTTTTTTTTTCAGAGCTTTTCCTGCCAGTTCCTGGGCGCATCCATAAGGACAAACATGGGTGCAGTAGAACTGCTTGTTGGTAAAAATGTGAACCAGTAAAGCTGAAAAAACAATCATAACAAGAATGGGAAGCCCTGTAAATGGAATTCCAGAGAGCAACCATCGTTGGGTTAAAACCAGGGAAATACAATAGCCATTCAAGAAGCCTAGTACCAATACGTTGAAAATAAGAAGGTAAGTCCTGTATTTGTTGTTTTTTTGAGGAAAAATAAAACTAAGATATGCCAGAACTAAGGCCAAAAATGCCAGCGCGTTTCTTATGAGCTTGGAAATATTGATATCCACTTCAGGTGCGGCTTTACCAACTACCATGGAAAGGCGGCCTTGTATGGTTTGGATCGTTGCAGCACTGGTCATGGTTGCCCCTGTTACACTGTCTACTTTTTTCTTTAAAGCTTCCTCTGGAGTCAGCCCATTCCATTGTTGGAAGAATTTTTTTTTGCTTAATTCTTCTATAAAACTTTCCGATTCAGCATTCAAAAGCAAAACTATACCTTGAATTTTTCCTGCTGGATCAATCCCCATAAGGAAAGGGACTGGCCCGCCATAGCCCTGGATGGAATCCATCTGTGGCGAAGTATTGATGATTTGCCCCAATTCCTGGTTTTCTCTATCCAGCACTTTCCCCCATTCTTGATGTTGTGGCGGAATTTGGAAGGAGGCTGCTCTGGGAAAAATTTTCTGAACATCGCTTAAAGTTACAGGTGCCAGGAAAGAGGATTTTTCCTTAAAAAATTCACTTATGTCTTTGTTTTGCAAAAATACAACAAAAAACAGAAGGCATAGCAAAAGCAAAGAAAAAAGCTTGCCCACAAAATTCTCTAAATATTTCATAAAAAAGAATACCTTTTCTAACCATCATAAAAAAATAAGCCGCTGCTTAAGCCTGGCCTGGCTAAAACATGCGGCTATATGTTGGAATTGTTTCCATCAAGGTTAAAAGCACTATTCTAATCCTTGCAGAAACTATTTTTCCTGTTTTTCATAATATACTTTGATTTTCCAACCATTGAGTGCGCCTGCGTCTGAACCAGAAGTATCTTTGACAAGCAGAGTCCACTCACTTTTGGAATCCAGTTTACCGAAAGCAGTGTTTACGCCTTGCCAGCCGACGATATTGTCAGCTCCACCGCCGACTTTTTCTCTTACTACGTGTTTTTTACCGCTAGCTACATGGGTTAAGATAACAGTAAGGTCACCAACGTAGGTGTGGGTAATATCCAGATAGAGATCCAGCTTGGCAATCTTAAAGGATTCTTCCACTTTCAGTGCATCCTGTACTCCTGTTGCATTGTTATCAGGAATAGGCAGAGGACTGGAGAGTTTTTTCTCGAAAGTCTTCTCTTCATAAACAGGAGGAGGGGGAGGAGGAGTCTGTTTCTGGTTAGCCCAGATTGGCTCCAAAGAAGGATCCCCAAAAAGATGATAGACTTCCCAGTAATATTGTTTCAGTTTGCTATTAGGAGATTTTGTAACAGCAATATTACCAGCCATCATAACACCAGCATTGCTTCCTTTGTGCAGTCTTTTGAAAGCTGCATCGTACATACCACCTACTGTCTCGGCTTTTTCAGGAGCATTTCCAGCATCAATGGCGGATGTCAGGGTACAATAGCCAACTCCAAACCAGAGATCTTCATCCCAATAAGTATAGTTGGAGCCACCAATGTAACCAATAGCACCTTTTTGAGGAGCTCTCAGCCATTTTTCGCCAAAGCATGTTGCTTTTTCAAAAGAACCTGTCAGACAGCAGTTTCCGACGACTAAAGGATACATTCCTTTGTTCTGCATACGATCTATATCGGACATGGTGAAAGAAGGATCAGCAAAACTAGATTCATCTCCATGTGCTGTATAGTTGAAGAAACAAACGCCTCTGTTGACAGAAGCAAAAATTTTATCAGGTGTATGGTTGCTGCGTTTTGTCAAGAATACAGTCTGATTGGCATCAGAATCTTCATCAATAGCTTCTTCATAAGCAGGTTTTCTGAAATGTTCGCGAACTCCAAAACGAATCTGAGGATAGCCTCTTTTTACGGCCCAGTTGCCATCCCAACCTGCTACTAATACAAAGCGAGTCAAAAATGCAGGATCAGTAAATTCTCTCTTCTCATAGCTCAAGGTTTTTTCGATTTGTGCATTTAAATCAGCATCATTGGAAGCCGAAAAACGTCCATAGAGAATATCAGGCAGATAGTCTGTTCCATCCACTGTAAAATAGTAAAGATCAGTGTAGTGGCTGCTTCCTCTCCCAGGAGCTTGTTTTACAGTACCAGGAATTTCTGCATTATCACCAACTAAAAGGGCAAAAGTAGGAGGTAAGCTGCTTGCGTATTGTTCTTTGACATATTTCTGGATATTGGCAATAGTATTTCCGCCAATTTCATCTGTGAAAGCTAGAACAACAACAAAACCCAGGCTTTTTTTCCACTCTACAAATTGCTTTAATAGAGGATTACTTCTGAATACAGGTGCAGCGATAATGAGGTATTTTTTATCAGCACGAACGTTTTCAAAAGAAAGGGATTTAGGAAGAAGCATATTGGACTGTATCCATTCAAAATAGGAAGATGCATACTTCTTCTTATTTTCCATAGTGCGTTCTACATCTGCTTTTTCTACGTTCAGCTCTACGCGAATGTCATTGTGGACAGTAAGAATATTGGCTGCTGGATTGTATTGAACAGGTCTGAAATGAACCAGAACCAATCTCATTCCACGCATAATGCCTATTTCTTCTACGCTGACCAGTTCTTCACTACGATAAGAGCCTTGATAGACTTCCTGGTTGTAAGCAAAAGGAACATCTTTCTCATCTTTTCTCTGAGAAGGTTGGGTAGGATAGATAGGGCAATGTACTCCCATTCTGCTTCCTACTTCTTCTTTTTTAGAAGAAGATTGTACGCTGACAGTGATCTCTCCACCTTGAGGTACTTCTACAATCTGTGTCAAAACAGGCAACTGAGGCTCACCTACGTTATAGGTATTTTGCCATCCTGGAATTTCCACTTTTGTAAATGTGCCATAGGATGTCTTGACTTCAGAGGTTACCAGGGATTGGACATGAGCTTCCAATACGATGTTTGTATTGCCTCTTACTTTAAGATTATCACTAACAATCTGTACCCCAGTTTGCTTTGCACTTCGGCTCAGTACAATTTCTTCGCTTCCAGCAAAACAGGAAAAAACCAAGGCGAGAAGGATAAGAATAAAACAACAATTTTTCATTCTGACCTCGCAAAAAAAAACCTTGTAATAAAAAACAACTGTTTTAGTCAAAACCACAAAATAAAGTAGATGCCATTTTCATAGCACTGCTCATTTTGCACAGAATCATTTTGACTATTACCAAAAAACAAAATACTTCTGTATTTTTTATTTTACCACCACAAAATAAGCAGGTCAAATCTATTTCTTTTTTTTTACACAAACATCAATCTTTTTTTTCGAATTTGACTGGTATGAAAGCAAGAAGCCCCATAATACCTAGCAGGCTCAAAATAAAAGTACTAAGCCTTTGGGGAGTAAAGGGAAGGGAATATACTTCTGCAATTTTGACACCTAATGGCCATAAAACATTGCTCAGGATTCCACAAACTACCATCACTATACCAAAAAGAGCCATGTACTCGCCTTCTTTTCCTTTGGGGGTAATGTCCAAAATCAAAATCCTCGATACAGCCCAATACCCACCCATTCCCATTCCTGCCAGAGCCCCCAGCACCCACATGATTTGAGTTCCGTGAGCAAAAGTTCCTACCAAAAGCACGGCTGTCCATAGTACCAGAATGATATAGAAAATTCTTTTGTTGCCAAAAGGTCTTAGAGAAAATCCAAACCCAACGCCTCCGATAACGGAAAAAAGCGTAGCAACAATCAAGAAAAGAGTCAACTGTGAATGAGGTACACCGCCAATTTCTGTTAGAAATACTGTCATGAAATGAACAACAGCATAAACAGGAGCACCGCCTAAACTGATTGCCAGCAAGAGCCAGAGTGCGTTTTTGATGCGAAGTATGTTTTTTAGATTATCCCAGGTACTGATAAAAATAGAGAGAAATCCACTTTTTTGCACTGAGGCAGAAGGTTTTGTCCTGACGAAGAAAAATAAAGGAATTGTAAAGACAAGGTAAAACATAGCTGTTGGCAAAAAACCATTGGCATAGATAGTCTGGCTTTCTGTCATCGGCTTGATAATAAGACAGCGTAGAAATTCTGGCAAATATTGTTGTTTATCTCCATGAATGAAAAAATCTACGGAGATCAGCCCAAAGATAGCTCCACTATATCGTGTCCCAACACCAATGCCTGAAACAATACCAAAATTTTCTGGTGTGGTGATATCATCCAGTAAGGCATTATAATATGTAAGTCCTATCTGGTACGTAAGATACGCTGTAGTAAAAAGAATAGCTCCCCACAAAACACTAGTGCTAAACCCAATGAACAATGTTCCCGAAATAGAAAGTACCGTTAGCAAAAACAAAGGCAAAAGTTTCCAACCTCTGTTGCAAATTTCCCCTGCAACAGGATACAGAAAAAGACAAGCTACATATAAAATAGAAGAAATCGTTCCATAGATTTTGTCTCCACTACCAAAATTTTCATTGAGCCATTGAACAAAGCACAAAGAAACGATATTCATCATAAAAGCTGTACTACCAAAGTCGAACATACACCATGATGCAATTTTTAGTTTGTTTAACATATTCCCTGCTTTCTAAAGATACTAACGACCTGGACGTTCAACTGCATTTTGAAATAAGCGATGAGAATTAAATAACTTCCCCATTTTTAATTGAATACAAGACA
>CALKWO010000150.1 GCA_938003875.1 uncultured bacterium
GAATCGGACTACGATTCTTAATCTTAATCGTTATCTTAATCGTTATCTTAATCGTCTAAATGGGGAACTTATTTAATTCCGATTCCTTATCTATAAATAATAAAGCCTGCTCTTAGCAAATTTTTCCTGTGCCAGATGAGCAGATGCTATGATAATAGCATCTGCTCCAGCAGGCGGTATTCAGCCTTATTTTTTATGGACTATAAATACCACAGATTCTGTTAGAGCCAGCATAGTGCGTCCTTTCAAGCTTCTATACTTCTATAGAATAGCTTTTCTTTTAAAGAAAAAAATACCGATACTGCATAGCAACAATAGCATTGTACCTGGTTCTGGAATCGTAGGCGCATCTGTGTTATAAATGATCAGGTCGTGCCAGTCTCCGCCTGTATAAAATCCAGAAATATTGGAAATATAAACAGAAGCAACACCAGCAGTGGTAAATTTGTAGACATTATACTGACCAGAAGAAGAACCAATTCCATAAAAAGCATTCGTAACAGCATCATAGTTGAAATTGTACAGAGTAATATTGGAGTCCGACCACCATGTGGTTACAGCATTGTTAGCGTCTATTTTATTGATGGTACTTTGATTATAGCAGGCATAAAAATTATCGCTTGTATCCATGCTTACCCAGTAAGGAGAACCGATTCCGCTATAGATGCTCGTGTTTGTAGCTGCTTTTTTGATATCGCCTTCTGTGAGATAAAGATCACCGTTGCTTCGTTGTTCGATTCCATAGCTACGGCTATTGGTGACATCGTGGAGCAAACTATCTGAATTTGTCGTTACATCGTACAGACGGGCTGCTGAGCCAAAATAGTCTGCATAATAGATATTGCCTGAGCCATCCTTTTTTTCAATGGCTCCCAGCGGATAGTACGATAAAGAAATGCTGCGAGCTGTACTTCCATCGAGATTGAAAATGAACAGTTGCCTGGTTCCATAGCTGCTGACCAGAAGCTTATCACTTCCATACTGAGAAATAGTCATGAAATCCTGGCCTGAAGTAATCTTGGAAACAACTTTGGTTGTGTTGTTTAATGTGTAAAGGCCACCACTGCTAAAGCGAGATACGAAATAAAAAATAGGCTCCGCCATAGCTGGTAGCAGGCATAAAAATAAGAGCAAAATAATAGTTTTTTTCATAAGAATCCTCCAAAATATATCCAAACATTAGCCTTCCAATTCAACAATATTCTTATCCTGAAGTATATAGTCAATGGGAATCCTCTGTCCATCCAGATAATCTTTACAATTCCATATTTTAGCAGATTTCAGATTCTTTGCAAGGTCATGATGGATAGAATCTGCCAGATCCCAGACATCACTTCCTTTTCTGAGGATAATAGGACTGCTGAAATCAGGTTTTTTCCCAGGCGGTTTGGGAATAATCCTTATAATGTCGAGAGTTTCAAAAATTTTATGCTTCAAGGCATCCAGATTGTCTCCTGTCGAAGCAGAAACAGGAAAAACATTCCATTTCGTTTTGTATTCTTCTTTCAAAAGCTCCAGGACAATTTCAGATACATCTATTTCCTTCTTGTTTCCTACCATCAAAGTATTCTGGTAAGTGTCCACATCTGTGCGTTTGTCTTCTGGGAGGCTTATCTCCTGGTTGACTTCTGTAAGATATATTTTTTGCTTTTCCAAAAACTCAAAGATGAAGTTTAGATTTTTGACAATATTGTCATCCGTAAGATCAGCAACAAGCAGGATTGCATTCGCTGATCTTATAATGCTTCCCATCCATGGGTCGCAATGTTCTTCCGATATAGCTGGTGTATCCACGATTTGGATCACTATATCCTCGTATTTCATCATTGCAGGCTGAGGCATACGAGTTGTGTATGGATAGTCTGCTACTTTTAAGTCAGCACCCGTCAGTTGAGAAACCAGTTTGGATTTTCCACCATTCGCTGGCCCAATCACTACAACCTGTTGATTTCCATGGCTATCTACACTATAAGAGACCGTTTTTTTAGAACCTTTTTCAGAAGAAGATTTTCTCTGCTCTGAAATTTTTCGTTTCAATTCTGCCTGGAGCTTGTCCGTGCCTTTATGCTTGGGAATCTCTCTTAGCATCAATTCCAATGCTTCCAGTTTTTCCTGAGGTGTTCTGGCAGAACGATATTTTTGTTCTGCTTCCAGATATTGTGGTGTAAGATTCGCTGGCATAATTTCCTATCCTTTTAAATTTTCTGTTTTTTCTGCTCTTCAAATTTTTTGTAATTATGATAGACTTCACAAAGTAAAAGCGGTTTTACATTCCATAGTGTGCCGTAGCTTTGTAAAATGTAATTCCCAAATGTATAGCCTGGCATTTCCTCTTCTATCATATTCTGGGCATCCTGTGGGTCAATCAGCAAAGGGATAACATCCACTTCTTCTGCTGGTACCTTGAGCTTGCAATACTGGCGGTTTCCTTCTACTTCAATATGAAAAAAACGACGATGGTTCACTATCATTTCCAGGATACATTCTCTTACGAAGCTAGGAGCAAGATTAGATTTTTTAGCAATTTCAGCAGCACAGTCTTCCTCTACCTTGATACCGAGAAAAGGAGGACGATATTCTTCATAGCGACTCAAAGCAAGACGATAGAGAAAATCGAGCCGTACCCAGGTAGATGCGAAATTATAGCGATTGTTGAAGGCAATGTCTCTCATGGCCCAAGCGCGTGCTGTCATCGAGAGATTGGGATCTTGCAATGTCTGGGCGACATAAAGCCCAAAAAGAAAAACAGTGCAAAAATAATAAAACCATGTAAGAAAGATAGGGATAAAAGCAAAATTCCTGAGATTGCGGTAAAGAGAGAGCGCACCATAAGTCGTAAAGAACCATCTACCGCCTAGCCATAAAGCCGCTGCAATCAAGGCACCTATGGCAGCATTCTTCTTAGAAATGCCTGAGACATGCAGCTCATAGAGACTCATGAAAAGCAAGGCTGTTATCAGAAGAGAAAATATTGCTATAACGATGATATTCCCAAAAGAATAAGGCTCCCATAGTATATCTACAAGCTTATGACCCGCAGATAGCACGGTGATGGTCATCGTCACAAGAATAGGAAGCATGAAAAAGAGATATGCCCTGGATTTAATAACGCCTGGATTGGGAATTTTCCAGAGAATTTTCATGATTTCAGAACGTCTGCTCGCAATGGGGATGTTACCCCATACTATAGGAGAAACGCTTTCCGCAAGGTTGGTTTTGATGCTTAGAATTAACGCGAAATAGGCAATTCCTAAAGCAATAAAAAAACCCGCGCCTAAGGGATTGATCTTGGTTTTGTTTTTGGCATCATAAAAAGTCCGCACGGCTTCGTGTATTGTACTGCCTAGTGCGGCTGTGATGGAAAAACGATTTACCTTCAGTCTCTCTTCTTCTATAAGAATTGCTTGAGTTGTGTTGTTTTTTTTACAATATTCTTGTAGTGCTTCCTGGTATCGTTCTATAGTAACCAGATTCCCTTCATTGATGCCAAAATTTTCAGGCAATTTTTCCAGGAGCATTTTTTCTGTAGCAGGCCATAGGAAATGGAGTTCCAGAAAACGCCTGGTAGAACTGGGAGAAACCAAAGGATCAATCGTAATGGTAACACCGATTGTCATAAATAAATATACAAAAATGATTAAATTAGCACAAAGAACATACGAAAGCACACTTGCCCTTGCAAGCCCATAGTTAAAATAAAAATCTATAAAGGGCCTGATGAGTAAATTTAAATAGCGAACGACATATCTTCTAAAAGAAGAAGGTGTTTCTTTCATAAAGTTTACCGTTAGTAAATTTTAAAGCGCTGTAAAAAGAAAAAGAGGCTGCTGGTATTTCACTTCGGAAGCATCTTGCACACAAATTTCTACCAATCGGGCCTGTTCTGGCATCCCTGAGCCTTGAAAAGTGATCTGGTTGAAGCACTTCATCACCTCTACAAGCCCTAAAACCTGTCCTTTTTTCACGATGCTTTCTTTTTCGACATAAAAAGGCGAATCAGGAGAAGGTCTTCTATAAAAGATCCCATCACTAGGCGCGCAGATAGTATACTCTCCCTCTACTTTTTGTTCCATAGTATCGCATACAAGAGATTCTGCTTGTATTTTTTCCAACGGAAGCAAGGGGAAAAGAATATCCTGGTATCCTACAGGCTTTACTTTCATGCTGGCATCATAGGCTCCCACTTTCCCGTAAATGCCTTGTGGCAATTTTAATTTGTATTGGGAAGAAAGTATTTGTATGCATCCTATGGATTCTTGAGGGATTAAAATATCTCCTGGTAAAGGCAAATCGCTTACCAGGCCGACACAAGGAGACTGCACGAAAATACCTTCCTCTTCTTTTTGACATAGAGCAACAAATTCCCTACGCATTTTTATCTCTCCAAAATGACAAATACCTACGTTCCGCAGCTTCTAAGGAAAGAATTTTGATTTTTTTAGTTTGTTCTTT
>CALKWO010000151.1 GCA_938003875.1 uncultured bacterium
TTCCTGGTTGTGGAGGCATTCCTGGTTGTGGAGGCATTCCTGGTTGTGGAGGCATCCCTGGTTTGTTAGCCTGCTGAGAAGAAACAAGACGAGTTGCAGGTGTTTGCATCTGCAAAGCTTGTGTGAATCTGCTTTGTACTGGCTGTACAGAAGCAGCAGGCGATGTAGCTACAGGGCTTACACTAGGAGCCGTAGCTGGAACTCCAGAGGATGGCTGCTGGATAGATTCCGCTGTTTTAGATATATTGGATATGCTATCCGAAGGATAGATGATTTCAGGAAGATCATCTTCATTTTTTGACAAGGTTTCTTCTTTTAAGGAAGTGAGAACTGGCTCCTGAGGATTCTCTTTGACTACAACTTCTGATATTTCTTTCTTCTCTTTTTTTAGAAGAGCATCTAATTTTTTCTCTTCTATTGTCTCTATACTTTCTTTCCCTTCTTTCTCTTCTTTCTCTTCTTTCCCTTCTTTCTCTTCTTTCTCTTCCTTTGAGTCGTATAGATTTTTTCTCTGTTCTTTTTCTTGCGCCATTGTTTTTTGAAGCTCTTCTAATTCTTGAAGAACTTTTTCTGTGTCTAAGACTTCTTCTTTGACTTCTTGCTGTACTGCCTGGTTCGCTTTTTCTCCAAGCTGCTTTGTTGCTTCCATCCTCATAGACCAGTCAGGATTGTTATCTGCAATCTCTTGTAAAATTGTCAGTACTTTAATATCCTCAAATTTGCCTAATGCTCTTACTGTCTCAAGCCTTACAGATCGAGATTTATCTTGCAGACAATCCATCAGATAGTCCAGTTTATTTTCTTGTTTTAATTCTCCATAAGCAGATACTATACTTAATCTTAAATCAGGATCATCTTGGAATTTTTCCAACACGGGCATGGCTTCTATTGCTTTAAGCTTTACTAAAATATCAACAGCAGAAATTTTAATCCACCAATCGTACTTGCTATCTAAAATATCCGCTACCTTGGGGATGATTCTACGATCTTTCAGATAAGCACCCAAAAACATACTATCGATGCGCAGGAGCAGATCTTCTTCATCAAAGAATTCCAGCACAGTGTCTGCAATACTACTAGAAATGCTTCCCATAGTTTCAAAGACTCTTTCTCTCAACCATACAGCCACTCCTCTTGTATAGGTGAGGAATTCTCTTAAAAGCTCTTTTTTATTCGGGATTTGCGATAGTAATAGAGCAGCTTGCTTTCTGGCAACTTCATGATCGCTTGCCAGCTCAGGGATAAGATATTTGGCAATTTCTACCTGAGGATTCAAAGAAAGGCGAGTTAGTGTATCTATCAAAAATTTTTGGATTTCGCCTTTTTCATAAGGAAGGCGGGAAAAGAATGGCTCTACCAATTCGGGAGAGTCCAGCTTGGCAAGAGTCTGTACGGCCTTGAGCCTGATTCTCTCTGATTCATCGCTGAGTAAGGTAACAACCTTTAGAAAAACTTCCTTTTTGGAAACATAGGATGCTATCCTGCTCATCGCTGTAAAGCGGATTTCTTCTATAGGATCGCTTAGTGCCTCTTCTAGTATTGTAATAAAATGAGCCGTTCTGGGAAAATTGTTGATAATGCCAATAGCAATCAATCGTTCTTGGGTATCAGGGCTAGAAACTGCTTTTTGCAAATATGCCTGCAAGCCATCAGGGTT
This sequence comes from uncultured bacterium, assembly GCA_938003875.1. GTDB lineage: Bacteria > Planctomycetota > Uabimicrobiia > Uabimicrobiales > JABWCH01 > JABWCH01. Next base: position 1,658 of record CALKWO010000151.1, read on the forward strand.
GATTCTTGCTATGAGTTCCTGGATAGTTATCTGGGTTTTTTTATTGGCTTCTTTGAGTTCTTTCAGCAGCGCATGGAGCATGCTTTTGCTATGATCTTTTACGATATTTCTGCAAGCAAAATCGCGAAATCTTTGATCCTGATCATGTAGCATCCAAAGCAAATTTTTAGGTGCTGGATTTTCTTCCTCAAGTTCTTTTAGCAGCTCTAATTTTTCATTAGTTCCTTTATATTTGCGCTGCTGAAGTTTTTCCAAAGCAGAAATACTCTTTTCAAACATTTTCTTCTCCTACCTTAAATTTTTCTCATGTTTCAAGCCTGGAGCCTCACAGTTTTTATACAAATATTTTTTATTTTTATCAATAGATAAGAAATTTATTTTAACTTAATCTCCGCTATTAAGCAATAGGATAAAAACTTTTTTAGAATAAACGATAACTCAAAATTCCCTTTTTAAAAGCTCCACAAAACCATAGCCTGGATCAACATTCAATATTTCATCTATGGGAAAGGCCCTGATGGTTTTGATATTTTGTGGCATAGAATAGTCGGCTGTCAATTCCAGAATTTTATAGTCTACAGGCAAAAGATCAAAAGGATGTGTATAAAGTATCTTGAGACGATAGTCTCGTTTATACCAGTTTTCCAGGCGAATCTGATACCAGCCTTTAGGAACGAAGTTCTGATATAAATAGTATTTTTCTTTTACTGTGTACTGAAGATTAGTCAACTGAAAACCAATAAAAAATTTATGGTAATTTTGAGGTAAATATACAAGAAGAGAAGGTGGAAAGAGTGTCCTATAGTGATACATCTGGATGTTGTCCGAAGCTGTTTTATTGGATGGCACAGGCTGTGCTTCTTTAGAGTTTGAAATATCTTCTTTTGATCCGATATCTTTTGCAGAAGATTGCCATTCCTTCAATTGAGATTGTAAAAGCTGAAATTGCTCTGTATTTTTTTTTATCTCATCTTTTAAAGATTTTTGTTCTTTTAAAATTAAATCTACTTCTGCTTTGTTCCCTTTTACTGTAATGGCTGATTGCCACTCCGTAGCTTTGGTATTCAATGCTTCTTTTAGAAATTTTATGTCTTTCAAAATATCTTCGCACTTGCCTTTTTCTTTAAGAACTTCTTTTATAAGATTTTGAGATTGTTTTTCTTGTGATTGTAATTCCTGATTTTTCTGGGTTATATGTTTAAGCATTTTCTGATGGTATTCATAAAATAGAGTCGGAATATCTTGAGAAGAACTGGCTTGTACTTCAGTCTTTTCTACAGCTTTTCCCTCTATGGAAATATGCTTTTGCCAGAAATCGTTCAGTGTTTCATGGCTTTGTATATACCAGACTAAAAGACCAGCTAATGCTAAAAATAAAATTCCTAAAAATTGTAAGCATTTCTTAATGCCATTTTTCAAGCTTTCCCAGAAACTTTTCTGAAAAGAAAGGTTGTCCAGTTTTTCTTCAAAGCTATCCCAGTCCATTCCAGGGTATAAATATTTTTTTTCTGAAGTTTTGATCAAGGTATTCTCCATGCAATAGATAACAGAGCTATTCTGAGAACGGGCATAATTTAAAATTTTACCACAGAGGCACAGAGAACACA
>CALKWO010000152.1 GCA_938003875.1 uncultured bacterium
TACTTCTATCCGCTTAAAATACTTTTTTTCTTCCTAGAAGCTGCGGAATGTAGGAAGTAACGAAAAAGAAGCTATTTTTTAGGTCTAGGATGAGCTATATCTTTTAAGAATTGCTCCAATTTAAACTCTTTATAGGATGGTGATTCTGGATTATGGCATTTGGTGCAGATTGCTTTGGGATTGGGATTCAATCCTTTGCCCACGCATATTTCATGCTTTTTCATAATTTCCTCTTTAGAATACAAGCTACCAGGCCCATGGCAGGTTTCACAGGATACCCCTTCTTCTAAAGTGACTTTGGTCGAAACCCTTTTCTCTGTAAAATTGTATGCAGTAGAATGACACTTCAAACATTTACCACTTTCCTGGGGATTGGCGATTCCTACTTTTTTACCCATAGCTTTAGCTTCTGGTGTTCCTAATACTTTGTATGCCTGAGAATGTTTCTCTTTGGTCCATAACTCATATTGTTTTCCTAAACTCGCTTTATTGTGGCACAATTTACATTTTTTAACACCTACTAATTCTGGCTCTTCGGCAGAGATAAAATTTCCCAAAGATACCATTGCTAAAAATAGAAAAAATAAAAATCTTAACATTTGAAAATCTCCTTTAAAAATATAAAAAATTAAATTCTACTCAATGTTAGCATTTTCGTCCATCATGATAGGGGAAGTCAAAAAAATTGTAGTTCCTTTTCCTATTTGGGATTGTATTTCCATACTACCTTGCAATTCTTCCAGACGTTCTCGGATATTGAAAAGGCCAAAGCCCATATTCTTGTTGGATGAAAAATCTATTTTCTTCAAATCAAAACCCAGGCCATTGTCTGCTATAGTAATTTTAATTTTATCATGGCTTTTGAGGAGGCTCACTTTGACATTTTTCGCTTTAGAATGCTTGACAATATTTATAAAAAGTTCCCTCACGGCCTGGAATAGTATGCCTGCTATATCTTTATTGATAGCATGTTCTTTTTCTTTATCTTCTACCTTAAAAGAAAATGCAATATCGTGCTGTTTTTTAAATTTTTCTATCAGCCAATCTAATGCAGCTTCCAGACCCAATTCATAAAGGATGGGTGGACTCAATTCTATAGTCAAAGACCTTGTGTCCTGGATTGTTTGATCAATCAACTCTGTAATGATTTTTAAAGTAGGAGAAAAATCTTCAGGGATGCTTTCTTCCAAACCCTTGAGCTTTATCTTGGCAACAGCAAGAGTTTGTCCAATCCGATCATGTAGCACATTAGCCAGATGCTTTCTTTCTTTGGCTTGGATTGCAGAAAGCTGAGAAGCAAGGGCTCGAAGTTTTTTTTGATGTAATTTTAGATTTTCTTCTGTCTCTTTACGAATTTCTATTTCATATCTTAGTTTTTCATTTATTATAAGAATATCTTTTGCTTTTTTCTCAAACTCTATTTCTAATTTTTCGTGAGCCTTTATCATGATTTCTTCAGCACGTTTTTTTTCTGTGATATTCTTATATAGCAAAACATATTGAATTTCTTGGCCTGATCCATCGAGAATAGGATAAACAGTGACCTCTACAAAAATATTTTCTCCCTGCGCGCTAAAATGTTTATGTACAGTCGTTTGAGACAAATTGTTCTTTGTTAGACTTTGAATGGGGCATGGATGCAAATCGCTGTTGCATGGCATAGTGCTGTCATGGTTGATTGCATAACAATAATGGCCCAAAATATCTTCCATTTTTTTTTGGCACTGTCCTAAAAATGCCTGATTGGCCCACAAAATTTTCTTATCTTTAGAGATCAAGACAAGACCATCTGTAATGGCCTGAGCAATTTTTTCAAGCTTGTACTGTTTATGAGAAAATGCCTTTTCTTCAATTTGCTGAAATATTTTTTGAGGCAATTCTTGTATCTTTTTGTATTTCATTATGATATGCTCACTTTAAACAGGCCAAAAGAATAGACAGAAACGAATCGTCAAGATTTGTCTTTTGCTTCCTTTTTTGAAGAAAGGCAAGGACGAATGCAAAATTTAAAAAGCAGCCCAAGAGAAAGCAATAGAAAGCCGAAATAAACAAAAGGAACCCCATGATCTTTTACGACCATAAGATCGCTTCTTGTTTTCTTTTTAATTGGGTCAATATAATAGCTAGATTGGTAAAAGGAAAAATTTTTGTAGCGAAGGGGTCTATTAACAGAAATCGTGCTTTTTTTAGCTATTACATTATTTTCTAAAATTTCAATTTCGCTTTTCCATTCTTGAACCTGGCCTTCTTCCTCCAGGTAATAATGGATATAGATGTCTTCAAAGAAAATTTGTTCAGGGTTCTTCACTAAAGACAAAATCGCTGTTTTTTTGTCCTCTCCATAATACACAGACACAGCAATTTCATCAGTTCTTATTTCTTTAGATTCCCAGGGTTCAATCTTGATTTTATAGGAAGACCAGGGTATCTTGTATAAAGTATCAGAGACTACATTGAGATGCTCTTGTATACGTGTATTTCGTACTGTTATAAATAATTTTGGACTTTTCGGATAACGTTCGGTGATGAATTCATCCAGATAGAGCTTAAAGGGCAACAAGCTTCCCATTTTTTTTTGGATTTCTTCTGGTGCATCCAGTATTGACTGGAACCATTCTTGGAAGGATATGAGGCTATCTTTATTGGAATCATAGGAAAAAAGACTCCATTCTGACTGCTCAGAAAGAGATTTTTGCCACTTTTGCCAGGAGTCTATCTCTTTTTTGTCCCATACCCAATCGCCATTCATATCAAATTGGCGAAAGAATGTTTTAAGATGAGCTTCCTCAAAAAAGAAAGAAGTCCCTTCTTTTTCATAAACCAGCAAATTTCCTTTGATACCCCATCCTTTGCCTATCAATCCACCAAAAAGTATGATTAAAATGCTTATATGAATCAAAAAAGAGCTATTGAACCAGACTTTTTTTTGGAAAGAAAGATAAGAGCATGATAGTAAATTTATGGAAAAAGCAATAAGTAAGGCCCAAAAAAAGATGGAAGAAAATATATATTTAAATGCAAATTGATACTCCAGACATGCTCCTAAAATACAAACAAGAGTAATTGCAGTCAACAAAAATATACTCAATTTTATAGAAGACAATTTTTTTATTAAATCCATATAAACCTCATTGCTTTCTATGCATAAGAGTGCAGGCCTGACAACAGATAGTTTACGCCGAAATAGGTGAATAGAACAGACAAAAAGCCGATTACAGATAGCCATGACATGGTTACACCCTGCCATCCGTTTCTATATCGGATATGAAGATAGATTGCATAGATAAGCCATGTAATCAGTGACCAGGTTTCTTTTGGGTCCCAGCTCCAATAGTTTCCCCAGGCTTCATTTGCCCATACAGAGCCAGAAAGTATTCCCATAGTAAGGAAGGGAAATCCAAAGGTTATGCTTCCATAGACAAATTTTTTCAAGGTTTCCTCGGATGTTTTCCACTCTTTTTGGGATACAATCCAAAAGCAAGGAAACCAAAGAAGAGAAGAAAATACCAGCGTTCCAAAAATGAATTGTACAACTACAGCCAAACTCCACTCGATATTCCATTTCCCTGAGTTATATAGATAAGCAGTCGTATAGCCAACCACTAAGCCAGATAATAGCAGGCATATCAGGAACAACGCTATCCATTGATGCCAGGAGCGTTTTTGGAGCAAATGAAAAATAGCGGCAAGGAAAGACATTGCAAACGCTGCATAGCTTATAAAACATAATATCACATGGACCGTAAGCCAAAAATTGTTTCTCAGTGCTGGCATCAAAGGCCGAACAGCAGAAGGGAAAAAGGTGCTATAAGCTAAAATAATCAAGGCTACAAAGGAAACGGCAGTACCTAAAAAACGATATTTAAATATAGCTTCTATTACAATATATTGAATTACCAATACCCATGAAAAAAATACAAGTGTCTCAAAAGTATTGGAAAAAGGAGGATATTGTGCTATCATCCATCTTTGAACAATGAAGGAAAGATGAGAACATGCTCCTGCTAGAAGAATTATAGTACAAATATATTCCAGTATTCTGTTTTTTTTAAACAGCCATATTGCATAAAGAAACACCGCTAAAAAATAGCAGTAGAATGCAAAATCGAAGAATATGGATTTCTCCATAAAAATCATTTCCTTTCCAAATTTTATTAAAAGATGCCAGAGGTAGGCAGGATGCTATTGAAAAGTTTGTAACAAACTGTCTATTTTTCCTGCGAAGCAGTAAGTCTGAGTTGTTTTATTTTGTTTATAATCATAGAATTTTGATGATTTTTAGGCATCAATTTAAGCATTTTTTCATACATATTAGCTGCTTTTTCTTTTTGATTGCTGGATTCATATATCTTAGCAGTGTAGTTCAATGCACCTAAATTTTCAGGCTCTATCTGGAGTGTCTTTTCAAAATAGTATAATGCTTCCAATATATTAGAAATGGAATAGTATTGCATGGCAATGCCTAAAGGTATCGCTGCATTTTGGGGAGCGATGGAAACCAATTTTTCATATTCATTGCGCAATTCCACAGTATCCACCTTGTTGGCGATCTTTAACATGATCACATTGTGGAGTGCTTGCCAATGTTTAGGTTCCAGAGTATATGCCTTTTCAAACTGCTGCAAGGATTCGCTCATTTTCCCTATTTTTTTGAGGATAATTCCATAGTTTGTTATGATATCAGGATTTTTCGGCTCTATGGCTAAGGCTTGCTCACAATAGGATATAGCTTCCTGGTATTTACCTGATTCAAAATAAATATTAGATATCTGAACCATGAGTTCATAATTTTTAGGATTTTGCTGCAAATCTTTTTTTAAGTTTTCGAGCTGCATGTTTGCCATTGCACCATGATCTACTTTTTTATCAACAGGGCACACATCAGAATGTTTGCCATGATGGGTAGTGTTCATAGAATGTTTCATCAAAGATGGCAACAGCAAGATTCCAGAAGCAATGATACTACCAAGAGTAAAACCCAAAAAAAGGAAAAAGAAGTCACGTTGCTTCACGATATGGTACTCCTTCGTAAGTTTATAGCTATTGAAAACAACATATAGATTTTTATTATACATTGCAAAGGAGTTATGGAAAATCAGTTTATACCTGATTTTCAGGTTCTATATTCCTGATTCAAACTATCTGTCTTGGCAAAGATTATAGATGTGGAATATAGGCCTTACTGTTTTTAATTCCCTTCTTTTTCTTTGGGAAATATTGTCGTCCATTTACGAATTTGAGGGTCCCAGGGGATTTTTGATTGTAAGTTATGATAGATTTGGCTGGCGGTTTTTATATCATCGGGATGCTCCGTAGCAAGATAGAGTTGTACCTGCCATTTTTGTATCAAAAAATTTTCTGGTGCCAGGGAATGGGCTTTGTTTAGAGATGATATGCTTTGCATAAGGTATTGTTTTTTTGCTACAGGATTTTTTAAGGCTGCAAGATATAATAGAATGGCTTTTTCCAGATAATGGTGGGAGTGATTAGGATGCAGGATAATAGCTGCGTCAAGATAGGAAAGACGATGGGAAAAGGAGAATTTTTTTTTCTGAAGTTGGCTTTCCCAAGGAAGGTTCTGAAGCACTTGAAAAAAATAGCCAATGTATTCCGCATAGATTTCGGAGTATTCCCATTGTATCTTTTGTATCGCAGGAAAGCCAATTTCAGCATGGGCCAGATAGGATAAGCCCAACGATGCTGCTTGCTGGATCTTTGGATCAGATTGAGCATGTTGTTTTAGGATATCCTCTATAGAATCCATGCCATAGTATACTCTGTTATATACGTAGGCGGCTATAGCCATTCTTTGTACTACAGAATTTCGATCCAGAGATAGTTCTTTTAACCTTTTGATATATATTCTTCTTTTGGTCTGCCACATCCCAAGAATACAGCCCAATTGAGTTGCCTCATCTTGTGTATAAGAAAATTGCATCAAATATTGTTGCAACATGGTAGGACTGTAGCTCAGGCTGTAAAATGCAAAAAGGCGGATAGAGGGGTTTTCTGCCTGGCTGAGTTTCATAAAAAGCTTTATGAGGAATTCCAGGGAAACAGCAGAAGAATTTTTACTATATATGTTATGGTGCATGCTACCCAATGCGATTGCCTGCAACAGAAATTCTTGTTTTTCTCCGAAAAGCCAGGGCATTACGATGCTTTCTTGCTTATGAGCAATCAAAAAGGAAAGAACAAACATACGAATCAGAAGATGAGAATCATTTTTGTATTTGGGAAAAATTTCGATGCTTTCTTTAGGAAATACCTGCGCAAAGCGGATCATGGCAATTCTTCTTACTCTGTCATCAGGGTCTTCCAGTGATTTTTTCAGGCTTTCTCTCAAAAGCAGATCGCGTTTTTCTCTTTCCTGGAGAATTGGATAAGGGACTCTTTCTGTATCCCAATAGTGAGAAATACAAAAAGCTCGTTTCCATGCAGAAACATCAGAAAACCCTTCTATGAGCAATTCTTCCGCAATGCGATTTCCTTCCGAGAAAAGCAAGCTGGCAGCCAATAGTCTGATTTTTTCATTTTTAGAGTGCAAATATTTTTGGAATAATTCTTTTGTTCTGTTATTTTCTGGTATATACTGCATAGCGATTAAAACTGCTATTTCATCATCCAGGGACAGTGTATCCAGCCAAGTTTTTTCTGATACCTTTCCTTCTCCTTGCCTTTGCGATGCAATTTCCTGATATAGTCTCACTTCTGGCAAAGAAGATTCCACATAATCAAGATTTAAATCATATATGGCATAGGCAGCCCAAAGACGATAGATTCCATTTTCCTTCGCATTGAGAAGAATTTTAGGCAGGCATCTCCTGGCAGAAAGAGGAGAGTTGAGAATTTTTCCCAAGGCTTCTGGGTCAGAGCAATAGTAATGCAAAAGTAAATCGTTGCGGACTTCTTTAATGAGCTTTTCTTCTATTTGTTCTAGCAAGCTTTCCAGCGATGGCCTATTTTCTTTTGGAATTTGGGAAATCCTTTGCCATACAAGAGCATGAGTATTGGCTGGAGGCAGGCTTAAAATTCCTTGTCTTGCTATACCATGTATGCTTTTGCTTTTTTTTTCCAGAAGAATTTTTATGAGCATTTCATACTCTTCTGGATTCCAGGCACGTTGAAAAGATATGCTATTTTTCCTTTCTTGAGACATTTTTTTTCTTAATGTTTCTTTTTCTTGCTCAAGAATATCAGGGGACATGCCCTGCATAGGCGTTTGCATGGTGATTTTGAAGAAATATTGAAGCTTCTGAAGGTTTTCCAGTATACCCCCCTGAAAGGCATTTTCCATAATCCTGATATAAGGCTCACAGTTTTCTGGAGAGAGCCTCAGGCATCGTGCAAAGTCTTTTTCTGCTTGCTCGTATTGTCTATTTTTCGTGTAGCAAAGGCCTCTCTGATAGTGTGCTTCATACTCTCCAGGAAGGCTGGCGAGATATTCTGAATAAAAGTAAATTGCCTTGTCCCATTGATTCAATTCCTGATGACAATTCGCCATAAGAAGCCTTATATGAACTGGATCAGAAAAAGAGTCTAGTGCTTTTGAAAGAGAAAGAATAGCATTGGGAAAATCGCGAAGTTTTATATGGATTTCGCCTATATGGTAGTGCAAATCTCTGTGAAAACTTTCTTCTGGAAGAGATTTTTCTATCCACTCCAAGGCTTTGGATGGCTGGTTTCTCATTTTCCATAAAAGCCCCTGATAGTAGTAAGCTTCCCGTAAATGGATGTTTTTAAAATTTTTATTACGAAATATCTTGCCAAGATAGGCTTCTGCAAGGCTGTATTTCCCTTGTAGATAAGCAATCCTTCCTCTTAGTAATTCTATATCGGAAGAAAGATCTTTTTTGCTAAGGAGTCCTGCAAGTTCCAATGCCTGTTCGTATTTTCCCATGAGTTCTGCCCATTGTGCCAGTTTTTTTATGCTTTCGGCACGGGAGAGATCTTTTTTTACGGCATGAAACATAAGCTGATAGGCCTCTTCTCTGTAGCCCTTTTCCCATGCCCATGAAGCCTTGCCTTCAAGATAATCGAAAGAGTCTTCCTTCTCTTGTATTTCCTGGGTTGAAGGATAGGTTTTGTATGACAGATATGCACCTAAAAAAAACAATATCACCAGAAAAGGCAGGGCATAAAGCAGTATTTTTTGGGCAAAAGCTTTATTTTTCTCTGTTTCAAAGAAAGAAACGGCAATGGTTTTTTGTCCATCGAAATAGCACTGGAGATCCTCTGCCAGGAGTTGAGCAGAAGCATACCGTTTTCTTTTATCTTTTTGGAGGCATTTCAGAGCTATCTTCCCTAAAATTTCTGGGGAATTCTGAAAATTTTCTGGAAGTATAGGGTTTTTATAGACTACATTGCGTAAAATTTGCATGGGAGTTTCTCCTATGGCAGGAGGAAACCCTGTCAGCATCCAGTATAGAATTGCCCCTAATCCGTAAACATCGGTACGCTCGTCTATTTCCCGTCTTTTGCAACATGCCTGCTCAGGTGCCATGAAATGAAGTGTCCCTACGAGTTCCCCTGATTTGGTGATGCTATAGCCAGAGTCTTTCTGTATTTTAGCCAGCCCAAAATCGAGTAGCACAGGCTCTCCATCGCTTCGTACCATAATGTTGGAAGGTTTTATATCTCTGTGAAAAATTTTTTTATTATGAGAGTATTCTAAGGCCAGGGCGATTTTTTTCAGGATCAAAGAGTATATTTTCCATTCTTCTGGATTGTCTTTCACATATTGAAGCAGGCTCACTCCTTCAATATATTCTAAAACAATATAAGGTAATTTATGCCAATTTCCAATGTGATATATTTGTATGATATTAGGGTGCTGAAGCTGAGCGCAAATCTCTATCTCTCTTTGAAATCGGGCTAAAGCTTTCGGATTTTCCCATACTTTTTCCGAAACAAATTTCATGGCAACTATACGTTTTAGCCTGATGTCTTGAGCCTGAAAGACTATCCCCATACCTCCTTCACCAAGTACACGCAGAATGCAGTATTGGTCTACCATATCTCCAGGAGAGATGGCAAGAGGGGAAGCTTTTTCTATTGGGTTGGAAGGAAACAGAATGGAATTTTTTTCTTTTATAACTGACATAAAGTTCTAATGGTTAGGGATCGGAATTAAATAAGTTCTCCATTTTAGAGGATAATAACATACATGTTAATTTACTGTATAGGAAATTATAGTTTTTTCTTAATCTTAATCTTAATCTTTATCGTAATCTTTATCTTTATCAATGCTCATAG
>CALKWO010000153.1 GCA_938003875.1 uncultured bacterium
ATGGCATCGATTTTTTTCTTGTCTCGGATCGGTTGAACGAATTCCAAAATTCGAACCTCCACAAAATTTTTCTGAAAGCTACATAAGGTTCAAATATTTTATATTGAATGCCTTTAAATGTAAAGATAAAAAAAATTTATAAACAATTATTTTACATAATATATTTTAAAATAAAAATTTACAGCAAAAATATGAAAGATACAAAATACATTTCTGTATCTTTCATGCTCACTAATCTGTCCGAAGTTTTTCATTCTTCCACCATAGTTTTTATCTCTGAACGATCAGAGTTTTTTTCAAAAAAAATAATCTTGAAAATTTTTGAGTCGAAACTATATACTGTCTCAAATGCAGGTCTAACAGAGGGCAAATCAAAGCCACGTCCTTTGGACGTGGTTGTTTATCTTTCTTTTTCCAATGATTCGAACTTTTTGAGCAAAGATCGTTTACTTTTATGTTGTATCTTAAAATGCGTCAGATATGCTTTCCATTCTTTCTGACGGTTGTTACTCATATATGCCTGCTTGATTTTAGTTATCCAGCAGATCGCAGCCTCATAATATTTGCTTTTCTTTCGCCCAATGAGATCATCAGCTTGCTTGCCTGCTATGCGAATCACCCACTCTGGCTCTACTGTAATTGCTGCATCCGCTACTTTAGCTAATAGCTCATCGTTGGCTTTATCTTTCTCGGCTATGCGCAAAGCGTCATAAATTTGGTTTTCACATAAATAGACTTCTGCTAAAGTTTCAGGATCGCCTTTTTTCTTCAACATTTCCATGATTTGCGGTTTCAAGGCATCCCATTCTTTACCTGCAAGCAGAGATATAGCTTGATAACCTTCGAGAGTGGGTAGAGAGCGAAAAGCCTCTACTCTAGCTTTCAGTGCTAAAGAAGGAGCGGTTTCTCCCACTTCTCCTATCCAATTTCCCAATGTGTACTTTTCTCCAGCCAGAGACAATCCCCATTCTGCTAGGGTAAAAGCTTGTTTGCTAAAACCTTTTTCATGAAGTTTTTTGGCTATAGAGTATACATCTACTGCTCGATCTAAATGTTGCTGGGCATAAGAGACTGCCTCGTCTATCCTGTGCAGTCCTATCAATTTCAAGACATATAGGAGATGATTACCTGTTTGCGAAGCGAGTTGGAAAAATTCATCCAGCTTGCCCCTGCGTTCCAAAATATTGAGCTTCATTTTATGGATATCAGGGGTATGAGGAGCATATTCCAGCATCCAATCGTCCTCTTCCGTATCTTCTTCGTCAAATGCTTTGAGTTGATCTTTCTCTTTATTCACTTCACATTGTGCCTGCCAGCCTTTATTTGCTGCCTGAATCGCTATTTCCAAAGCCTCTCCTACTCCATAATCATTCAAGGCTTTGTATAATTTGTTCAATCTTGATACCAATTCTTCCCTATCCTCTGCTTCAAATTCCGCGCTCAAAATAGCCTCTGCCAATGGTGTTCCCAGAGAGATTATATAATCGCCTACGCTACCATCCGAATCATCTACTATCTCAAATACTTTGGACAGCTCTTCCAGAAGCACCACAAGAAGAGGGACTGCTCTTTTGCCATCGTCTTTTTCCAAAAAAATTCTGGCCTGATTTTCTATTTCCGCCAGCGGTCCAGGAATTCGTGCTGCGGCATAATAAGGATGCATATGCCTTAAACTGTAGAAAAAGTCCCGTATGCGATGACGGATGCTTTCTTCCTGAGGTTGCGGCTTCTCTTTTTTCTGCTTTTTGCTTTGGCTTTTTCTTGCTTTTGTTTTGACTCTGCTTTCAACCCATTCTATCAATTTTGGATGGGCTTCGATCAATCCCATCAATAACCTATAAAGTTCTTCCCGACCAAGGTCGCGCAGTATTTCGGCAGGCTCTGGATATACGACTATCTCCTCTGCTTCATGGAAGTATGTCAGAAGGACAGCCACAATATGTTTACAAATTCCACCACCGTCGTAGGGGCAACTACAATTTGTAGATATTATACCTTGTGTCCCAAGCTCTACCACGACTGAATAAGGCTCATATTGGCTACCCTGGACTTCTGCGCTAACGACATTTCCTCGTCGTTGCATGTCCAATACATTTCCGTTATGGTAGTAATCTTCACCACGTCCGTAAGATTCTACACTGGCCAATTTACTGATGTCTTTCACTGTGATTGCAGGCAATTTGTCCATATAAATAACACCTTATAATTA
>CALKWO010000154.1 GCA_938003875.1 uncultured bacterium
TGTCTATCTGTGGTTCTTTTTAATGTATGCAATCCATCCGAGATGCGCTGTAAACCTAAACCTATTTTTTCTGTGCCTCTGTGGTAAAATTTTCCATTATTCTCGTCCTCAGAATACAACTATAATTTTTTGTCCTTTAAATCGCTATTCGTTTGGGGGGAGGAGATGGTTTATCCGTCTCTTTTGTACAAGCTTTCTCTAATTGTTGTGTGACAAGGCATTTGTTTCTCCAGGCACCTGATCTCCACCGCAAAAATGCGACAAAGCATCTGAACCATTCTTCTATGGCCATGCCAATCCAGATTCCCAGGAGTCCCAGTCCATAATGAATCCCTAAAAAATAAGCTCCGCCTGCTCCAATCAGCCACATAGAAAGTATGCCTATAGTTACGGGAAAACGCACATCTCCAGCACCTTTTAAACTGGGGATTAAAATAGTATTGCAGCTTCGTGCAGGCTCCAAAAATAAACTTGTCAGAAACACCATAGATGCCATAGCTGTGATGTGGGGATTCTCTGTGAACAGGGCAATCAAGGGATTTTTGCAAAGATTCAAAAGAATCACCAGAACTACGGAAATAGTAATCCCACAGCCAAGATAACGATAAACCTTTTTGTATGCATCATCGTATTGTCCTGAACCTACAAAATAGCCAACTTTGATCTGGCTTCCCATGCCAATGGATACTCCTGAAATAAAAACGTAACGCGATAGGGTAATCACCAGGCTATAAGCAGCCAGCGCATTTGTTCCCAGCGAGGCTATCATATTGGTAATGAATATCTGAGAGACATTATAGGAAATATTTTCTCCTGCTGTTGGAATCCCAACTTCGAGTATTTTTTTGTATACTGCTTTAGGAATATGAATAATACTTTTAAAAGGGATTTCGATATCCTTATGCTTTTGGATTCGCCAGTGCATTATCCATAATGCAAGAAACTGGCTAAGGACAATCACCACTGCTACCCCTGGAACTCCCAATATAGGAAAACCAAATGGGCCGAAGAGGCACAGGGCATTTCCTGTAATGGTAAAAGCCAGAGCAATAGCATTGACAGCCATAGGATCTTTTGGATAGCCATAAGATCGTAGTATAGCTGCTTGAACAATATTCAATGCCATAAAAACAGATCCACAGCCATAAATCGTTAAAAACTGCCAGGCATATTGGTAAACTTCTGTATCCAGAGGAAACAGGCGCAGAATCGGAGCGGCTAGAAAAAGCGTGGAAATGCTAAGAATTATGGAAAGTATACCGATGAGAACAAAGCTGCCCAGGCTGATAAGCCCAGCTTCTTTCCTGTTGCCTGCTCCTAAATTTTGTGAAATGTGGATGCTTGCTCCCATAGTCACCATCATATAAACCAGTTGAATGAAAAAACTCATCTGGCTGACTACTCCCAGTGCAGCAACAGCTTTTTCTGAATAGGCATAAAGCATCAGTTGATCAACGCTCATCAAGGAAGTACGAATGATATTTTCTATAAACATAGGCAGCACCAGCCTGGATAAAGGAATTTTGGTTCTGTCTATGGAAGCGATATTGAAATTCATAAATGTAAGATATGTCCTTAGGAGGATTTTATTGAAACAGACGTGTAAATGAAGAAAAGCACGGATTAGAAAGCTTTTCTAAAAACAAGCTGCCGTATTGAGCAGCAAGAGAAATGCGTATTATGATCGCGATTTGCTGCTACAATTGGCTGCTTTGATATGCTATCTTCGATAAGCCCAAAAAGCAAATATAAAAAATACACACAAAAGAAATAATCCCTGCGGTTCTGGCACAGTGCTAGAGATTTCAACTTCTGTAACAGTATATCTGTTATGGTAGGGTGGCTTGAACCAGATTTCGGTCACAGTTCCATTGACATCATAGCTGAACCACCCTGTTTGTCCTGAGGATGTAAACTGGTTGGTAATAATACTGCCACCACTCAAAAAAACTTTGGATGTTGTCAAGCCGCTTTCCGATGCACTGATATAATATCGGTAAGATGTTATATACGTCGGCGTGTTGAAAGTGTATTTAAATATATAACCATTCTCTGCAGTAGGATAATTGCTATATCCATTCCATAGACCATGCGTAGAAATATTTCCATCCGTCAGCCCTGCTGCATTGTATCCATTATAGCCTATTTCTGATGGTGCTAAAGCAAAGCTTCCCAAACTAGAAAGATTCAGCGTTACACAAAATGAGGGGACGGATAGGAAAATAAAGATAAAAAATATAATTCTTCGCATACTTTTCTCCTTTATTCTCCAATGATTTTTACTAAAACTCGTTTACGCCTTTGCCCATCGAATTCAGCATAGTAGATCTGCTCCCATGGGCCAAAATCCATCTTGCCATCCGTAATAGCAATAACAACCTCTCTTCCCATGATAGTTCTTTTTAAATGAGCGTCTGCATTGTCTTCGCCTGTAAGATTATGGCGGTAGTTTGCAATGGGTTCATGAGGTGCAAGCTTTTCCAGCCATTTATCGAAATCGTGTAGCAAACCGCTTTCAGCATCGTTGATATAGACGCTAGAGGTAATATGCATAGCGTTTACCAGGCATAGGCCTTCCTTGATGCCGCTTTTTCTAAGGGATTCTTCCACTCGACCCGTAATGTTCACGAATTCTCTTTGTTTCTTTGTTTCAAACCACAAGTATTCTGTATATGATTTCATGCTTTTTGATCCTGCCCAAAAGAGAAAATATTTTTTTTGTTTTTTACAGATTTTTGAAATTTTCGTTCATTATAGATATTGAAAGCCAAAAGAGCCAGTATGATGGACAAAAAAATGGCCAAAACATAGTTCATGCTTTCTGTTCCTTGAGGCTCTTTTTCCACAATGAATCGCAATTGTTTTCCGATAAAAAAAGGAGCATGAGAATTTACACCTTTACGACTTTCGTATATCCAGATTTTCAAAAAGGCACCTATAAGCTCTACTGTATCTCCTTGCTGGCATTTCTCTGGAAAGTCTGTGATGGCAAACAAGAAAAGATGGTCACCATCATAAATAGCTCCTTGCCAATAAGGCAGTGATTCCATGCCTCTTGAAGTAGCGATCTCCCCTTGAAATGCTTTTCTTTTTATGTCTACCAGCGTGCCTCGTATTTTCATTCTCTTCCCCCTAAGCGACGATCTGCCTTCTATATTTACCAAGCTAAGCCAATGAAACTTGGGGTCAAAACTTTCCAGCTCTTTTGGGGTAGAAAAATAGACTTTATGCAGTAAATAAAAAAATCCATGCGTTTCCAGGTATGGATCATCCTGTGTTTTTTCCAGGATAGAGTTATCTTCCAAAAAAGGAATAGAAGGTATCTTGGGCAATCCAGAAGGAGGTTTAAGCTCTTCCAGAACAAGGGTTTTTCTTTGCTCCTGCTTTTTGACTTCCATGCGATTTTGTTTATAGAAAGGAGAAAGGTATAGCATTCCTCCTAAACAAAGCAAAGCAAGAAGCAAAAGAATAACGATTTGTTTTCTTTCTTTTTGAAATAGAGATCCGCTTTGGTTCATAAAATTTCCCTTTTTTCTGAATGCTCGTTATGATTTATCCTGGTAATCTTCCATTATAGCATCAAAAAAGTTCAATTCAATTTATAAACACGGATATATTTTAAAAAATTATCTGTTTTCTCTCTGCTGCTATTATGGCCTGGCCGTATGATATTCCTTCGTCGTTAGGAGAAAGGAGGCGGTGTGTGTGTACTTTCAGCTTTCTTTCTTGCAAGGAAGATATTGTTTTCTCTAGCAAGAGGGCATTCTGGAAGCAGCCTCCTGATAGAAATACGTCATAAATGCCTTGCTCTTGTGCAATTCTATAAGATATTTCGGCAGTAGCCTGGGCTATGGTATTATGAAAACGCGCCGAAATGATAGAAGGAGAGGTATGCTTTTTATGATCGTCCCATGCTTGCAGGAGAATCTCGGCTCCCTGGAGCAGTAAGACAGAATCTTGCGTTTGCTGTAAAGAAAATTGGTATTTCCCTTTTTCTTGTGGTTGGGCAATGCCTTCCAATTCCATAGCAGGTTGACCTTCATATTGCATTTGTGTATTGATTCCCAATAAGGCTGACATAGCATCGAAGAGTCTTCCCATGCTAGATGTAAGAGGGCATGAAACCTGAGCTTGTAGTAACGATAAAATCGCTTCTTGCTCTTTTTCGAGAATCTGGGGGAAGATTTCTTTTGCTTTTTCCTCCAGAATCCCAAATACAATGCGCCAGGGATATTTTATAGCCATGTCTCCTCCTGGCAAGGGAAAATATGCCAGATGGGCCATGCGCCTGTAAGATTTATAGCTTGCCAGAAAAATTTCGCCTCCCCATATATTCCCGTCTTCTCCATAGCCCGTTCCATCATAGATGATGCAGATCGCCTGCTTTTCAGGGCTAAAATTGTTTTCCGCCATACAGGAAGCTGCATGAGCATGATGGTGCTGGATATATTCTAAGGGCAAGGCCTTTTCTGTTGATTCTTGTCTGGCAAATTGAGCACTCAGGCTGCCAGGATGCAGGTCACAGGCAAAAATTTTGGGCTTGACTTTGAGCAGATGAAGGAGCTGTCCTGTGGTTTGTGAAAGACTATGGTATGTCTCCAGGTTTTCCATTTTTCCAATATAGGGGGAAACATAACACCTTTTCCCTCGCCCGATAGCAATGGTGCTTTTCATTACCCCACCACAGGCAACGACTCCATCCACAGATAGAGGCGAAGGCAGAGATTCTGGAGTATAGCCTCTCGCTCTTCTGATAAAAAGAGGCTTCTGCGAAACCACTCTTACCAGAGAATCATCAATTCGGTTCTGTATATCCCGATTGTGTAGCAGAAAAAAATCGGCAATTCCCTTTAGTGCCTTTACGCAATCTTGATTCTGATAGATCATAGGCTCATCAGAGACATTGGCACTGGTCATGACAAGAGCATCCCATTGCCCTAGATCGAAAAGGAGATGGTGAAGCGGAGTATAAGGTAGCATGATACCTAGAGAATCCAGCGTAGGAGCAACAAGATGAGATACAAGGGAATTTTCTTTTCTTTTGACGAGAACAATAGGGCTTGCGCAAGAAGAAAGAATGTTTTTTTCTTCTTGTGATACAAATGCTACTTCCTCGGCAGCAGAAAGATTTCTTAGCATAATAGCAAAGGGTTTTTCATCTCGTTTTTTCCTCTGCCGTAGATTGCTCAAGGTAGAGAATATGTCTGTCCGACACGCCAGATGAAATCCACCCAGGCCTTTTATAGCAAGGATGTTGCCTTCTTTTAGCAATCTGCATGTTGCTCGAATGATATCCTTTTGTGACAGGTTCATGGATTTACCAGAGCTATCTAAAAGATCCAGACATGGGCCACAATCAGGGCAGGCAATGGGCTGAGCATGAAATCGCCTGTTGAGAGGATCGTGGTATTCTTTTTTGCATCTGGTACACATAGGAAAGGAACGCATTGTCGTCATGGGACGGTCATAGGGCAAATCCTGAATAATAGAATAGCGTGGGCCACAATCTGTGCAATTGATGAAAGGATATTGGTATCTGGGATTTTCAGGATCTCTCATTTCTTTCAGACAAGCCTGGCAGATAGCGATATCAGGCGTTATATCTATTTCAAAGGCATTTCCCTTTTCGCTTTCCTTGATAGAAAAGGAAGGATAATCTATATAGTCTATGCGTTCCAGGGAAATATTCCTGATGACAGACAGAGGAGGAGGCGAATCCTGAAGTTCCAGAATAAATCCAAGTATAGAATTTTTTTCCCCACTGAGCTTTATTTCTACGCCTTGCGCATTGTTGCTTACCTCCCCTCTCAAGGCCAATTTCATGGCAGTGCGATAGACAAAAGGACGAAATCCTACTCCTTGCACAATGCCCTGGATTGCCAGAAAAAGAGACATGTTTTTTTCGTCTCGCTCTGGCAGAAGCTTTAGGGCATTCTGATAAATTTCAGTATGTTTAGAATGAATCTGCATATATCAATGGAGGCTTTTCTTTACCTGGTATAAAAAGTCCATCCAGGCTGGAAAGCCTTCTTTAGTTACACAGGATGTCGTAAAGATTCGAACCTGGTTATTGAGTTTATAGCAATCCGAGGCTAAACGTTCTATGTCAAACGATACATAAGGCAAAAGATCCATTTTATTCACGATCACGGCCTGCGCTCTTGTGAAAAGCGCAGGATATTTGATGGGCTTTTCATCTCCTTCGGCTGTACTCACAACAGCGACCTTAATGTGTTCGCCCAGATTGTAGGTGGAAGGGCAAACGAGGTTTCCAATGTTTTCTATAACCAACAAGGAATTTGGTTCTATGTCGAAAACCGTCAGGGCTTTTTGAACCATACTAGCCGTTAAATGGCATGACCCGCCTGTCTGTATCTGGTAGGCTTTAGCTCCAGCTTTTTCCAAACGCTCCGCATCCAGGTTCGTCTGGACATCTCCTGTAATGACATGAAGTTTTTTCCCCAGGCTTTGTGCCATGACTTCCAGAATCGAAGTCTTTCCTGACCCAGGAGAGCTTATCATATTGATAACAAGAAGCCCAATTTCATCAAAATAACGGCGATTGTTGAAGGCTACTTCATCATTGACAGACTGAATTTGAATATCTAATCTTTGTTCCATATTTTTTATAAATCCTTATGATAGCCTATATTCCGCAGCTTGTAAATGAACTTTTTCGATTTTTAAAGAGAACCACAGATAAACACAGATAAACACAAATAAGA
>CALKWO010000155.1 GCA_938003875.1 uncultured bacterium
GGCGTTGGGCTTTTGAGCAGACATGACTTTTTCGGCGCAACCCTGCGGCTACAATGTGTTGCAAGACAAAATTTTAAAGCTTAACACGTATGATGTCTACGTCTACGATTTATATTACCAGATGGATCAAGATAGTTTAAATCATTGCCTGGTTCGCTCCATTGAAGCACTCTTTCAGGAATAAAAAAAGAGCAAACAAGATACTGGATTTGCTTTGAAAAAGACAAAGACAAGTTCTCTTTTGGTGCTTTGCGACACTGTTTTCATTCCTTCCAGGATGCTTCACCTCCGCTTTTGAACCATACAAATATCTAAAATTTTTACACTTTTCTTCTCGGTGTTTCTATGTATTACTAATCTGCAAATTTTTGTTGTTTTGTAAAGAAAATTTTTTTTATCCACAGATAAGCATTATGTTTTTTAAAATTTTTTTGGTTTTCTTTTGAAAGATTTGCTAAATTATGAAGAGACATAAATACCCTTTCTTTAAAATTAATTTTGAAATTGGACAAGATAGAGTCTTGTTTACGTTAGATTTTTCTTTCAGAAATTTTTTATAAAAAGCTTGGGACTATCTATGATGCATATATGGAAAACTTTAAAAGTATTTGTAAGCTCTACATTTAAAGATTTGGAAAAGGAAAGGGATCGCCTTGCGGGGATTTTTCAGAAAATTCAAGAAAGGATATTTTCCCAGCGTCTCCATTTGATTCCTTATGATCTGCGATGGAAAGAGCAAAGCGATAAAGATTTAGTTCATTGGTGCCTGAAGATGGTGCGTGAAGTAGACTATTTTATTGGGATCATCGGGTATCGCTATGGATGGAGACCTTTGCATTGCGAATCAGGAGAAGAGAATACACAGAGATATTCTATTACCGAAATGGAAATCCAGCAGGCATTGCAAACTATTCCCAAAGAAAGGCGTTTTTTTTGCTTTGGGGATATGAGCCAATATTCGGGCGAGCAATTGGGAACAGAAAGCCAGGAAGATTTGCAATCTTTGGATATTCTCAAAAAAAGGCTGGAAAAGCAAGGGGAGAAAGTTTTTTGGTATCATGATTCTTCGGAAGCATTGGATTTGATTTATACTCAGCTATCCCAAAGTATCCATAGCGACTATCCTGAAGGCAAAAAAGCAGAACTGGAATCCTATCAGAAAAAAGATGCCATTCGTGAAATTATCTTGGAGAAGTGCAAGGGATTTGTAGGGAGAGGGAAGTATCTGGAAGACCTCTATCGCTTTGCCAGGGAGCAAAGCTATCCAAATCTGCTGGTTGTACATGCTGTTGCTGGCACAGGAAAATCAGCACTTTTGGCTCAATTCTACCAAAGCTGGATTCATCAGGAATCTCAGATTCCGACTATAGTCCACTATATGAGTATGGCAGGCGATAACCGTTCTTTGCGTGGAATTTTGCAAAGCATAGCCGAGCAGCTTCAGGATCAGGGGCTTTTTCGTGAAAAGATGGAAATTTTGCCAGAGAAACTTCTATTGCAGCTACGGGTTTTTTTACAAGCCAGAAAAAAGCCTTTATTGCTATTGATAGATGGCTTAGACGAAAGCGATGAGGAAGCTCAAAGGCTAAGCTGGTTGCCTTCTTCTCTGCCAGCTTGTGTTCGTGTGGTTCTGTCCACTCGGCCTGTGGATGTTTGGCAGAAGATTTGCCAAAATCCCGATTCTCTGCCTCTGGAACTTCCTCCCCTGGAAAACGAGGAAATCCAAGAAATCATCCAGGTCTATCTGAAGCAAAACCATATTGTACTTAGCAAAGAAGATCAGCTTTTTTTGGCTCAGAGGGCAGCAGGAAATCCTTTGTTTCTTAAAGTGGCATTGGATGAAACAATACAAGGCGGTGTTGCTATCGGTCAGATGGCAACTACTGTGGATGCTTTATTTCATCAAATTTTGCGGCGTTTATGCAAGTCTATGGGAGAAAAGATCATTTATGGCTATCTTGGCCTTATTGCCGCTAGCCAACATGGCTTGACAGAAGCAGAGCTTCATGAAATCATCCAGAAAGACTATCCATCTAGCGCGACAGAAGACTTTTTTATCCTTGTATCCAAAGCCTTAGCCAATTTCATTGTATGCAGAGAAAAAACCTTGCACTTCTTTCACCCTGAATTCGAGCGTTCTGTTAAAATGCTTCTGGGAAAAGGCGATATGAGATGCTATCATCGCAGGCTATCGTCCTATTTTGAAAAGACCTGGCAGCACTACGAAAGATCGCTTCTCGAACTGCCATATCAATTGCAATCCGCAGAACTCTACTCTGATCTACTGAAGCTGCTCTGCAACATTGCTTTTATGGAAAAAAAAGCAACTTCAGGAATGCTGATGGAGCTAAGGCAGGATTTCCATTACGCTCTGGAAGCCACTGCTGTTCCTTTGCCTTATAACCTGTCTATAGAAATCGCTCCTGAGGTATATGCCTGCAAAGATTTGCTCCAACTGGTTGCCAGAATGCTGGATTTTGATTTCAATTTCCTTCTGCGTCATCCTCAATGCCTCTTTCAGTCCTTCTGGAATCAAGGATACTGGCACGATTCTCCAGAAACAGCGCATCATTATCAGGAAGAAAATTCCGAAAATCTCCCCTGGAATCGCTCTGGTATAAAATTATATAAAATGGTAGAATTCTGGAAAGATTCTCGCCAAAAAACGCCATGGATACAAAGCTTGCGACCTTTGCCAGAAAGGCTGGATTCTCCACTTATCAGGATTTTCCGAGGTCATGAAGACTTTGCAACAGCAGTCTGCTTTACTCCTGACGACAGGCAACTTGTATCAGGAGGATATGATAAAAACCTTCGCGTATGGGATGTTGCGACAGGGGAGTGTACTGGGATATTTTCAGGACACGAAGACTATATTTCGTGCCTGGATGTAAGCTTTGATGGGCGATTTGCAGCTTCTGGATCAGGCGATGGTAGCATACGGATATGGGATATTCAAAAAGGAATTTGCCTGAGTGTTCTGGAAGGCCACGACAAAGCCATTGCCTCTTTGCGATTTACACCCGATGGGCAAAAGATTATTTCCGCAGGTAAAGACAAAAAAATCCATATCTGGAGCTGCCAGACATGGAAACCAACAGGATTCTTGAATGGACATGAGAACCTGGTGAATAGCGTTGCAGTATCTCATGATGGCAAATATCTTGTCTCAGGGGCATGGGACAATACCGTGCGTTTATGGGATATGGAAAGCCAAAAGTGCCTTTGGATATCGTCTGCCCATTCAGAGCATGTACGATGTGTTGCTATAAGCCCAGATGGCTCGAAAATAGCCTCAGGAAGCGATGATCGAAGTGCCAGAATATGGAATTTACAAGGTGAATGCCTTGCTATACTACCTCATGACAGCATTGTTTTTAGCATTTTATTTTCTCATGATGGAAAAAAAATCGTTACAGGAGACTATGGCGTTCTTTCTGTATGGAATCTCGAAACATTCCAATGCGAAATGGCAGTTCGAGGACACGAAAGCTCCATTTTCTGCCTATCCATGAGCCAGGACAACCATCGCGTTGTTTCGTGTTCCAGCGATAAAACCATCCGTATATGGGACATTCGATCTAAAGGATATATTCTACATCTGGCATCTCATAGTAAAATCATCAACAGCTTTAATCTTTCAGAAAATGCACAAAGGGCTATCACTGCATCACGAGATAACACCCTCATGCTTTGGGATACAAGAACAGGAAAACGCATCATAATATTCCATGGACATGAGCAACATGCCCGATCCGCATGCTTTAGTGCAAATGGTTCAAGAATTGTTTCAGTAGCCGACGACAAAATAGTAAAAATTTGGGATACCCAAAGCGGGCAGTGTATCCAACAGCTATCAGGCCATGAAAAAAATGTTACCAGCGTTTTTGCAACCGAAGATGGACAATGGATTGCATCAGGTGACAGAGCTGGAGTCATTCGTCTTTGGGATAGCGTATCAGGTAAATGTATCTTGCAACTCCAGGGGCATAAAGAAGATGTGCGTAGTCTCTACATAAGCAAAAACAGAACAAAAATCATCTCAGGCGGAGAAGATCGAACTGTAAGAATCTGGGATATACCACAAGGCAAATGTCTCTCTGTTTTGACAGGGCATAAAGAAGGAATCACAGGCGTAGCAATCAGCCAGAATGAAAAAACAGCCTATTCTACCTCCAGGGATGGAGAAATTAGAAACTGGAATATAGAAACTGGAGAAGTCCAGATTGTATCTGGGACTGCAAATCTTATACAAATGCTATACGATTCTCCCTATATTGCTATAGCTCAGGATTGGGAAACTGTTGTATTAGAACGCACTACATCACAGCCATGCCTTTTCTTCCCTTCCAGCCTGAGACAGGTTCATCTCCATCCCACAGGGATTATGGGAGGCTATGCAGGTATTCATACATACATCCTTCGATTGAAAGAAGAGAATGGCATCGGTTCAAAAAACGACTAAAAACCAATAAAGATGATGATTATAAAAAGCAATCTCTAATAGTGGAAAAATGATTTACTCCAGAGTAAAATTAAGAAAAACAGTAAAAACAGAGGAGAAAATCAATGAGCGATTGTAACATTAAACTTTCACCAAAACAAATAAAACATCTAAAACGAATTTATACAACAGAGTCTGGACGGACAGCCAGAAGAGCGCACATTGTCCTGTTGAAAAGTAAAGGATATACATTGGGGATGTTTTCCAAACCGCCTGTCCCCCATATTCCCAATTGTATTTTTTCATATTCAGGATGTTGATACCAGTTTAGTATTTGGTTATGCTTTGTTATATTAAATCGTATCGTGGATTTTGAATCTTTTAAAAATTTCCAGCCGAATTTTTTGCACAAAAAGTAGCTTAGAAGAATCGCATCTGTTATTCCTTCACATAAAATCATTCTATGCATCAGCGTAACTCCAGATTGTATTTTTTTCTTTGAATATAGGCATCATGTCCTCTCAGACTCCATACATCAGGCTGCCCTGTAGCTTGAGAAGGTTTTAGAGTAAATAACCTGACTGGATCATCCTTTTCATAGTTATTTTCTGTACCATAGAGGGTCTCTAAAAAAATATCTGTAAACTCTATGCTATGGGAAGAAAGAAAGAGTTGGTTATTGTATTTTTCAGAATATTCCAATAATAAACGAGATAAATCTGGATAGCTTGCAGGATGAAAGGTTGCATCTATTTCTTCAATGCAGTGGCAGGAATTTTTATATACTACCATCTGTCCTATTAAATAAAACCATCTTCTCATACCATCCCCAAACGCATATAAAGGCAATTTTTTTCCATTTTCAAGCGAAATATAAACCGTTCCCTGTGTGCCATCAGGATAGGGCATAAAGTCTATCTCTGCTATATTTGTAGAGGGAAAGGCCTTTTTTAATTCTTGGAGAAACTCCTTTTGTAGATTATATCTTTTCAAATAACTATATATCTGGCTAAGAGCAACAGGAATTCTATGAGATAATATATCATGCATAGCACACATTTTTAAAGGAGACCTGGCAGAAATCTCAGAAGGTAACTTTATAGAATAAGGAGTTTCTACGCCATCCAAATCCAGTATCCACTGCCCTAAATATAGAGAAGGCTTTTTAGATGATTCTATATACGATTTCCATTTATCTGTTGTCTGATCTAAAGGATCATTCACTGATTGTCCCATTAAAAGTGGATCCAATGCACTCAACGAAGAAGAAGGATGAAATTGGGCAGATAAAGTATGGGATATATTATGAGAAAATTTCCCCTCAATTTTAAAATGATAAGGCAAAGAAGATGTAACATGAAATAAGCAAAAAAATCTTTCAGCCGCTTCCATGTATTGAAACTCACGAATAGAGTCTCTTTTTAGCAAAACGTGATTTAAAAAAGGTCCAAAATTCAATCCACATCCATGAGTAAAAATAGCTTCCAGAATTGTAGTTTTTCCGCAATTATTAGGTCCAAAGAAAAGATTGATTTTCCCTAAATCTTTCAATTCTAAATGTTGAAATGTACGGAAGCTCTCTATCATTAACTCAGAATACATATCAGGAATGCTAGGTAATTGTTCAAAAGTTTTTGTCCTATACGTTAGCTGCTAATTTTTCAAGA